>NZ_CP114903.1:5426784-5740176 GCF_027497255.1 Micromonospora sp. WMMD882
GAGATCTCCGGCACCACCGACGTGGCGGCCCGCCCCGAGTTCGCCGCCCGCCAGGCGACCAGGACCATCGACGGGGTGCGGGTGACCGGCTGGTTCACCGAGGACTTCACGCTCGCCGAGCTGCGTACCCTGCGGGCCAAGGAGCGGCTGCCGCAGGTCCGGGTGACGAACACCGCGTACGACGGGCAGTTCCTGGTGCCCACCTTCCAGGAGGTCGTCGACCTGGCCCGCGAAGAGGGCCGCAAGCGGGGCCGGACGATCGGCGTCTACCCGGAGACCAAGCACCCCACCTACTTCCAGTCGATCGGGTTGCCGCTGGAGGAGCCGCTGGTCGCGGTGCTCCGCGCCAACAAGCTGACCAGGCGGAACTCGCCGGTGATCATCCAGTCCTTCGAGACGGCAAACCTCCGCAAGCTCGACCGCATGATCGACGTGCCGCTGGCCCAGCTCCTCGACGCCTCCGGCCGCCCGTACGACTTCACCGCCGCCGGTGACCCGCGCACCTACGCCGACCTGGCCACGCCGGCCGGGCTGCGGTGGATCGCCGGGTACGCCGACGGCATCGGCGCGAACAAGAATCTGATCGTGCCCCGGGACGCCGCCGGGAAGCTGCTCGCCCCGACCACCCTGGTCCGGGACGCGCACCGGGAGAAACTGATCGTGCACGCCTGGACGTTCCGCGCGGAGAACCAGTTCCTCCCCGCCGACTTCCGTGCCGGCGCCGACCCGAACGCCCGCGGCGACATCACCGCCGAGTACGAGCTGTTCTACCAGCTCGGCCTGGACGGCGTCTTCGCCGACCACCCGGACACCGCCGTCGCCGCCCGCGCCGGCCTCGCCTGAGCGGCCGTTTCTGCCTGAGCTGCCGTTCCTCCCCTGAGCTGCCGTTCCTGCCCGAGCTGCCGTTCCTCCCCGGGCCGCTCGCGCTGACCGGGCTTTCCTCTCCGCTGGCCCGCCACCCGCCGCCCGGGTGGCGGGCCAGCCCCGCCTCGGCTCAGTGGGCGGGGGGAAGCTCCTCGGGCCAACGCTGGTCGGCGACGTTGCGCCGCCACTCGGCGACCGGACGGGAGGCGCCAGCCGTCACCGCCGTCTCGTCCACCACCGGGAAGTCGGCGCCGCCCACCAGTTGGTGGGTGCCGCGTCCGCGTTCGGTGCGGGCGGCCAGCACGTACGTCGTGCCGGTCTCCAGCAGCGGCTCACCCGCCACCCGCCAGGTCTCGTCGCCGAGCGTGCCGCCGAGCTGGGTGACCCGCAGCGTGCGTACGGGCCGGCCCTTGAGGGTCTGCCGGACCCGCACGTCGAAGACGGTGTACGGGGTGCCGCCGTGCCGTTCCTGCACCTCGGCGACGCGCTCGACGGTGCCCACCACGACGTAGTCGGCGAACCCGGCGACCTTGGCGTCGTCGTGCACGTCGAAGGCGTACGAGGAGTGCACGACGTGGATCCCACCGGCCCCGGCGGACCGCCACGTCCCGCCCAGCGTGGCCCACCCCCCGACCGCCAGCGCGCCGGCGACGAGACCCACGACCAGCGCCTTGACCAGGCGACGAGGCATGTTCAGTACCCCCACACGGCGTGGTACGAGGTGACGTCCCAGGGCTGGAGGTTGTTGCTCATGTTCGGGTTGTAGCAGGCCGGGCAGGGGTCCATGACGGCGGCCTCCGGCCCGTGGCCGAGCTTCAGCGCGTGCCCGAGCTCGTGGGTGACGACGGCGTGCCGCTGCGAGGTGTTGTAGTCGTCCATCCAGTGCGTGTTCAGCTTCAGCTCGTCGGCCCCGCTGCTGCAGTCGAACCACCCGGCCCGGCTGTCGCTTGTCGACGTGTAGTCGGAGACGTCGACGTCGGCGTACGTGAAGGCGTCGTCGGGTCGGACGGTGATCGGGCTCAGCGCGTTCCACTGGTTGACCGCGTGCGACAGGGAGGCGTCGTACCTGGTGAAGTCGTCGTAGACGAGCTCGCCGCCGTCCACCGACGTGCAGTGGTCCAGTGGTGTCACCTCGGCCGACGCCGAGCGGCAGAGCCCACCGGTCACCACCAGCGACGCGACCGCGACCAGCGCCACCCACCCCATCCTCGGGAGCCTGTCACCCGACATCCGCCCTCCCTTTAATTGATAAATCTCGATATAACGTAGCGGGGTCCGCGCATGATCACAAGAAGTGTCGGGACGGATGCGATGGGTGACGCCAGACTGTCTTCCACCGGTCCGGGTGACCACGCCATGCGTCCACTGTCGACGACGGGAGCCACCTGGACCTGTTCGCCATCGGCACTGCCGAAAGCGCCATCCCGGCGCCGCTGCTCGGCGCGTTCATCGTCATTGCCCTGGTGGGGCTGCTCATCTTCCTCGTCGTCCGCCGTTGACGCGGATCAGCGCGCTCTTCCGGCCTTTCCCGGCGGACTTCCGGCAACCGTCGTGGCTTCCCTGACCGTCGCGGCGTTCCCGCCACCGTCACGCCCGAACCGAACGAACCGGGCCGGGCCGGGGTGGGCCGGGTCGGTGTGGGCCGGGTCGGGGCGGTGTGGGCCGGGATGGTGGGTGGGCCGGGTCGGGCCGTGATGGTGGCCGGGCCGGGTCGGGCCGGGATGGTGTGGGTGGGCGGACGCTGTCGAGCTGCCCCGTCCATGCGCCCCCACCGGGTCCGCGGGTAACTGCACTGGGCCGGTGCCCGGCTGATCGTGCTGAACGGACCGCCCGCATGCGGCAAGTCGACGCTGGCCCGCAGGTACGTCGAGGATCATCCGCTCGCGCTCGACCTGGACGTCGACCGGATCCGGGACCTGATCGGCGGTTGGCGTGACCACGCCGGCCCCGCCGGACTGCTGGCCCGCGCGGTCGCGCTGGCCGCCGCCCGGGCCGACCTGCCGAACGGGCACGACGTGATCGTCCCGCAACTGCTGACCCGCCCCGGGTTCATCGAGCAGGCGGAACGAGTCGCGTACGAGGTGGGCGCCGATTTCCACGAGATCGTACTGATGGACAGCCGGGGAGAACGCCCTGCGCCGCTTCCTCGACAGGTCCCGTACCAGCGACGACCTCACCCACCGCGACGCCGCGCGGATGCCCGACCGCCAGGGCGGCCCCGACGAGCTCGACGCGTTGGCCAGCTCGCGGGTGGTCGGGAGCTTGTCGCCCGGCCGCAACTCGCCGCTCTCGATCTTCGCGGTGATCTCGTGATCTGGTGATCTGGCGGTACGGGGCCTCTGCGGTGGGCATGTCGGACGACTCCAGCCGCCCTGTTCCCGGTCGCCTCCCGGGTGGACCGATCGACATGCTGGATCTTGGACACTTGCCGTCGCATATCGACGGCAAGTGTCCAAGATCCAGGTGAGCTGACTACTGCCCAGGGTGTTGAGCGACGAAGGTGCCGCGCCCCGACTGGCCAGTGATCAAATCCCGGTCGTGCAGCAGGGAGAGTGCGCGCGAGGCCGTGTTCATGTGGACCTGGTACGCCTCGGCCAGCTCCCGCGTGGACGGGAGCTTGTCGCCGGGCTTCAGCCCGCCGCTCTTGATTCTCGCGGTGAGCTCGTTGGCGATCAGGCGGTATGGGGGTTCTGCTGTGGGCATGGTGAAGGCTCCGGTTGGTCCGGCATCCTCGATCATGCCGGACTTACGCCAGTAACTGCAATAAGCGGTGGTGTCGCTACTTTCCGGGTTGGCCTACACAAGCATTTTGGGTGGGTCGTGGGTGTCCGGCTCCGGTTGGTTCGGCAAAGCCCTGGAGGCTGGACAACCCCAGTGGGCTCCGTGGACGTACCGCCGTCGAAGGTTGCGATCACGGAAGCCGGCGGCCCGGCCCGCATCCCCTTTCTGCTGGCCGGGCCGCCTTCCACTGCGCACGCGCCAGGGACGCGCCGTGACCCGTCGACGACGGTTACCACGGCGAAGAGACGGAGGGCGAATGAACATCCTGGGCAGACTGTTCCGGCCACGAGACGATCACCGCTCCGCGCGGCCACCCGACCACCGGCACGCGCCGCCCCCCGACCGCCGGCCGATGCCGCCTCCCGACCACCGGCACGTACCACCATCCGAGCGCCGGCCCACGGCGCGACCCGGCCGACGGCGGTCGCCGAACGAGGGGTGGTACCGCTCGGGGGCGGACCGGCCGTTGACCGCCGGCCAGGTACGCGAGCGGCAGTTCCGCAGCGTACGACGTGACGGGCTGGACCCCTCGGAGGTGTACGCGTTCCTGCGCCGGGTGGCCGGTGAGCTGGCCGCCGCCCGGCGCGAGCCGGCGTACACGGTCGAGGAGAACGTCCGGATCAAGCGGGCGCTGCGGAGTTGGCAGTCCCGCTTCGCGCCGAGGCTGCACCGATGAGCGCGGAAGCGTCCGTGACCGCGGGAGCTTCCGTGACCGGGGGAGCGTCCGTGACCGGGGGAGCGTCCGTGACCGGGGGAGCGTCCGTGACCGGGGGAGCGTCCGTGAGCGGGGAACGGCAACGGTTCGTGGCGCATCTGCCGGTGGTCGCCGCCGATCTGGCTGCCGCCCTGCGATTCGCCCGCTCGGTCGCTCAGGCGGTGAGCTTCCTCGCCGACGTGGATCGGGCCGAGGCCACCGTGTCGTACGAGGACGAGCAGGGCGTACGGCACCGGGTCTACTGCGACCGTCCGCTCGACGGCGGCCGACGCTGCCCACGACCCGCCCGCCACCTGGGCGCCTGCGCGCCCCACCCATCCGATCCCGCCATCCAGCGTCCGTCCCGCTGAGCGCGTCCGCTCCCGCCCGAAGCGTGTACGCCAGGCGTTGACAGGGTGCCGCCCCCTGCCTGCACGCCGTGGGGGAAGTCGACACCGTCATGAGCGGGCGGGTGGGGACGACGGCCATCGAAAGGAAACATCGGGGAGCACGGTTGTCCCCGGCGGCCATCCCGAGGGTGCCACTTGTGTGTGGTGACCACATGGCCCGTGGGTGACGTCACTCCTAGCGTGAGCCGACAACGAATTCTCTTCCCCGAAGCATCACGTGGAGTCGCCATGACGGTCCGGACGACGCGGCGCGCGGTCCTCGCCGCCGCCACCATGATGGCCGCGGCGGTCGCCGCGACCGCCTGCGGCAGCCCGCAGGAGACCGCCGGTGGTGGCGGTGACGACGCCGCCCCGGTCAAGGTCGGGCTGGTGTACTCCCAGTCGGGAGCGCTGGCCAGCTACGGCAAGCAGTACATCGAAGGGTTCCGGGCGGGGCTGGACTTCGCCACCGACGGAACCGGCAAGGTCGACGGCCGGACCATCGAGGTCGTCGAGGTGGACGACGCGGGCGACCCGGCCAAGGCCGTGTCGGCGGCGAAGGACCTGATCGGCAAGGGGCACAAGATCCTCGCCGGGTCCACCGCCTCCGGGGTGGCGTTGCAGGTCGCCCCGATCGCCGCGCAGAACAAGGTCCTGTTCATCTCCGGCCCGGCCGCCACCGACGGCATCACCGGGGCCAACCGGTACACGTTCCGGTCCGGCCGGCAGTCGTACCAGGACGTGGTGACCGCCCGGTCGTTCATCGGCGACCCGACCGGCAAGAAGGTCGTCGTGTTCGCCCAGGACGGCGCGTTCGGTGACGCCAACGAGGCTGCCGTCAAGGCGGTCATCGGCGGCGCCGGCGCGACGGTGAGCAGCGTCCGGGCCCCGGCCAGTGCCACCGACTTCACCCCGTTCGCCAGCCAGATCACCGCCGCCAAGCCGGATCTGCTCTTCGTCGCCTGGGCCGGCACGACCGCCCCGGCCATGTGGCAGACCCTCGACCAGCAGGGCGTGCTGACCTCCACCACGGTCGTCACCGGCCTGGACATCCGCGCCTCCTGGCCGACCTTCGGCGCGGCCGGCAGCAAGATCTCGTTCCTGTCGCACTACTTCGACGGGGCCAGCGACACGGAGGCCGCCAAGGCCGCCAAGGCGAAGGTCGCCGGCGGGACGCTCGACCTGTTCCACCCGGACGGGTTCGCCGCCGCGCAGATGGTGGTCCGCGCGGTGACCGAGGGCGGCGACGACGTGGAGAAGATGGTCACCGCCCTGGAAGGCTGGACGTTCGACGGGGTCAAGGGCCCGATGACCATCCGTAAGGAGGACCACGCCCTGCTCCAGCCGATGTACCAGGCCAGCCTGACCGGCAGCGGCACCGCGTTCACCGCGACCGCGCAGAAGGCCCTCACCGGTGACGAGACCGCCCCGCCGGTCGCCGCGATGAAGGGCTGAGGCGGAGCATGCTCGCCACCCGCGGTCTGACCTGGCGGATCGGTGAGGTCGCCATCGTCGACGACGTGGCATTCGACCTGTCGCCGGGGGAGTTCCTCGGCGTGATCGGGCCGAACGGCGCCGGCAAGACCTCGCTGTTCAACCTGATCACCGGCCTGCGTCGGCCCACCGCCGGCACGGTCCTGCTGGACGGCCGGGACGTCAGCGCCCTGCCGCCGCACCGGCGGGCCCGCCTCGGGCTGGGCCGTACCTTCCAGGCGTCGTCGGTCTTCGGCTCGCTCAGCGTGCGGGAGAACGTGCGGCTCGCCGTCCAGGCGTACCGCGGGGGTTCGATGAGGCTGTGGCGGCGGGCGGCGGCCGACCGGGAGGTGGTCGCCGCCGCCGACGCGGCGCTCGACCGGGTCGGCCTCGCCCACCGGGGTACGGCGCTCGCCGGCACCCTCGCGCACGGCGAGAAACGCAAGCTGGAGATCGCCCTGCTGCTGGCCGGGGAACCCCGGGTGATGCTGCTGGACGAGCCGATGGCCGGGGTCAGCGCCGAGGACGTGCCCGAGCTGGTCGGGGTGATCAGGTCGTTGACCGGGGACAGCGGTCGGGCGGTGCTGATGGTGGAACACCACATGGACGTGATCCTGGAGCTGGCCGACCGGATCGCCGTGATGCACCACGGCGCGCTGCTGGCCTGCGACACCCCGGAGACGGTGATGGCCAACCCGACCGTGCAAGAGGCCTACCTGGGAGAGCAACTGTGAGCGCGAGGAGTGAGCCGGGTTTGCGAGCCCCGCAGTCGCGAGCGAGAGGTGGGGCTTGTGAGCGCGAGGAGTGAGCCGGGTTTGCGAGCCCCGCAGTCGCGAGCGAGAGGTGGGGCTTGTGAGCGCGAGGAGTGAGCCGGGTTTGCGAGCCCCGCAGTCGCGAGCGAGAGGTGGGGCTTGTGAGCGCGAGGAGTGAGCCGGGTTTGCGAGCCCCGCAGTCGCGAGCGAGAGGTGGGGCTTGTGAGCGCGAGGAGTGAGCCGGGTTTGCGAGCCCCGCAGTCGCGAACGGAAGGTGACGCTCCGACAGCCGTCCTCACCGTCGAGGATCTGTCGGTGCGGATCGCCGGGCTGCACATCCTCCAGGGGGTGTCGTTCGAGGTCGCGCCGACCGGGGTGACCGTGCTGCTGGGCCGCAACGGGGTCGGCAAGACCACCACGTTGCGCGCGGTCGTCGGCCTCACCCCGGCCGGCGGGGAGGTGACCGGTCGGGTCCGGATGGGCGGGCGGAGCCTGCTCGACCGGCCCACCCACCGGCTGATCCGGGACGGGCTCGGCTACGTGCCGGAGGACCGCTGCGTGTTCGCCGGGCTCACCGTCGCGGAGAACCTTCGGCTCGCCGAACGGCGCGGCGCCTCTCCCGCGTACGAGCGGGTGTTCTCGCTCTTTCCGGAGCTGGAGCGGCGGGGACGCCAGCGGGCCGGCTCGCTCTCCGGCGGTCAGCAGCAGATGCTGGCGATCGGCCGGGTGCTGCTCAACGACAACCGGCTGCTCCTGGTGGACGAGCCGACGAAGGGGCTCGCCCCGAAGGTGGTGACCGAGGTGGCCGAGGTGCTGGAACGGGTCGCCGAGACGGTGCCGGTGCTGCTCGTCGAGCAGAACCTCGCCGTGGTACGCCGGCTGGCCGACTCGGCGGTGGTGCTCGCCGCCGGTCGGGTCGCCTGGACCGGCGACGCCCGGGACCTGCTCGCCGAGGCGGAGCTGACCCGCTCCCTGCTCGGCGTCGGCTCGGCGGAGGCCCCCCACGGCGACGGCCATGGCCACGGCCACGGCCACGGCCACGGCCACGGTACGCGGACGGCGGCGCACGCTCCGGCCGCGCGGAAGGACGGGCAACCATGAACACCGTCGTGCTGCTCACGTTGACCGGGCTGGGGTTGGCCGCGCTGTACTTCCTGGTCGCGTCCGGGCTGTCCCTGGTGTTCGGCTTGGCCGACGTGCTCAACTTCGCGCACGGGCTGTTCCTCGGCGTCGGCGCGTACGCGACCTGGTGGGCGGCGGGGAACCTGCCCGGCGCCGGCCCGGACGGCCTCGGGTTCGTGGTGGCCGCCGCGTTCGGGGTGCTCACCGGCGCGCTGGTCGCGGTGCTGGTGGAGCTGGTGCTGATCCGCCCGCTGTACTCCCGCACCATCGCGCAGGTGCTGGTCACCGTCGGTCTGTCGCTGGCCGGGGTGGCGCTGCTCCAGGCGGTGTGGGGGGCCGACCCGCGCCCGTTCCCGAGGCCGGAGTGGACCCGGGAGGTGACGTCGGTGCTCGGGGCGCGGGTGCCCAACGCCGGGCTGCTGCTGATCGTCGCGGCGGCGCTGGTGCTGGCCGCGCTGCTGGCGTTCCTCCGGTTCACCCGGTACGGCCTGGTGATCCGGGCCGGGGTGGAGAACCGGGAGATGGTCACCGCGCTCGGCATCGACGTGCGGAAGGCGTTCACCCTGGTCTTCGCGATCGGCGGGGCGGCTGCCGCGCTGGCCGGCGCGCTCGGCGGCGTCTACTTCGGGTCGGTCTCGCCGGGGCAGGGCGGCTCGCTGCTGATCTTCGCGTTCATCGTGGTGGTGATCGGCGGGATGGGCTCGGTGGTCGGTTCCGCTTACGCGGCGGTCGCGGTCGGGTTGCTGCAACAGTTCGTCAACTACTACGGCACCTCCGGCCTCGGTGACGTCTGCGTCGTCGCGTTGCTGGCCGTGGTGCTGCTGCTCCGCCCGCAGGGCATCGCCGGGAAGGTGGCCACCGCATGACGAACTCCGTGGTCGACGCGGTCACCGGTACGCCGGTCGCCGCCCCGCCCGCCGGGCCGCAGCGCCCGTCACGCTGGCAGCGGGTACGCCCGTTCCTGCCGTTGGCGGCGCTGGCGGTGGCGGCGGTCCTGCCGTACTCGACGGCGCGCCTGCCGGGGATCTTCGAGGGGCCGCTGAACTCGCCCGGCACCCTGCAACTGCTCGCCATCTGCCTGGTCTTCGGCGGGCTCGCCGCCGGCTACGACCTGCTGTTCGGGCGGACCGGGATGCTCTCCTTCGGGCACGCGCTCTACTTCGCCGCCGGCGTGTACGGCACCGACATCCTGGTCACCCGGGCCGGGCTGCCGCTGTGGCAGGCGGCGCTGCTCACCGTGACCGGCGGGACGATCCTCGCCGCGCTGCTCGGCGCGGTCGCGTTGCGGACGGTGGGTATCGCGTTCGCCATGGTGACGTTGGCGTTCGCCCAGGTCGGGGCGATCCTGGTGGCCCGGGACTTCGGCGGGCTGACCGGCGGCGAGGAGGGGCTGCCGCTGGACGTGTCCGGGCTGCCCGCCGCCCTGGTCGGGGTGACGAACACGGTGAACCTGTACTGGTTGGCGCTGGCGTACCTGGCGGTGGTGGTGCTGGTGGTGCACCGGGTGGCCGCCTCGCCGACCGGGCGGGTGCTCGCCGGGCTGCGCGACGACGAACGGCGGATCGGGGTGCTCGGGCTGGACCCGTACCGCTTCAAGCTTGTCGCGTTCACCCTGGCCGGCGGCCTGGCGGCGGGCGGCGGGGTGGTGTACTGCCTGATCGTCGGCGGCGCGTCTCCGCACATCACCTCCAGCGAGCTGACGCTGTCCCTGCTGGTCATGGTGGTGCTGGGTGGCCCCGGCACCCGTTGGGGGCCGGTGCTGGGCGGTGTCCTCTACATGTACCTGGACCACCGGCTGACCGCGTTCGGGGCGAGCGAGGCGGTCGACGCCCTGCCCGGGTGGCTCAGCGCCCCGCTCTCGCAACCGCTGTTCGTCCTCGGCACGGTCTTCATCCTGGCCGTCTACTTCTTCCCCGGTGGCCTGGCCACCCTCACCACCCGCCTCGCCCCCCTCACCCGCGCCCTCCGCACCCCCCGCTCGACCCCATCAGGCCGTTGATCATGAGGTTTTCGCGCCCCGGCGGCGCACGAAGCTCTTGATCGACAGGGTGGGCGGGGGTGGGTGGTAGGAAGGTGGGATGCGGGAGAGCGTGCGGGAGCGGGCGGAGGAGGTGCTGCGGCGGCTGGCGGGCGAGCACGCCCGCCTGCGGGAGGACCAGTGGCGGGCCATCGAGGCGCTGGTGGTCGACCGGCGGCGGGTGCTCTGCGTGCAACGCACCGGATGGGGCAAGTCGGCGGTGTACTTCGTCGCCACCGCCCTGCTGCGCGAGCGCGGTGAACCCGCCGGCCCGCCGACGGCGGGGGAACACAACGGGCCGGGGGAGCACGGCGGGCACGGGCCGACGGTGATCGTCTCGCCGCTGCTGGCGCTGATGCGTAACCAGGTGGAGGCGGCCGGGCGGGCCGGCATCCGGGCCCGCACCATCAACTCGGCGAACCTCGACGAGTGGGACGGGATCACCGCCGAGATCCACGCCGGCGCCGTCGACGTGCTGCTGATCAGCCCGGAACGCCTCAACAACCCCGACTTCCGGGACACTGTCCTGCCGAAGCTGGCCGCGACGACCGGGCTGCTCGTGGTCGACGAGGCGCACTGCGTCTCCGACTGGGGGCACGACTTCCGACCCGACTACCGCCGCCTGCGGACGTTCCTGGCGAACCTGCCGACCCGTACGCCGGTGCTCGCCACCACCGCCACCGCCAACGCCCGGGTCACCACCGACGTCGCCGAGCAGCTCGGCACCACCTCCCACGACCCGGACGACGTGCTGGTGCTGCGCGGCAGCCTGGACCGGGAGTCGCTGCGGCTGGGCGTGGTCGACCTGCCCAGCCCGGCGCACCGGCTCGGCTGGCTCGCCGACCACCTGGACCGGCTGCCCGGCTCGGGCATCGTCTACACGCTCACCGTCGCGGCGGCGGGGGAGACCGCCGACTTCCTCCGCTCGCGCGGCTACCCGGTGGCCGCGTACACCGGGCAGGCCGAGGACGCCGACCGGCGGGCCGCCGAACAGGACCTCCTCGACAACAAGATCAAGGCGCTGGTCGCCACGTCGGCGCTCGGCATGGGCTTCGACAAGCCGGATCTCGGCTTCGTCGTGCACCTCGGCGCGCCACCCTCGCCGATCGCCTACTACCAGCAGGTCGGCCGCGCCGGCCGGGCCGTCGCGCACGCCGAGGTGCTGCTGCTGCCCGGCGTCGAGGACGCGGCCATCTGGCGGTACTTCGCCTCGCTGGCCTTCCCGCCCGAGGACCGGGTCCGTACCGTGCTGGCCGCCCTGCGCGCCGACCGGCCGACCTCCACCCAGGCCCTCGAACCCGTCGTCGACCTGCGCCGGGCCCGCCTGGAGATGATGCTCAAGGTCCTCGACGTGGACGGCGCGGTCCGCCGGGTCCGCGGCGGCTGGCTCGCCACCGGCGAGCCGTGGGCCTACGACGAGGCCCGGCTGCGCCGCGTCGCCCAGGCCCGCGCCGTCGAGCAACAGGCCATGCGCGAGTACGCGACCACGCCCGGCTGCCGCCTGCGGTATCTACGGGAACGCCTGGACGACGACACGGCCACCGACTGCGGCCGGTGCGACAGGTGCGCCGGCCCCCTGTTCGACGACGCCGTGTCCGATCCGGCGCTCGCCGCCGCGCAGGCGTTCCTCGGCCGCCCCGGCGCGGTGGTGCCGCCCAAGAAGCTCTGGCCGACCGGGCTGGACGCGGTGGGCGTACCGCTGAAGGGGCGTATCCCGGCGGGCGAGCAGGCGCTGGCCGGGCGGGCCGTGGGGCGGCTCTCCGACCTGGGCTGGGGTGGCCGGCTGCGGGCGCTGCTCGACCCGGCGACGCTCGACGCGCCGGTGCCGGACGACGTGGCCGCGGCCGTCGTCGAGGTGCTCCGGGACTGGGCGCACGGCGACGACCCGTGGCCGCGCCGGCCGGTCGGCGTGGTGGCGGTCGGCTCCCGGCGTCGGCCCCGGCTGGTCGGCTCACTGGCCGAGCGGATCGCCGCCGTCGGCCGGCTGCCGCTGCTCGGCCAGGTCCACCCGACCGACCCGGCCGCCCCTGCTGCCGATCCGACGGCGGTCCAGGCTGGTCCGGCTGCCGGTCCGGCTGGTCCGGCTGCCGGTCCGGCTGGTCCGGCTGCCGGCCCGGCTGGTCCGGCTGCCGGTCCGGCGGGCGCAGGGGCCGGGGACGGGCCGCGCGGCAACAGCGCCCAGCGGGTACGCGCGCTGCACGACGCCTTCACCGTGCCAGCCGACCTGGCCGACGCCCTCGCCGGGCTCGCCGGGCCGGTGCTGCTCGTCGACGACCTGGTCGACTCGGGCTGGACGATGGCCATCGTGGCCCGGCTGCTCCGCCGGCACGGCGCGCCGGACGTCCTGCCCCTGGCCCTGGCGATCGCCGGCTGACCCGACTGATCCGGCCGGGCGGTCGCGGGCCGGCGGCTCCCGGGCCGGCCCCGACCACGGCCGGTCGCCGGCCGGGCGGGACGCTCAGGCGGTCGCGGGCCGGCCGGGGTGGAAAAGTTCCCCGGGCGGGCGGATTGCGACGGTCGCCACGCCCTGCCGATGTCGCCCGGACGCCGTCGACCCCGACGGTACCGTGGGCCCCATGACCGACCAGCTTCCCGCCAGCACGCTCCGGCTTGCGCTGGTGGTGGGCGGTCTGGTCCTCTCGCTGCTGCTCGGCTTCGGGGTGGGGCGGCTCAACTCCGGCCCGTCTTCGGCGGCCGGGTCGGCCCTGGCGGCCGGCGGCGACCACACCCACCCGCCGGGCGCGGGCGAGCCGGGCGTCGGCGGTCTGGCGGTCACCTCAGCCGGCTATACGCTGACCCCGCTGGGCGGGGAGTTCGCCGCCGGTCGGGCCGGCGAGTTCCGGTTCCAGATCCGCGACGCGGGACAGCGGCCGGTCACCCGGTTCGCGATCGTGCACGACCGGCCGCTGCACCTGATCGTGGTACGCCGGGACCTGAGCGGTTTCCAGCACCTGCACCCGGGCATGGCGGCCGACGGCACCTGGTCGGTGCCGTTGACCCTGCCGCAGCCGGGCGTCTGGCGGGCGTACGCGGACTTCACCGCGGTGACCGCCGACGGCACGCAGGTCCCGGTGACCCTGGGGGTGGACCTGGTCGCCCCCGGCGGGTACGTTCCCCGGCCGCTGCCGGCGGCGGACCGGCAGGCCACTGTCGACGGGTTCACCGTCGGCTACGAGGGCAGCCCCGCGATCGGGGTGGACGTCCCGGTGCGGTTCCGGGTACGGGCCGGCGCGACCACGCCGACGCTGGAGCCCTACCTGGGCGCGTACGGGCACCTGGTCGTGCTGCGCGAAGGCGACCTCGGCTACCTGCACGTGCACCCCGACACCGAGCTGGCCGGGGACGCGGTGGCGTTCCAGCTCACCGTGCCCGGCCCCGGCCGCTACCGGCTCTACTTCGACTTCCAGGTCGCCGGCCAGGTACGCACCGCCGAGTTCACACTGAGCGTCCCCTGATCCTGTGCCGTGCCGTGCCGTGCCGCGACGGGCCGTGCCGGCGGTCAGCCGGCCTGCCGGGCGGGGCGGCGGGCGAGGTAGCGCAGCAGGTCCCGGATCTGGTGTTTCTCGTCGGCCGGCACGGTCGGGTCGGCCAGCCGGGCCAGGATCATCTGCACGTCCGCCTCGACCGGGGCGTCGTCGACGGCACGCCGGGCCGTCGGTGGACCGTCGGGCAGCCCGAGCGCCCGGAAGGCCGCCGCGACCGGCACGTCCAGGGCGGCGCAGAAGCCACGCACCTTGGCCAGCTCCGGGTAGTCGTGCCAGTCGCCGGCCAGCCAGCGGAAGACCGTGGAACGGCCGACGCCGGTGTGGGCGGCCAGCTCGGTGACCGTCCAGCCCCGCTGCTCGCGGGCGTCGTCGATGACCCGCCGTACGAAGCGGGCGAAGGCCATCTGCGGCGTAGCCTCTGCGGAGGAACCCATCTGCGGATGTCCCTTTCCGGCCGGATGCACCGGACGGTGCCCTTCGAGGGTAATCCCACCTGCCGGATATGCGATTGCCCGAACGCCGGCGGATCGCCGACCGGATCCGTCCGTCAGTTCCTCCGCAGGGCCCGCCACCAGCGTCGAGGAGCAGCATGGCCGACTCCAGCCGTCCCCTGTCACACCGCCCGGGTGCGGTCAGCGTCTTCTTCGTGGCCAAAGCGGCAGTCTTCGCCGCCGGTTTCTGGGGCTGGCTGGTCGTCCTGGCGCTTCGGGGCGGGACGCTCGGCGTGCCGCACCTGCTGGCCGCGACCGGCGCGCTGGCGACCACCGCGGCGGGCCTGGCGCTCGGCGTCCGGCTGGCGTTGCAGCACAACGCCGCCGTCCGGCACGCCGAGTTGAAGCGGGTGCTGGTGGACATCTCCTGGAACGCCTTCGCCGCCGTGGGCAATTCGGAGAGCCCGGCCAAGGTCGTCCCCTTCCCGATGTCCCCGCCGGAGCCCGGCCGCCCGGGCCGGCGGCCGTGACGACCCCGACCGTCCAAGGCCGTGCCGACCCCGGCCTCCTGACCGTGCCGACCCCGGCCGTCTGACCGTCGGCCGTGACGGCTTCTGGCCGCCCCGGGTCGGCGGCGGTGGCGGGCGCCCGGCCGCCCGGTCAGCGGGCCGGGTCGAGCAGCGTCTCCAGACGTGGCGTGACCTGCCACTGGTCGACCAGGGTCCGGTAGTCGGAGCGCTGCTCGTCGCCCCCGACGCCGGTCCGGCGGGCGCGGATCAGCAGGTTCCGCGGCGTGTGCCGGGAGTCGACGAACTCCACCACCTCGGCCCGGTACCCGTGTGAGCGCAGCAGACCGGCCCGCAGGGCGTCGGTGAGCACGTCGGCGAACCGCTCCCGCAGGATGCCCTGCCGGGTGAGCAGCTCGTACGGGGCCGGCGCGGGCCGGGAGCGGAGCTGCGCGGCGATGTCGTGGTGGCAGCACGGGGCGGCCAGCACCCAGCGGGCCCCCCACCGCACCGCCCGGGCCAGCGCCTCGTCGGTGGCGGTGTCGCAGGCGTGCAACGCGAGCACCAGGTCGGGGGCCGGGTCCACCTCGGCGTCGAGGATGGCGCCGGCGACGAACCGGACCCGGTCGGCCCAGCCGAGCCGCTCGGCGATGGCGGTGTTGCGCTGCCGCTGGTCCTCCCGGACGTCCACGCCGACCAGCTCCACGGCCAGCCCACGCTGGTCGAGGTAGCGGTACGCGGCGAAGGTCAGGTAGGCGTTTCCGCAGCCCAGGTCGACCACGCGCAGCGGCCCGGTCAGGTCGTCGGGCAGCGTGGCGGCGAGCGCCCGCAGGAACGCGTCCACCTGGCGTCGCTTCGCCGCCGACCCGCCGATCTCGGCGAAGATCGGGTCACCCGGGTCGAGCAGGTACTCCTTCTCCCGGTCGTGCCCGTCGTGCGCGGCGGCCGCCCGGACGGCCGCCGACCGGTGCACCTGGGCCTCGCCGGACTTGGTCACCCGGAGTTGGACGGTGGCGTCCGTGGTCTCCACGTGCCAGTTGCCGAACGGCTCGGCGAGCAGGGCGTCGACGGCCGCGTCCGCCTCCGGTCCGGGGGCCACGTTGCGGGTGTGCGGGCGGTTGCCGTCGGAGGTGGAGATCTGGATCCGGGGCCCGGCCTTCAGGGTGACCGGGCGCAGCTCCGCGCGGACCACCGACGGTCGCCGCCCGCGTCGTCGTCCTGCCGCGACCGCCCTGGTGAGGGCCGGGTCGAGCAGCAGGGCACGGATGTCGGTGAGCGCGGTGTCGAGCGGTACGGCCATCCCCCCATCATCCCCGCCCCCTGCCGTACGCGAGGAAGGGCACCCTGTCCCGGCGTCGGGGGAGGCGTCCGGTCGTACCCGGAAAAGGGCGTGTCCCCCGGGCCGGGGTCGGCGCGGGGGACACGGGAGGCACGGACGTCAGTCGGCGATCGCCTCGGTCGGCACGCCGGCGCCCGTGGAGCGGCGACGACGACGGCGGCGGGGCCTGGTGGCGTCGCCCTCGGTGGAGCGGACGGCGTCCCCGTCGCCCGGGGTCGCGGCGGGCCGGTCGCCCGCCGTGGCCGGTCCGTCGGCCGACGTGTCGGTCCCCGCGGTGACGCCGTTGTCGGCGACGACCTCACCGGCCCGGCGGCGCCGCCGACGGCGCGGCGTGCGGGTCGTCTCCTCGTCGGCCGCCCCCGGGGCCGACGGGGCGGCGGGGGCGTTGTCGGTGGAGTCGGATCGCCGGGCGGGGCGGCGGGAACGCTCGTTCCGGCGGCCCCCCTCGCCCCGGCGGCGGCCACCGCCGAGGTCCTCCTCGACCTCTGCGGCCAGCCCGGCCCGGGTCCGCTCCGCGGTCGGCAGGGTGCCGGTGATCTCGGTGGGGATGCCCAGGTCGGTGTAGAGGTGCGGAGAGGTGTGGTACGTCTCCGGCGGCTCGGGGAGATCCAACCCGAGGGTCTTGTCGATGATCCGCCAGCGGGGCATGTCGTCCCAGTCGACGAAGGTCACCGCGACGCCGGTGGCCCCGGCCCGGCCGGTGCGGCCGATCCGGTGGGTGTAGGTGTCCTGGTCTTCCGGACAGTCGTAGTTGATCACGTGGGTGACGCCGCTGACGTCGATGCCCCGGGCGGCGACGTCGGTGGCGACCAGCGTGTCGATCTTGCCGGCCCGGAAGGCCCGCAGCGCCCGTTCCCGCGCGCCCTGCCCCAGGTCGCCGTGGACCGCGGCGACCGCGAAACCGCGGAAGTCGAGATCCTCGGCCAGCCGGTCGGCGGCCCGCTTGGTCCGGGTGAAGATCATGGTCAGGGCACGGCCCTCCGCCTGGAGGATGCGGGCCACGATCTCCATCTTGTTCAGCGAGTGGGTCCGGTACGCGAGCTGCTGGGTCTGCGGCGACGGGCCGGTCTCGGCGGTGTGCCCGGCGTGGATCGTCACCGGCCGACGCAGGAAGCGCCGGGACAGCGTGACGATCGGGTCCGGCATGGTGGCCGAGAAGAGCATGGTCTGCCGGTCCTCCGGCAGCATCGACAGGATCTTCTCGACGTCGTCGAGGAAGCCCAGGTCGAGCATGCGGTCGGCCTCGTCCAGCACCAGCGCGTGCACCCGGTCCAGCCGCAGGTGCTTCTGCTTGGCCAGGTCGAGCAGCCGGCCCGGGGTGCCGACCAGGATCTCGACGCCCTTGCGCAGCGTGTCGATCTGCGGCTCGTACGCGACGCCGCCGTAGATCGGCAGCACCCGCACGCCCCGTGTGCGACCGGCGGCGGCCAGATCCTTGGCGACCTGGATGCCCAGCTCGCGGGTGGGTACGACGACCAGGGCCTGCGGCACGCCGTCGCTGCCCTCGTCGGGCGCGAAGACCCGCTCCAGCAGCGGCACGCCGAAGCCGAGGGTCTTGCCGGTGCCCGTCGGGGCCTGCCCGATCAGGTCGGTGCCGCGCAGCGCGATCGGGAGCGCGTACTCCTGGATGGCGAAGGCGCGGGTGATGCCGGCGGCGGCGAGCGCCTCGACCGTCTCCTGTCGCGCGCCCAGCTCGGCGAAGGTCGGGGCCTCCGGACGTACCGGGGCTGTCGGGGCCAGCTCCTGGCCCTCCGGGATGAGATTCTGTTCGCTCATGTGGTGTTGGGGGTGCCCTCTCGTGGTGCGCCCCGTCATGTCATCAGGGCGCGGTCGGTAGTGGCGCGGGCCACACGGTCGGCGGCGGAGTCGCCGTGCCGGACCGGGCCGCACGCGCGCCGTGGGCAGGACGTCAGGCCGGATCGACGGCCGCACCTGCGGCAGGTGACCTCGCCGACGGCACCCACGGCAACTGCCCCATACTAGCTGGTGGAGCCGGCCGTCGTCCCGGTTCGATTCCGGGGCGGCTCAGCGGGGGGTGAAGGTTGTGACTCGGGTCACAAGGTGGCGGGCTGCGGACGTCTGCCCCGCTGGGCGACGACCTGCCCGGACGACCTACGCGCCCACCCGGGCGGACGACCGCCACCGGGCCGGACAACCGGGAGATTCGTGACACGACCGTGAAGAGCCGGAGCGCGTCGCGCCTCCGGTGGTCCGTCCGCGGCAGGTGAGGTGCTGGTCACCTGCCGCGGCGACCCGATGGGATCAGCGGACGGTGAACCCGACCGCCCGGGGCGACGCCTCGGCGATCTCCACGTAGGCGACCTTGCCGACCGGCACGATGACCCGCCGACCCTTCTCGTCGGTCAGCGAGAGCGTGCCCTCGCTCTTGGCGAAGGCGTCGGTCACGATCTGCTCGATCTCGGCCGGCGACTGGGCGCTCTCCAGAACCAGCTCGCGCGGCGCGTACTGCACGCCGATCTTGACCTCCACGGTGCCTCCTCATCCGGGCGAAATAGCCGCCCTGGGAAGGCTAGCCGATCCCGGGACGCAATGGTCACGCCGACTCGGTCTGGGCGCTCCCGGCCGGCGGCTCACCCTGGAGGGGGAAACTGGCGATCCCCCGCCAGGAGAGCGCGGCGAGCAGCGCCTCGGCCTCCGCCTTGGGCACCCGACGGCCACCGGCCAACCAGAACTGTGCGGCCGTCTCCGCCGCCCCCACCAGGCCGGACGCGAGCAGCTCGGCGTGCGCCCGGCTGACGCCGGTGTCGGAGATGATCGTGTCGGTGATCGCCGCGATGCAGCCCTGCTCGACCCGCTCCACCCGCTGCCGGACGGCCGGCTCGTTGCGCAGGTCCGACTCGAAGACCAGCCGGAACGCCTCGCTCTCGTGGTCGACGAAGTCGAAGTACGCCCGGACCGCCCCGCCGACCCGCTCCTTGTTGTCGCTGGTCTCCCGCATCGCCTCGTGCACCTTGGCCACTATCGCGTCACAGTGCGTGTCCAACAGCGCGAGATAGAGCTCCAGCTTGCCGGGGAAGTGCTGGTACAGGACGGGCTTGGAGACCCCGGCCCGCTCGGCGATGTCGTCCATCGCCGCCGCGTGGTAGCCCTGCGCGACGAACACCTCCTGCGCCGCCGCGAGCAGCTGCTTGCGCCGCGCCGACCGGGGCAGACGCGTGGGACGGCCGGCGGTCTGGGCGCCGTTCCCCACAGCCGTCATGGCAACCTCCGAGTTTCTCCGTACGGGCCGGCTCGCGCCGCCCGAGCCGGTCGGGTCACTCGTTCCGTCGCCGAATTGGCCCGCCGCTGTAACTTATCGCCACTGTCACCACACGGTAGCCTCAGCGGGGGCGACCAAGGAGCGCGCGGTGGATGAAACAGGGCAACCCGGTGCCGCCACCCCGGGAGAGCACGACGACGGGACGGGTCGACACGACGACCTGGCCCACTCGGCCAGTGCCTGGGCGCCGTCGGGCGCCGGCTGGTCGCGTGCCGCCGACGGCGGGTCCCGGTCCGAGCCGGCCCTGGGCGGGTGGCGTTCGTCCGAGCGTTCCCCGGACGCGGGTGGCGGTTGGGCCGCCTCGTCCACCCGGCACGGCGATCTGCCCGCGCCCCTGGTCGGGGCGACCGGTTCGCCGGTCGGCCCGAGTGAGCTGCCGACCCGGGTCAACGGCCGGCAGCGCGTCAACGGCCACCCGCGCCCCGACGGCCCCCCGTACCCCGACGGCTCTCCGCGCTCCGACGAGTCGGTGCGGGGCCGGCTGACCCCGGTCAGCGCGCCCCCCGGCCGGGCCGACGACACCCGTGATCCCGACCACGGCCGGTTGGCCGTGCCCGCCCAACGGCCCGCCCCCCCGACCGAGCAGCTCGGCGAGCCGGGGCCGGAGGCCGACGGAGCGCTGCGGCAGCCGACCGGCGGGCACCCCGTCGTCGCCCCGGAGCAGGCTCCGCTGCGCCACCCCACCGGCCCGCAACCCCTGGTCGACGCGGGCGGGGCGGTCCGGCAGCCGACCGGCGCGCACCCCGTCGTGACGCCCGGGGCGACCCGCTACCCGACCGGCGCCCACCCGGTGCTGCCGGCGGACACCGGGTCGGCGCGGCACGCTTCCGACGAGCCGCCGACCGCCCGTCCGGACCGCTGGCCGGGGGCGGGTCGACCGTCCTCCGCCCCACCGGCGCCGCACTCCGTCACCGGCCCGGGCGACAACGTGCCACCGGCCGGCCCGGGTGGCCCGGCCACCGACGATCCGTCGCCGGCCGCGCAGCCCGCCCCGCCGAGCTGGGCCCCCACTGCCGGCCCCGGCCCGGCCGACGCCGCCGACGCCGCCGACCCCGACCGGCCGGGCCGGGGTACGGCTGACTCCGGGCCTCCCCGGGGGTGGGGTGGCGACGATCCGGAGCGGCCCGCCCGGGCCGACGACGCCCCGCAACGACCCGCCTGGGCGGGTGGCGGCTGGGCCTCCCCCCGGTCCGGCGAGCCGGCCTCGCCCCTGCCCCGGGAGGACGACAGCCCCCGGTTCCGGGAGGACGACGGATCCCGGTCCCGGGAAGACGACAGCCCCCGCTCCCGGGAGGATGCCAGTCGCCGGTTCCGGGAGGACGGCGGATCCTGGTCCCGGGAGGGCGACAGCCCACGGCCCGGGGAAGACGACGACCCCTGGCCCCGGGGGTCGGGCGGCCCCTGGCCCCGGGAGGACGGCGCTCCCGGCCGACGCTCCCGGTCGGACCGCTTCCGGGACGACTTCCGGGGCGACGAGCCGGTCGGCCGCCGTTCCCGGGAGAGCCGCGCCCGCGAGGACGTTCCGGCCGGCTGGGCCCCGCCGCCGGACGCGGGCGCTCCCGGGTCGCGTGGCTTCGGTGACGCCGAGTCCGGTCGGCCTGTCGACCCCGGGTCGCGTGGCTTCGCCGACGCCGGGCCGCGCCGGCCCGTCGACACCGGGCCGAGTGGTTTCGGTGCCGCCGGGTCGGCGGGGTCGACCGAGGGTCGGGCCGCCGGCTACCCGTCCGCCGGACGCCGCGCCTACCAGCCGGAGGCGGAACCGCGTCCGCCGTACCCGGTGGACGAGACCAGCCGGGCGGCGGCCGGTCGTCCGGCGTTCGCGTCCTCGGCGGCCGGGCCCGCTGCGATGCCCGCCGACCAGCCGACGTCCCTGGCCGACGTCCGCGCCACCCGACCGTTCCGGCTCCGGCCGGAAGCCGCCGAAGCCGACCAGCCCCCACCGGTGGAGGTGCCCCCCGGTCACCATCCGGATCTCACCGGAACCGGTCCGGTTCCGTCGTCCGCCACGAGCGGCGCCGACCGCGCCGAACTTCCCCCGCCCGCGCCCGCCCCGGCGAGCGCATCCCCGTACACGGCCCGCCGATCCGCGCCCGACCCGGCTCCCCCGGCCGAGCCCACCGTCGCCGACCGTCGGCCGGACGGCAGGCCGGCGGTGCTGCCCCAGCGCGTACCCGCCGAGCCGGATGTGCCCGTCGTGCCGGAGCCGCCTGCCGTGGAGCCCCCCGCCCACACTCCCGAACTCGCCCGCATCGCCACCCACCTGCGTCGGGAGGACGAGCCGGCCCCGCCACAGGAGCGCCCGGAGGGGTTCGACGTCGACGCGATCCTCGACGCCGTCCGAGGGGTGGACGGGGTCCGTGACGCGTCGCTGCGACGTACCCCGGCCGGCGCGCACAGCCTCCGGCTGGACCTCGCCGACGGGGCGGACGCGGCGGAGGTGAGCCGGCACGTGGCCCGCCTGCTCCAGGAGCGGATGGGACTGGCCGCCGCGCCGCAGCACGTCCCGGACCCGTCCGCCGCGCCGCTGCGGCGACGCGGTGGGCCGCCGTTCGAGAGCCGCGTGCCGGACGCCCGCACGTCCGACGCGCGGACGTCGGCCGGCCAACCGCCGGAGACCCGGGCGTCGGCCGGTCGGATCCCGGAGGGACGCGCCGAGGTGCCGTCCGACGTGCGGCGGCGACGCCGCCCGCCGGGGCCGGCGCCGCGGGGCCGGGCCACGGTGGAGGAACAGCCGGCCGCGCCGGGCACGCCGTGTCCGCCCCCGGGCGGCGCGGCCACCGGCAGCCCGGTGACGCTCGGCACGTCGTACTCGGGTGGGCAGCGGACCACGACGGAGACCGCGCCGTCCCGGCCGCTGGACACCGGCGGCGTGCCCGGCCCCCGCGTGGTGATCGACCACGTCCAGGTGAGCACGTTCGGACTGGACGCGGACGTCGAGGTCCGGCTGATGGCCGGCGGGCGGGACGCCGCCGGGCAGGCCGTCGGTCCGGCCGTCGACGGGTACGTCCTGCGGCTGTGCGCGGTCGCCGCGGCGGCGGCCGTGGACGAGCTGCTGCGGGTCGCCGGCGCCGGTCGGGGGCGGTGTTTCGTCGAGCACGCGGCCGTGGTGCCCTTCGGCACCTGCGAGGTCGCCACGGTGGTCGTCCTGCTGGTCTGCGACGGCTGGGTCGAGCAGCTCGCCGGGTCGGCGCTGGTCTCCGGCGGCGACCCCCGACAGGCGGTGGTCCGGGCCACCCTGGCGGCGGTCAACCGCCGGTTGGAAGCGCTGCTGCGCTGACCGCCCCGGGGCAGACTGGAGGCATGAAGCACGCGAGCCTCTGGCCGGACGACCGACTGCCGGCCGGTCACCTGCCGCCCCCGTGGCCCGGCCGGTCGGTACGTCTCGACGGCACGCTGATCCACGTCCGGGACACCCCGGCGACCACCGGGGGCGCGGAGCCGGCCCTGTACGTGCACGGCCTGGGCGGCTCGGCGCAGAACTGGACCGACCTGGCCGGCCTGCTCGCCGACCGCCTCGACGGGCAGGCCATCGACCTGCCCGGGTTCGGGCTCAGCGAGCCGGCCGACCGGTACACCGTCGCGTCCCTCGCCGACCGGGTGGTCCGCTGGATCGAACACTCCGACCGGGGCCCGGTGCACCTGTTCGGCAACTCGCTGGGCGGCACGGTCGCGGTGCGGGTGGCGGCGTTGCGGCCCGAGCTGGTCCGGACGCTCACCCTGATCTCGCCGGCCCTGCCGTTCCTCGACGCCCGACGCTCCTTGCAGGGGCGCATGCTGCCCGTGCTGGCGATCCCCCGGGGCGAACGCCTGTTCGCCTGGCGGCTGGCCCGGCTGTCACCGGAGGTGATGGCGCAGCAGGTGATGGAGGCGTGCGTGGCCGACCTGAGCCGGATCGGCGAGCAGCGCCGCCGGGAGGCGCTCGAGGAGATCCGGCTGCGTCACGAGGCCAGCCATCACGCCGCCGCCTACCTGGGCACCTTCCGGGGGATCGTGTCCAGTTTCCTGCGGTCGTACCTGCGGGGGCCGGACTCGCTGTGGCGGCTGGCCGCCACGGTGCGCGCCCCCACGTTGGTGGTGGGTGGGCAGCGGGACCGGCTGGTCGACGTGCGGGTGGCCCCGCAGACCGCCCGGGTCGTCCCGGACAGCCGGCTGTTGATGCTGGACGCCGGGCATGTGGCGCAGATGGAGCTGCCCCGGACGGTGGCGCGGGCCGTGCTGGCTCTGCTCGACGAGGCGGCGGCCACCCGCCCGGCGTCGCCCGCCCCGCGCTCCGTCTCTCCCGCCCCGTGCGCCGGAGATCACGTCCCGCGATCCGGGGATTCCGGTCCGCGCCCCGGAGGTTCGGACGACCTTCCCGAGGTGGACGTGGCACGCTGAGCGGGATGTCCCCGTCGACTTCGTTCCCGTCCCGTCGCCCCCGGGCCCGTCGTCCGTTCCGGCGGCTCCGACCGTACGCGCTGGCCACCCTGGCCGTCGGCGTCGTGGTCGCCGCGGTGGCGCTGTCGGCCCGTTCCGCGACCGGGCCGACCGGCGCCGCGCCGGCCGCCGCCGGGTCGTTCGCCGCGCCGACAGCCTCGGCGGTCCCGCCGACCACGCCTGCCCCGTCGCAGTCGCCGTCGCCCATCCCGTCGCCGGTGCTGGCGCTGCCCGGTCCGGTGCCGTCCGCCGGGCAGGGCGCCTTCCGGTACGACGACGAGCCCGGCGAGCCGGCCGGGCGTGCGGGCGCCCTGCGGCGCTACCGGGTGGCGGTGGAGACCGGCTCCGGGGAGGATCCCCGCGTGGTCGGCGCCGAGGTGGCGCAGGTCCTCTCCGCGCCGGGAAGCTGGATCGGCAGCGGCCGGCTGCGCCTGCAACGGGTGCCGGCCAACGCCCCGCACGACTTCACCGTCTACCTGGTCACCGCCCGTACGGCGGGGCGGATGTGCGCGGCGGGCGGGGTGGACATCCGGGTCGACGGTCGGCCGTACACGTCCTGCCGGGCGCCGGGGAAGGTGATCCTCAACCTCGACCGGTGGCGGACGTCCGTGCCGCACTTCGTCGCCGCCGGGGTGCCGCTGTCGGTGTACCGGACGTATGTGGTGAACCACGAGGTGGGCCATGAGCTGGGTCACCGGCACGTGCGTTGCCCCGGCCGGGGACGACCGGCGCCGGTGATGATGCAGCAGACCCTCTTCCTCAACGGCTGCGTCGCGAACCCGTGGCCGTACCTGGACGGCCGCGAGCACACCGGCCCCCGCCTCTGACCCCGTGCCGCCCGTGGCTGATCCCCGTCCCGCCCGGGGGTGATCGACTCCGTCTCGCGGAGATTGGGGTGTCGCCCGCGGACGATGCTCCTGTTTTCGTGAAGTGGTGGTCCGGCCCCGCGCCGTGTCGGGTGGGGTGGTTGGGGTTATTCCCGGTCCCGCATGGCGGGCCAGGTGTCCCTCCTCATGGCCGGGAGGCGCTGTGGCGAGCAACAATGGCGCGGCAACCACCGCCGATCCCGGGGAGTCCACCGTGTCGTTGCCCCCACTCGTCGAGCCCGCCGCCGAGCTGACCGTCGACGAGATCCGCCGTTACTCGCGTCACCTGATCATCCCGGACGTCGGGGTGGAGGGGCAGAAGCGGCTGAAGAACGCCCGGGTGCTCTGTGTGGGCGCCGGCGGCCTCGGCTCGCCCGCGCTGATGTACCTGGCCGCCGCCGGGGTGGGGACGCTCGGCATCATCGACTTCGACACCGTCGACGAGTCGAACCTCCAGCGCCAGATCATCCACGGTCAGTCCGACGTCGGCCGGTCCAAGGCCGAGTCCGCGGCGAACACCGTACGGGAGATCAACCCGCTGGTCACCGTCGAGATCCACAACACCGCGCTGGACCGGGACAACGTCCGGGACATCTTCGCCCGGTACGACCTGATCGTCGACGGGACGGACAACTTCGCCACCCGGTACATGGTCAACGACGCGGCGGTGCTGCTCGGCAAGCCGTACGTCTGGGGGTCGATCTACCGGTTCGACGGCCAGGCGTCGGTGTTCTGGGCCGAGCACGGCCCCTGCTACCGCTGCCTCTACCCGGAGCCCCCGCCGCCCGGCATGGTGCCGTCCTGCGCCGAGGGTGGCGTGCTCGGCGTGCTCTGCGCGTCGATCGGCTCGATCCAGGTCAACGAGGCGATCAAGCTGCTCGCCGGGTTCGGTGAGCCGCTGGTCGGCCGGCTGATGGTCTACGACGCCCTGGAGATGACCTACCGCAAGATCAAGGTGCGGAAGGACCCGGCCTGCGTCCTGTGCGGGGAGAACCCGACCGTCACCGACCTGCTGGAGGACTACGAGGACTTCTGCGGCGCGGTGTCGGTCGAGGCGCAGGAGGCGACGCTCGACGCCACCATCACCGCCGCCGAGCTGAAGGAGTGGCAGGACGCCGGCAAGGACGTCTTCCTGGTCGACGTCCGTGAGCCGGCCGAGTACGAGATCGTCCGGATCCCCGGGTCGACCCTGATCCCCAAGGGCGAGATCCTCTCCGGCGCGGCGCTGTCGACGTTGCCGCAGGACAAGCAGATCGTGCTGCACTGCAAGTCCGGTGTGCGGTCGGCCGAGGCGCTCGCCGCGCTCAAGGCGGCCGGTTTCCGGGACGCGGTGCACGTCCAGGGCGGGGTGCTCTCCTGGATCAAGCAGATCGACCCGTCGCTGCCCACGTACTGATCCGCCGACCGACCGGGGTCTCCGCCGTCACGGCGGGGGCCCCGCGTGCGTCTCCCGGTACGGCGGCGGCCGGTGTGATCTTGTCCGAGCTGCCGGGACGTGCGCCGCCGCCGTCGGTAACGTGATGACCGTGGTCGATATCAATGCCGCCATCGGATTCGTCGTGGCGCACGGTGACGAGGTGGAACGCGCCAGGCTCTCCTGGCTGTGCGCCGGCGCCCCACCGTCGGCGGGGGCGCTCGCCGCGGCCGAGGTCGGGCCGACGCCGGACGGCGGCTGGCCGGCGGTCCGGGCCGGCGAGGTGGCCTCGGTCGACGCGACCTGTTTCCGGCTCGCCGAGCTGGACGACCTGGGCGCGCTGGGCCGTCCGGCGGCCCGCGCCGCGTTGGACTGGCTGGCCGCCCGGCAGTTGCCCGACGGAAGCTGGGAGGAGGACGCGGCGCTGGCCGACAGCGCCCCGGCCTGGGCCCGGCCGGGCGACCCGGAGGCCCGGCTGTACCTCACCGCCAACGCCGCCTTCTGGCTCAGCGTCGCCGGTCTGGACGCCCGGGCGGCCGGCCCGCTCGACCACCGGGTGGGCGGGGCGTACGCCGGGGTGGCGCACGCCGCCGCCCGGGCGCTGACCGACGCGCTCGCGCCGGACGGCACCTGGCCGTCGTACCTGGCGGTGGGGTGGCTCAGCGCCGCCGTCCTGCACCTGCGGCGGGCGTACGACGAGGCGGCGCGGATCCGGGCGGTCCTCGACGACCGGATCGGTGACATGTCCCCGGCCGACGTGGCCTGGTTGGCGTCGACGCTGTGCCGGGTGGGCGTGCCGGCGGCGGAGTGGACGCTGGTGGCCGCCCGCCGCCGGCTCGCCGCCACCCAGCGCAGTGACGGCGGCTGGGACAGCGACGACGGCCACCGCTTCGACGTGCACACCACCCTCGCCGTCGTCCGCGCCTTCCGGACGGGGTGAGCACGCCCCTCGCGGCGGGTGGCGGCACGCCTACGGGCGGCGGGCGATCACCGCGCCGTTGGCCCCGGGCGCGTCGAACGCGACGACGCGGACGTCGGTGAAGCCGGCGTCGACGAGCCAGTCGGCGTACTCGGCGCCGGAGTAGTTCCGGCCGCCCTCGGTCTCGACCAGCATGGTCATCCCCATCAGGGCGGCCGACCGGGGGCCGGTCCGGTCGTCGTCGAGCAGCAGCTCGCAGACGACGATCGCGCCGCCGGGGGGCAGGGCGGCGTGGCAGCGGGCGAGGATGGCCCGGTTCTGCGTCTCGTTCCAGTCGTGCAGGATCATGCTGAGCAGGATCACGTCGTGGCCGGTGGGCAGGGCCGGGTCGGTGAGGAAGTTCCCGCTGGCCGTGCCGATCCGGTCGGCCAGTCCGGCCGCCGTGATCTTCTCCTCCGCCTTGGCCCGGACGTGCGGCAGGTCGAACACGGTGGCCCGCAGCTGCGGGTAGCGGCGGCACAGCTCGACCGGGAAGGCCCCGGCCCCGCCGCCGACGTCGAGCAGCCGGCGGTGCGCGCCGAAGTCGTACGCCTCGCCCAGCGACCGGGCGGTGAAGCTGGACGTCGAGTACATCGCCTCCCAGAACATCGCCAGCATGCCCGGGTCGGCGGTGGTGAACAGCGATTCCTGGGTCTGCGGGTCCCAGGTCAGCGGTCTGTCGGCGCGCAGCGCCTCACCGAGCCGGTGGTACGGCAGGTAGGTGCGCTCGTCGCAGTAGCGCACCTGCCCGCCGAAGTAGTGCGGCCGGCCCGGCACGAGGAACTGCTCGGCCAGCTCGGTGTTGCGGTAGCCGGTGCCGGAGCGTTCCAGCAGGCCGAGTGAGGCGCAGGCGGCGAGCAGCAGGTCCGCCGGCCGTTCGGGCAGGTCGAGCTCCTGCTGGACCTCCTGCTGTGTGACCACCCGCCCTCCGGAGAGCCGCCCGAACAGGTCGAGTTCGACGGCGGCGGCGAGCGTCTTGAATGCCCAGTAACCGGTGGTGATCTCCATCAACGGAGTGGGGGTGATCATGGGCTACATATGATCATTTTTCTCCGTCACTGACTGTCAGGAATACGATACGCTGAGCCAGCGTGTCGGGCTGGCTTTTCGGCCAGCCCATGATCCACGGTACGGCCGACCACCCTCCACCGAACGGCGCGCCCGGCAGCCCGGCCGCGCCTCGACCCGGCCGCCCGCGACCCCGGCGGAGGCGGTCAGCCGCGCAGGTGGCCGTCGCCGGTGACCACGTACTTCGTGCTGGTCAGCTCGGGCAGCCCCATCGGGCCCCGGGCGTGCAGCTTCTGGGTGGAGATGCCGATCTCCGCGCCGAACCCGAACTCGCCGCCGTCGGTGAACCGGGTCGACGCGTTCACCATCACCGCCGCCGCGTCCACCCGGGCCACGAACTCCCGGGCCGCCGCCTGCGAGTCGGTGACGATCGCCTCGGTGTGGCCGCTGCCGTACCGGCGGATGTGCGCGACCGCCGCGTCCAGCGAGTCGACCACGGCGACCGAGATGTCCGCCGACAGGTACTCGGTGGCGAAGTCCTCGTCGGTCGCCGGCACCACCGCCGCCGAGTGCCGGGCGACCTCCGGGGAGCCGTGCACGGTCACCCCGGCCTCGGCGAACGCGGCCAGCACCGCCGGCAGGAACGCGTCGGCGACCCCGGCGTGCACCAGCAGCGACTCGGCGGTGTTGCAGGTCGACAGGCGCTGCGTCTTGGCGTTCAGGGTGATCGCCACGGCCTTCGCCAGGTCGGCTGCCGCGTCCACGTACACGTGGCAGTTGCCCACCCCGGTCTCGATCACCGGCACCGTCGACTCCTCGACCACCGTCCGGATCAGCGACGCCCCGCCGCGCGGGATCAGCACGTCCACCAGGCCCCGGGCCCGCATCAGCTCCTTGACCGAGTCGCGGGAGGACGCGTCCAGCAGTTGCACCGCGTCCGCCGGCAGGCCGGTGTCGGCGACCGCGTCGCGCAGCACCGCGACCAGCGCCGCGTTGGAGTTCGCCGCCGACGACGAGCCGCGCAGCAGCGCCGCGTTGCCGGACTTCAGGCAGATCCCGGCCGCGTCCACCGTGACGTTCGGCCGGGCCTCGTAGATGATCCCGACCACCCCGAACGGCACCCGGATCTGCCGTAGCTCCAGCCCGTTCGGCAGGGTCGACCCGCGCACCACCTCACCCACCGGGTCGGGCAGCGCGGCCATCTGCCGCAACGCGTCGGCGATGTCGGCCACCCGGCCCGCGTCCAACGCCAACCGGTCCAGCACGGCCGCGCTCAACCCGGCCGCGCGCCCGGCCGCCAGGTCCGCCCCGTTCGCGGTCAGGATCTCCGGGGTACGCGCCACCAGCGCGTCGGCCATCGCGGTCAGCGCGGCGTCCTTGGCGGTACGCGTCGCCACGGCCAGCTCGCCGGCCGCCTCCCGCGCCCGACGGGCCTGCTCCGAAACGCTCATCTCACTCCTCAGGTGGGTGGCGCCCCCGGGTCGGGGTCCGCCTACAGCAGCACCAGGTCGTCGCGGTGGACGACCTCACGTTCGTAGCCGGGGCCGAGCGCCGCGGCCAGCTCGGAGGTGGACCGTCCGAGCAGGCCGGGCAGCTCCACCGCGTCGTAGTTGACCAGCCCCCGGGCCACCGGCGCGCCCCGCACGTCGACCAGGTCCACCGGGTCGCCGGCGGTGAACGCCCCGTCCACGGCGGTGATCCCGGCGGGCAGCAGCGACTTGCGTCGGCCCACCACCGCCTGCACCGCCCCCGGGTCCAGGTGCAGCCGCCCCCGGGGCGAGGTGGCGTGCGCCAGCCAGAACAGGCGGGCGGTCGGCCGTCGGCGTACCGGATGGAAGAGCGTGCCCACCGGCGCGCCGGCCAGGGCGGCGGCGGCCAGCGGCGCGGCGGTGAGCACCACCGGGATGCCGAAGCCGGTGGCGATCCGGGCCGCCTCGACCTTGGTGACCATGCCGCCGGTGCCCACCCCGGCCCGGCCCGCGCCGCCGATCTCCACGCCGGCCAGGTCCTCCTCGCCGCGTACCTCGGGGATCCGGGTGGCGGACGGGCTGGCCGGGTTTCCGGTCCAGAGCGCGTCCACGTCGGAGAGGAGCACCAGCAGGTCGGCGTGGACCAGGGCGGCGACCAGGGCGGCCAGCCGGTCGTTGTCGCCGAACCGGATCTCCTCGGTGGCGACCGTGTCGTTCTCGTTGACGATCGGCACCGCCCGCAGGTCGAGCAGCCGGCGCAGGGTCCGGTACGCGTTGCGGTAGTGCGCCCGCCGGGTCACGTCGTCGACGGTGAGCAGCACCTGCCCGACGGTGAGGCCGTGCCGGGCGAAGCTGGCCGCGTACCGGCCGATCAGCAGGCCCTGCCCGACGCTGGCCGCGGCCTGCTGGGTGGCCAGGTCGCGCGGGCGTCGCGGCAGGCCGAGCGGGGCCAGGCCGGCGGCGATCGCGCCGGAGGAGACCAGCACCACCTCACGACCCGAGCCGGTACGCGCGGCGAGCGCGTCGACCAGCGCGGTCACCCGGTCGTCGGCCAGGCCGCCGGCCGGTGTGGTCAGCGAGGAGGAGCCGATCTTCACTACGATCCGTCGGGCTGCCGTGACTTCTTCGCGCACCCGCCCATTCTGCGCGGTCGGCTCCGCCCCGCCCGCCGCCGTTCCCATATCGTGGCTGGTCGTGACTCCTGACGAGTACGTGGAGGCGGTGCTCGACCTGGTCGAGCGGATTCCGCCGGGCCGGGTGATGTCGTACGGGGCGGTCGCGGACGCGTTGGCCGAGCGTTCCGGTCGGGCGTCGGCGCGGCTGGTCGGGTCGATCATGGCGCGGCACGGCGGCGGGGTGCCCTGGCACCGGGTGGTGAACGCGGCGGGTCGGCTGCCACCCGGCCACGAGCGGGAGGCCCTGGCCCGACTGCGCGCCGAGGGCGCCCCGCTGCGCGGGAACGGCGTGGACATCTCCGCCGCCGCCTGGTCACCGCAGCAGGGGTGACGTGAGTAGCATTCGGCTTCATGAGCGCGCCGCCGGCCGAGCTGCCCCGTCGGGTGCACCTCGGCTACGCCCTGGGCTCCCTGGTGACCGGGGCGTTCGGCACCGTGCCCGGGTTGCTGCTGCTGCCGTACCTGACCGACACGCTGGGCGTCGCCGCCGGGGTGGCTGCCCTGCTGGTGCTCCTGCCGAAGGCGTGGGACGTGCTGGTCAACCCGGTCGCCGGGCGGATCTCGGACCGGACCCGCTCCCGCTGGGGCGCCCGCCGGCCGTACCTGCTCCTCGGGGGTCTGGCCCTGGCCGTGCTGTTCGCCGCGATCTTCGCCGCGCCGTTCGGGACGGGGCCGGCGGACGGGGCGGGGCCGGGCGTCGCCGGGGCGTACGTGGCGGTGGCCTTCCTGGCGACCGCCACCGCGTTCGCGTTCTTCCAGGTGCCGTACGTGGCGATGCCGGCCGAGCTGACCGACGACTACACCGAACGTACCCGGCTGATGAGCTGGCGGATCGCCGTGCTGGCGGTGGCCATCCTGGTGTCCGGGGCGGTCGCGCCGCTGGTGGTGACCGCCGGCGGTGACGGGGTGCCCGGGTACCGCTGGATGGGGCTGTTCGTGGCGGCGCTGATCGTGGTCGGCGCGCTCGGGGCGTTCCTCGGCACCCGGTCCGCGCCGGCCGGCGAGGTGACGGAGAGCGAGCCGAGCCTGCGCGCCCAGCTCGCGGTGGCCGCCGGCAACCGCCCGTTCCGGGTGCTGCTGATCTGCTTCGTGGTGCAGTCCGCCGGGGTGGCGACCATCCTGGCCGGCGTCAACTACTTCGCCGATCAGATCATGGCCGCGCCGGAGACCGGGCCGACCGTGCTGTTCGCCTGCTTCGTCGGCCCGGCCCTGCTGGTCATGCCGGTGTGGACCAGGCTGGGCCGCAAGCTGGGCAAACGGGCCGGGCTGGTCGTCGCCTCGGCGCTGTTCGCGCTCGGCGCGGCCGGGCTGGTCGCCGCGCCCGTGCTGCCGGCGGTGGCGGTCTACCTGCTGGTCGCCCTGGTCGGCTGCGGCTACGCCGGGCAGCAGGTGTTCGCGTTGGCCATGCTGCCGGACTGCATCGCGTACGACACCGCGCGCACCGGCCGTCGCCAGGCGGGGGTGTTCACCGGAGTGTGGACGGCGGGGGAGACCTTCGGGCTGGCTCTCGGGCCGGGCATCTACGGGCTGGTGCTCCAGGTCTCCGGGTACGCCTCCTCGGCGACCGGCTCGGCGGCGGCGCAGTCCGACTCGGCCCGCCTCGGCGTGCTGCTCGGCTTCACCGTGCTGCCGGCGCTGCTGGTCGGCCCGGTGGTGCTCCTGCTGCGCCGCTACGACCTGACCGCCGCCCGGCTCGCCGCCGTCCGACAGCCCACCGACGGGCCGGCCCCCGCCGGGCCGCCCACCGACCCCGTACCGAAGGACGTGATCATCTGATGAGCGACCACGCGGAGCCGACCGGTCCGGGCCCGTCGAGCGACGGTCCGGGTACGGCCGCAGCCGGGCCGCCGCCCGCGCTGCCGGCGGTGGGGGTGCCCGCCGAGCAGGCGCTCGCCGAGATCCGGGCGCTGCGCGCCGCCGACCGCCCCACCCACGGCGGACGCCTCTTCGCGTACGTCTACGACCCGGCCGTGCCCGGCCTGGACGAGCTGGCCGGCGCGGCCCACGGGTTGAGCGCGCACGTCAACGGGCTCGACCCGACCGCGTTCCCGTCCCTGCTGGCGATGGAGAACGCGCTCGTCGGGGCGGCGGCGACGCTGCTCGGCGGCGGGCCGGGCGGCGGCGCCCCGGAGGCGGTCGGCAGCGTGACCGGCGGCGGCACCGAGTCGCTGATCCTGGCCGTGAAGGCCGCCCGGGACGCCCACCCGGAGATCGCCGAGCCGCGGATGGTGGTGCCGGTCAGCGCGCACGCGGCGTTCGCGAAGGCGGCGCACTACCTGCGGGTGGCGCTCGATCCGGTGCCCGTCGACAAGGTCACGCTGCGTCCGGCGGTCGCCGCCGTGGCCGCCGCGATCCGACCGGAGACCGTGCTGGTGGTCTGCTCCGCCCCGTCGTACGCGCACGGGGTCGTCGACCCGGTCGAGGAGATCGCGGCGGTGGCCGCCCGCGCCGGCGTGCGGTGCCACGTGGACGCCTGCTTCGGCGGCTGGACCCTGCCGTACCTGCGGCGGCTCGGGCGGCCGGTGCCGGCGTTCGACTTCTCCGTCGACGGGGTCACCTCGATCTCGGTGGACCTGCACAAGTACGCGTACGCCCCGAAGGGCGTGTCGGTGCTGCTGCACCGGGATCCGGCGCTGCGTGCCCCGCAGTACTTCGCGTACGCCGACTGGCCCGGCTACGCCATGATCAACCCGGTGGTCGCGTCGACCCGTTCGGGCGGGCCGATCGCCGCCGCGTACGCCACCCTGCGGCACCTCGGCGACGCCGGCTACCTGGAGCTGGCCGGCCGCACGCTGGAGGCGGTCGACCGGCTGGCCGACGCCGTCCGGGGCGTGGACGGGCTGCGGCTGCTGGCCGAGCCGGAGTCCACGGTGGTCTGCTTCGCCGCCGACGACCCCGACCTGGACCTGTTCACGCTGGTCGACGAGCTGACCGCGCGGGGCTGGCACACCCAACCCCAGATGGCGTACGCCGACCTGCCGGCCAGCGTCCACCTGACCGTGACCGCCTCGGTGGCCCCGCAGGCCGCCGGCTTCGGCACGGACCTGGCCGACGCGGTGGCGGCGGCCCGCGCCGCCGGCCCGGTGAAGCTGCCGGACGAGCTGCTGGCGTTGGCGTCGTCGCTGCCTCCGGAGGCGCTCACCCCGGAGCTGGTCACCGGGCTGGCCGCCGGCCTCGGACTGACCGGCGGCGTCGGCCTGCCGGACCGGATGGCCCCGGTGAACACGCTGCTCGACGCCGCGCCGCCGGCCCTGCGGGAACGGCTGCTCGTCGAGTTCGTCAGCCTGCTCCAACGTCCCGTTTACTGACCCGCCGACCGGGTTCCCGGCCACGGGGTCGGCGGACGGACATGCGCCCCCGAGCCGCACGTACGCCCGCCGACCCTGCCCCTGGCCCCGGCGCGGGGGCCGGCCGGGGTCACGCCTCGGCGGTGACCACCGTGAACGAGGCGGTGTCGTCCGCCGGGTCACGGTCGGGGACGTCGCCGCCCTCGTAGTGACTCGACACGGTGAAGACGCCGGTGCCGAGCGTCCCCACCGGGCTGCCCGCCGGAGCGGTCAACCTGATCCGGAAGGAGCGCTCCTCACCCTCGGCCAGCCGCCCACCGGGCACCACGAAGTAGGTCGCGAAGACCGGCAGGTCCACCGGGTCCATGTCGACGATGTCCATGCCGTCCGGCAGGGCCGAGCGCACCTCCAGCGAGCTGTGCGGGGCGTCGCTGTCCCAGCGGGCGGAGACCCGCATCCAGCCGGTGAAGCGGCCGTCGGCCTCCCGGGTCAGCAGCACCTCGGGCGGGGTGACGATGCCCGCGTCCCCGGTGGTGTCCTGCCGGTACGGGCGGACGCCGTCGGAGCTGCCCGAGGTGGACCGGAACAGGGTGCGGAAGTCCTGCCGCGCGGTCACCGGCGCGGAGTGGCCCAGCTTGACGCCCACCTGGCCGCCGGTCGCGTACATCGGGTACGGCTGCGGCGCGGTCAGCACCTCGAACCGGGCGGTGAGCCGTTGGCTCTGACCGGGCGGGACGTGGACCGCGCAGTCGAACGAGCGGCGGTACTCGACGGGGCCCGTGGTCATGCAGAGCTCGTCGGTCAGGGTGCCCTGCCACGACCCGGCCACCGGCTCGGTGACCCGCACGTGGCTGACGGCCTTCGCGCTGCCGTTGCTGACCGTGATGGTCACCTGACCCTGGTAGCCCCGGGACGTCGGGTCCAGCACGAGCCGGCCGACGTCGACGGTGACCCCGCCGCCGGTGGCGCCCGGGGCGCCCGTCGGGCCGGTGGCGGCGCCGGCCACGGTCGGGGCGATCGGTACGGTCAGCGCGGCGGCGACCCCGACCGCCAGACTCCGACGCCGGATGACGTTTGCGTTCATCGGTCTTTCTCCTGTCCCCGTGCGCGCCCGGATGGCGCGTCCGGACATCACACGTGTGGATCTGCCGGGATCGTTGCGCCCCGCCACTGCCGGAAAACCGACACCGGCCGGCCGTCGCGGTCACACCGGTCACCCGTGCCGTCGCCGGAACAGGTTGCGCCGTTCGCCCCGCCGGCCGCTGTGGTTGACTGTCAACTCGGGGACAGTGGAGGAGGGCCGAGGTGCAGTTGCCGGCAGTGCTCGGTGAGCCGATCCGGTTCGTGCTCAACTGGGGTCGCCGCTACTCGCTCTGGGTGTTCAACTTCGGGCTGGCCTGCTGCGCGATCGAGTTCATCGCCACCAGCATGGGCCGGCACGACTTCATCCGGCTCGGCGTGATCCCGTTCGCGCACGGCCCCCGCCAGGCCGACCTGATGGTCGTCTCCGGCACGGTCACCGACAAGATGGCCCCGGCGATCAAGCGGCTGTACGACCAGATGCCCGAGCCGAAGTACGTGATCTCCTTCGGGGCCTGCTCCAACTGCGGCGGCCCGTACTGGGACTCCTACTCGGTGACCAAGGGCGTCGACCAGCTCATCCCGGTCGACGTCTACGTGCCCGGCTGCCCGCCCCGCCCGGAGGCGCTGCTGCACGGCATCCTGCGCCTCCAGGAGAAGATCGCCGCCGAGCGGTCCGGCATCGGCGGCGTGCCCCGTCCGGACCCGCTGGCCTCCCCGGCCGACGCGCCGACCGCCGCGCCGCCCCGCCCGGTCGAGTCTCTCACCGCCCCACCGGTACGCCCCCCGAACGCCCCCTGACCAGCTCGTCGGTCTTGACGAGCTGCGCGACTTTCCTGCTGGCGTGGCTGTCGCAGGACGCCCGTCAGGGCTCCCGCGCCCGCCTTGAGGCCGCGGGGCGGTCACCCGTTGCTCTCGACGCGGCGACCCACGCTGCCCGGTCAGCGCGGGGTACACCTTCGGTTTGCCTGTCGAGCTGCCCCGTCCGTGCGCCCACCCTCCGCCCTGCCGGATCTTTCCGACGGTCGTCTGCGATCTCCCGGCTCCCCGTACAGACCCGATCGAGCCGTTCGCCCTTTCGGGGATATGCCTGGATTGTTCGGTCCATTGCCGCTGCCCCATATCCGGGGCAGCTCGACAGGCGCTCCACCGCATGGCGCCGGCCCCGCAGGAGGCCTTCCGACGTGTGCTCAGACCCGTACCGATGGCTCCTCGGCATCGGCGGACGTGGCGGTCGTGGTGGCGGCGGTGCTCGTGTGCCCCGGGCCGGCGGTCCGCCAGCCGGCCCGGGGCACGACCTGGCGGTGCCGGGCCTGCGGGATCGCCTGGCCGTGCCCACCGGCGAAGCTGCGGCTGCTCGGCGAACGGTTCGTCGGCTGGGCGCACGCGCGGGGGCAGCCGGGGAGGGTGGTGGACGGGGGCTAACCTGAGCGGCCATGACCCAGACCGTGGACCGCCGGTCCGCTCACATCGTCGACGTGCTCATCGCCGAGTTCGGCGCGTCGATGGCCCTCGATCCGGCGGCCTTCCGGCGCAAGTTCCGCAAGATGGCGGCCTCCCCGTTCGCCTTCTACCGGGGCAGCGCCGCCCTGTTCTACGCCGACCAGCGCGGCGAGTACGCCGACGACCGGTTCCTCGACGAGCGGACCAGCCGGGTGTGGATCCACGGCGACCTGCACGCGGAGAACTTCGGCACCTACATGAACGCCTCCGGGCAGCTCGTGTTCAACGTCAACGACTTCGACGAGGCGTACGTCGGACCGTTCTCCTGGGACCTTAAGCGGTTCGTGGCGAGCGTCGCGCTGATCGGGTACGCCAAGGCACTCTCCGACCAGGTGATCAGCGACCTGGTGACCACGTTCGCCGAGTCGTACCTGGCCGAGCTGAGCGCCATCGCCCACGGCGGGGACGACGCGATCGGCTCGATCACCCTGGACAACGCCGACGGGGTGCTGCGCCGGGTGCTCCAGCAGGCCCGGCTGAACACCCGGGTCGACCTGCTCGCCGCGCAGACCACCGTCGACAACTACGAGCGGCGGTTCTCCCTCGGCGACGGGGTCTACGAGGTGGACGCCGACACCCGGGCGGCGGTGTGCGCGGCGTTCGGCGGCTACCTGGAGACGCTGCCGCCGTCGGCCTCCGGGCTGCGGCCGGTCGCCGCGCAGGTCAAGGACGTGGTGCTGCGCAAGGGCGTGGGCATCGGCTCGGCCGGGCTGCCGTCGTACAACCTGCTGCTGGAGGGGCACACCCAGGCCCTGGAGAACGACGTCATCATCTACATGAAGCAGGCCCAGGTGCCCGCGGTGGCCCGGCACGTCGACGACGAGCGGGTCCGTGGCTACTTCAAACACCAGGGTCACCGTACGGCCGAGTCGCAGCGGGCGTTGCAGGCGCACGCCGACCCGTGGCTGGGCTTCACCGAGCTGGACGGGGTGGGCCAGCTCGTCGCCGAGGTCTCCCCGTACGCGGCCGACCTGGACTGGGCCGACGTCAACGAGCCGGAGGAGCTGGCCGGGGTGATCGCCGACCTGGGTCGGGCGGTGGCCCGGATGCACTCGGTGGCCGACGACGAGTCCAGCCACGACCTGGTCGACTACTCGACCGAGGAGGCGATCGTGGCGGCGGTGGACGCCGACCGGGACGGCTTCGTGACGTACCTGGTGGAGTTCGCCCACGCGTACGGCCTCCAGGCCCGCCAGGACCACCAGCTCTTCGTCGACCTGTTCCGTAACGGCCAGCTCCCCGGCCTCTGAGGTCGGCTCAGCGGGTGAAGTCCAGCACCACCTTGATGTCGTCGGCGGTGGGGGTGTACGCCTGCTCGTACGCCTCCACCGGCAGCCGGCGGGTGATCAGGCCGGCCAGCCACTCCGGGTCGGCCCGGCCGAGCGCGGCGGCGGCCAGTTGCCAGTGCCGCCGGTTGGCGTTCACCGAGCCGAACACGACGTTGTTCTCCAGCACCAGGGTGCGGTTCAGCGCCCCGGCGTCGAAGTCGATGGTGCGTCCGCCGCTGGAGACGCCGGTGAGGCAGATGATGCCGTTGTGGCCGGCCTTGCACATCACGTCCAGCACCACGTTCGGCGCGCCGGTGCACTCCAGGGTGATGTCCGGCTCGACCTCCAGCTCGGCGACCGGGCCGGTGTGGTACGTCGCCCCGAGCGCCGCCACCAGCGCCGGCTTCGGCCCGCTGGTCGTCCGGTCCAGCACGTGCACGGTCAGCCCGCGCTGGCTGGCCAGCAGCGCGGCGAGCAGGCCGATCGGCCCGGCCCCGGTGACCAGCACGGTCTTCGGCTGCCACTCGGCGCGCTGCCCGATCCGTTCGATGTGCTCCCACGCCTTCGCGACCACGCTCGCCGGTTCGAGCAGCACCCCCACCTCGGCCAGGCCGGGATCCAGGCCGACGGCGAACGGGGGCGGCACCCGCCACCGGTCCCGGGCGAAACCGGGCAGCTCCTTGATGCCGTGCTCGGTGTAGCGGCCGTTGCGGCACATGTCCCACTCGTCGACCGCGCAGTTGACGCACGGCACCGGGTCCGGATGCCGGACGATGCCGGCCACCAGGTCACCGGGGCGGAGCGTGCCGGTCGGGTCCTCCAGCACCCGGCCCAACGACTCGTGCCCGACGACCAGCGTGTCGGTGCCGGGCGGCGGCTGGCCGTACTCCCCGGCGACGATCTCGTGGTCGGTGCCGCAGATCCCCACGGCCAGCGACTCGACCAGGATCGCGCCCTCCTCGGGGCGCGGCTCCGGCCACCCGTCGTCCAGCCGCAGTGTGTCCGCCACTCCCGCCGTCACCGTTATCGCTCGCATCTCCTGATCGTCCCCGCCGCCACCGGCGTCCACACCCGCTTGTCCCGGATGATCATGACTCGGCGGTGGCGGCGTGGGCGCGGCCGTACGGCGGGGGCGGTGGCGTGGGGTCCGGTGGGCGGGGACGGGACCGCGGGCGGGTTCGGAGGGCCGGGTGGGCCCTAGGATCGGGGACATGGAGGCGGCGGAGGTGGGGCGGCGACTGGTCGAGCTGGTCGCGGACGACGCGGCGGTGGCGACGACGTCCGGCGGGCAGGGGTACGCGCGCGCGACCGTGGACGTGCCGGTCGCCCGCTGGGCGGACGCGCTCCGGGCCGCCCGCGACGACGCCGGGTTGGGCCTCGACTTCTTCGACTGGCTGTCGGCCGTCGACGAGTTGGACGCCGGCTTCGACGTGGTGGCGCACCTCTGGTCGACGGTCCACCGGCACGGGCTGCTGCTGCGGACCCGGGTGCCCCGGGACCGGGCCGAGCTGGCGTCGGTGGTGGCCGTCTATCCGGGCGCGGCCTGGCACGAGCGTGAGACGTACGAGATGTTCGGTATCACCTTCGCCGGGCACGACGACCTTCGGCCGTTGCTGCTGCCGCCCGAGTTCGAGGGGCATCCGCTGCGCAAGGAGTTCGTGCTCGCCTCCCGGGTGGCGAAGCCCTGGCCGGGCGCGAAGGAGCCGGGCGAGTCGGAGGCGGGCGGCGGTCGCCGGCCGATCCGACCTCCGGGCGTGCCCGCCCCGGGCGAGTGGGGCGTGGTGCCCACCCCGGCCGGCGCGGCCGGCGTGGGCGAGGGCCCGCGCGGCGGCGTCCCGGCCCGCCCGGCCCGCGCGCCCCGCCCGGCCCGCTGGCCCGCGACGGCCGCGCCGGACCCGTCGATGCCGGCCCCCCAGGACCAGCCGGGCCCGTCGTCCGCGTCGGGCCCGTCGTCCGCGCCGGACCGCTCGACGCCGGCCGTGCCGGACCCGCCGGCTGCCGGGGATCCGCCGGCGGCGCGGCCCGCCGCTGACGACGACGGGGGTACGGCCTGATGCCGCTCTGGTTGGAGCTGACCCTGCGGGTGGGCGGGGTGCTCGTCGCGTTCCTGACGCTGCCGTTGCTCGTCGGGCAGGTCGAGCACAAGGTGATGGCGCACATGCAGGGCCGGCTCGGCCCGATGTACGCGGGCGGGTTCCACGGCTGGGCGCAGCTCATCGCCGACGGCGTGAAGTTCGTGCAGAAGGAGGACGTCACCCCACGTGCGGCGGACCGGCCGGTGTTCCGGCTGGCCCCGGCGGTGGCGCTGGTGCCGTACCTGCTCGCCCTGCTGGTGATCCCGCTCGGCCCCGGTGACCTGGTCGGGCAGCCGCTGGACATCGGCCTGTTCTTCGTCCTGGCGGTGGTCGGGGTCGGCGTGGTGGCGGTGCTCATGTCGGCCTGGGCGTCGGCCAACAAGTACAGCCTCCTCGGTGGGCTGCGCGGGGCGGCCCAACTGCTCGGCTACGAGCTGCCGCTGGTGCTGGCCGCCGCCTCGGTGGCGATGGCGGCCGGCACGCTCAGCCTGTCCGGCATCGTCGAGGCGTGGCGGCCCTGGTGGCTGCTCTGGCAGGCCCCGGCGATGGTGGTGTTCTTCCTGGCCGGGTTGGCCGAGATCCGGCGTCCGCCGTTCGACATGCCGGTGGCCGACTCGGAGCTGGTCTTCGGGTACATGACCGAGTACACCGGTCTGCGGTTCGCGTTCTTCCTGCTCGCCGAGTACGTAGGCATCGTGGTGATCGCCGCGCTGACCACCGTGCTGTTCCTCGGCGGCTGGCAGGGCCCGTTCGCCGACGCCCAGCTCGGGTGGCTCTGGACGCTGCTGAAGGTGTTCGCCGTCTCGTTCGTGATCATCTGGCTCCGGGTGTCCTATCCGCGGCTGCGGGAGGACCAGCTCCAGCGGCTCTGCTGGCTGGTCCTGGTCCCCGCCGCCCTCGGCCAACTCGTGCTCACCGCCGCCGTCCGCGTGGCCTTCTGACCCCGTCCGCTCGCCTGCTGACCCGTCCCGTGGCCTGCTGGCCCGGTCCGCGTGGCCTGCTGGCCCGCCTTGATCCACTCCGTCTCGCCGATAAGGGTGTGACCGTCGGGGTCGACGGCGCGTTATCGCCGAAACGGAGTGGATCATGTCAGGCGGGGCCGGTCGTGGGGTCGGTCGCGGGGAGGGTTACTGGGTGGGGGAGCGGTAGAGCAGGCGGTTCGGCGAGCCGGGGCCCGGGTTGATCACCACGCCGGTGGTGGCCGCGCTGATCAGCGCGCTCTTGACCGTGGCCAGCGAGTGGGTGGGGTTCTGCTGCCGGTAACGCGCCAGCCAGCCGCTGACGTGCGGGGCCGCCATCGAGGTGCCCGACCAGCCCGATGCGGAGGCGGTGTTCGAGGCGATGCCGGCGGAGGTGATGTTCACCCCCGGGGCGAAGATGTCGACGCACGTGCCGTAGCTGGAGAACGAGGCCCGGTTGTCGGTGCTGTCGGTGGCCGCGACGGTGACGCCCCGGCTGGACCGGGGGCCGTTCGTGCAGGCGTCGGTGTTGAAGTTGTTGGCGATGAAGACCGGGTACACACCCGTGTTGATCATGTTTTCCACGGCGGTGTTCGGGGCGGTGCCGTAGCCCTGGAGGCTGAAGTTCGCCACCGAGACCGGGTCGTGGTTCCCGGCGATCCAGTCGACGCCCTCGATCAGGTCCGTGGTCCAGCCGGAGTTGTCGCACTTGAGGACCCGGACGGCCTTGATGGTCACCGACTTGGCCACGCCGTACGTCGCGCCGCCTACGGTGCCGGCCACGTGCGTGCCGTGCCCGTGGCAGTCGTTGGTGCCGTTGCCGTCGCCGACGGCGTCGTAGACCCCGCTGGCCCGGCCGCCGAAGTCGACGTGGCTGGCCCGGATGCCCGAGTCGACCACGTACACGGTGACGCCGGCGCCGGCCGAGGTGTACCCGAAGCTGTTGTTCAACGGCAGGTAGTGCTGGTCGATCCGGTCCAGCCCCCAGGACGGCGGGTTCGGCTGGGTGGCCTGGATCGACACTCCGCCGGTGCTGGTCAGGCCGCCCCGGATCCGGGTGTCCCGCTCGACGTACGCCACGGCGGGGTCGTTGCGCACCGCGGCCAGGGCGGCCGGGGGCAGGTGGGCCGCGTACCCGTCGAGCACGTGCCGGTAACGGTTGAGCACGGTGCCGCCGGCCCGTTCGGCGAGCGCGGCGGCGCGGTCGGTGCGGGCGGTCCGGGCGACGCGGTCGGCGTCGGCCTGCGGCGCGGAGAGCACCACGACGTACCGGTCCGGCGCGTACTCCGGGCCGCCGGCCCGCAGCGGGGCGGGCGCGGCCCGGCCGGGCGCCGGGTCCGGGGCCGCCGCCACCGGACCGGAGACGGCGGCGACCAACGCGCCGGTGAGCATTCCGGTGAGTACGCCGAGGCGTACCGTTCTGCCACCCAGCTTGCGCAAGGTTCGACCCTCCTCAGGGGTAGTCCATTGTGGACCGTACGGTTCGACGTCGGCGCGTCGGCCGGACGAGGAACCCCCTAAGTCGATCATTTTCAATTGAATGTCGTGTTACGCAACGAAGAACGTCGATGTGTTCGGGTGTGTCCGTTGTCACCGGACGGCCCGCCCACCCCGGAACTCCCGGGTGGGCGGGCCGTCGAGGCGACCACCTGTCGGCGCGGTGCGGGACTCACCCCAGCGGGCTGGGGCGCGGGGGGCTCTGGGCGCGGCGGGGTGGTACGCGCCTCAGCCCAGCGGGGTGTGGGCCGGCTCGACCCGTTCGGCCGGCGGCGGGGGCGGCGGGGGAGTGCCGTCGCCGAACGGCCGGCCGCCCAGGGCCTCCCGGCCGTGCGGGGTGAGCCAGTTCGCCAGATCCGGCCCGACCGGGACCACCCCGGTCGGGTTGATGTCCCGGTGCACCTCGTAGTAGTGCCGCTTGATGTGGTCGAAGTCGATGGTGTCGCCGAAGCCCGGGGTCTGGAACAGGTCCCGCGCGTACGCCCACAGCACCGGCATCTCGGCCAGCTTCTGCCGGTTGCACTTGAAGTGGCCGTGGTAGACCGGATCGAACCGGACCAGCGTGGTGAACAGCCGTACGTCGGCCTCGGTGACGGTGTCACCGACCAGGTACCGCTGGTCGGCCAGCCGCTCGCTCAACCAGTCCAGCCGGTCGAAGAGCCGGCGGTACGACCTCTCGTACGCGTCCTGGCTGCCGGCGAAGCCGCACCGGTAGACGCCGTTGTTCACGTCGGCGAAGACCGCCGCGTTGACCTCGTCGATCTCCGCGCGCAGCGGCTCCGGGTACAGCTCCGGCGCGCCGTCGCGGTGGTACGCGGTCCACTCGGTGGACAGGTCCAGGCTCATCTGCGCGTAGTCGTTGGTGACCACCTGGCCGCTCGGCACGTCCACCAGCGCCGGCACGGTGATGCCCCGCTCGTAGCCGGGGAAGCGCCGGAAGTACGCCTCGGCCAGCCGTTCGATGCCCAGCACCGGGTCGCGGCCGTCCGGGTCCAGGTCGAACGTCCAGCTCCGCTTGTCGTGGGTGGGCCCGGCCACCGCCATCGAGATGGCGTCCTCCAGCCCGAGCAGTCGCCGTACGATGATCAGCCGGTTCGCCCAGGGGCAGGCCCGGCTCACCGCCAGCCGGTACCGGCCGGGCTCCACCGGCCAGCCGTCCCGCCCGTCGGCCGTGATCCGGGTGGCGATGTACCGCTGGTCCCGGGTGAACTCGCCGCCCGGCTCGACGTACTTTCCGCCGGTGCGTTCCAGAATCTCGTCGCTCACGTCGCCCCCTCGCGCCCTGCCCGATCCCCCCGCCCGTCCCATCATTGCCGATCGGCGGCCCGCCGGCCCGGTGGGTCGCGGCGGTTGCTCCCCAGGTGGGGCGGCGACGACGACCCGCGGGCCCACGCCGCCGGCCACCGTCCGCCGCCCGCGTCACGTACGGCTTCGCTGCCGACCGACTGCCCGTCAGCATCTGGGGGAGCGAACCCGTGCCGCTCTCACTACCCGCAGTGACGTCGGGCGACGTGCTCCCCACCCTCGCGCGTGCTTTGCTCTGCACCCAGATATGCGACGGTCGCCCTCGGTGGTCGGGAGTCGCTCCCGGGTGACAACCAGTCCTGAACATTCCCCCTGCTCGCGGCGGTGTCGCGTATCCGGGTGCAGAGCAAAGGGCGTAGCGCGGCGTCTCTTGGTCGCGGAGAAGTCACTCACCGCACACGAGCGCCATCGCCGAGGATGTTGACACGGAGAGTCACCGGCGTTGGCGCTGGACATCATCGGTGTCCGCGCGCCGGGCCGTGAGGGTGATTCCGGGTCGGGGCGCTGCCCCGGTCAGCGGCGCCGGGGGGTGATCCGGGCGATCGGCATCGTTCTCCCCGTCGTCCACCGTACCGCCGGCAAGTGCGGGGTGGTGGTCGCGCGCGCCGGGGGAACCGGGCAGGATGAACGGCATGAGCGACGAGGGGGTGCCGGGGAGCGGCCTGGTGAAGGGACTGGCGGTCACGTTGAGGACGATGACCCGCCGTACGCACACCCAGCAGTACCCGGACGTGGCCCCCGAGCTGCCACCGCGCTCCCGGGGGGTGATCGCCCTGCTGGCGGAGAACTGCACGGTCTGCATGCTGTGCGCCCGCGAGTGCCCCGACTGGTGCATCTACATCGACTCGCACAAGGAGGAGGTGGCCGTGCCCGGCGCGGCCCGCCCCCGGCAGCGCAACGTGCTCGACCGGTTCGACATCGACTTCTCGCTCTGCATGTACTGCGGCATCTGCGTCGAGGTCTGCCCGTTCGACGCGCTCTACTGGTCGCCCGAGTTCGAGTACGCCGAGTACGACATCAAGGACCTGCTGCACGACAAGGAGCACCTGGGGGAGTGGATGGCGACCGTACCGCCGCCGCCCGCGCACGACCCCAACGGCGAGCCGGCCAAGGAGGAGACCACCGCCGCCCGCAAGGCCGCCGCCGCGTCCGGGCCCGCCGCCCGGCCGACCGCCGCTCCGGTGCGCCCCGACGCCCCGACCGGGGAGGGGACGGCGCGGTGACCGGCGCGGACGTGCTGCTGCTCGCGCTCGGCGCGGTGACGGTCGGCGCGGGCGCGCTGGTGGTGACCACCCGGCACCTGGTCCGGGCCGGGCTGTACCTGGTGGTCTGCCTCGGCGCGCTGGCCGGGCTGTACCTCGTCCTTACCGCCGAGCTGGTCGCCTGGGTGCAGGTGCTGATCTACGTCGGCGCGGTGGTGGTGCTGCTGCTGTTCGCGGTGATGCTGACCCGCGCCCCGATCGGGGCCTCCGACGACCTGGACCGCCCCGGCTGGCCGGCCGCCCTGATCGGCGGCGGCGCCGGGCTGGGCCTGGCCGCCCTGCTGGTCGACGCGTACCGCTGGTCGACCGTGGAGCTGCCCGAGGCGGGCACCGCCGAACGCCTCGGCGTCGAGGTCTTCGCGCGCTGGGTGCTGCCGTTCGAGGTGCTCTCCGTCCTGCTGCTGTCCGCGCTGGTCGGCGCGATCGTGATCAGCCGCCCCGAGATCGGCGCGCGCCCCGACGACCGGGGAGCCGTCAGGTGAGGCCGGTCATCCCGTACGTCACCGCCGCCCTGCTGTTCGGCCTCGGCGGGTACGGCGTGCTGCGGCGGCGCAACGCCGTGCTGGTGCTGATGGCCGTCGAGCTGATGCTGAACGCGGTCAACCTGATCCTGGTCACCGCCGACACGACGGTCCGGGCCACCCTGCCGCACGGCGGTCAGGTGTTCGCGCTGTTCGTGATCGTGCTGGCCGCCGCCGAGATCGGGGTGGGGCTGGCCATCGTGCTCCAGCTCTACCGGCTGCGGGCCAGCGTGACCGTGGACGAGGTGCCGTTGACCGAACGCGCCGACGACGCCGGGACGCCCGCCGAGGAGGTCGCCCGGTGAACCGCGCCCAGACGCTCGGCGCGCTGCTGCCGGCCGTACCGCTGGTGGCGGGGTTGACCGGGTTGCTGCTCGCGCCGTCCCCGCGAGGCCGCGCCGGCAGCGACGCGGCCCGGGGCGGGGGTGACGGCCGCGCCCCCGGGGAAGGCGCGCGGCGGGCCGCGATCGGGCTCGGCGTGGCCGGGGCGGCCGGGGCGCTGCTGCTCGCGGTGGCGCTGCTGGTCACCGTGGACGCGCCGACCGAGACCGCCCGCACCTGGATCATGCTCGGCGAGCTGCGGGTCACCCTCGGCGTCCGGCTCGACGGCGCGGCGGCGCCGGTGGCCGTCGCGGTGACCGCGGTCGCCCTGGCCGTGCAGGTCTACTCGGTCGCCTACCTGCGGCGCGGCCCGCACGACGACGTCGACGTCGACCACCGCTACCCGCCGTACGCGGCGCAGATCAGCCTGTTCACCGCGGCGATGCTGCTGGTGGTGGTCTCCGGGGACCTGATCCTGCTGCTGGTCGGCTGGGAGGTGATGGGCGTCTGCTCGTACCTGCTCATCGCCCACGACCGGCGGCTGCCCGAAGCCCCGGCCGCCGCGACGAAGGCGTTCCTGGTCACCCGGGTGGGTGACGTCGGATTCCTGCTCGGCATCGCGCTGCTCGGGGTCAGCGCCGGCAGCTTCCGGATCGCCGACGTGCTCGCCCACGACCACGCCACCGGCACGCTCACCGCCGCCGGCCTGCTGCTGCTCGCCGGGGTGGCCGGCAAGAGCGCCCAGTTCCCGCTGCACACCTGGCTGCCGGACGCGATGGCCGGCCCCACCCCGATCTCCGCGCTGATCCACGCCGCCACGATGGTCGCCGCCGGGGTGTACGCGGTCACCCGGCTGTACCCGCTGTTCGAGGCGGCCCCGGTCACGCTGACCGTGCTCGGCGTGACCGCCTCGGTCACCCTGCTGCTCGGCGCGTTCGCCGCCACCGCCCAGGACGACCTGAAACGGGTCCTCGCCTGGTCCACCGTCTCCCAGCTCGGGTACCTGACCGGGGCGCTGGCCGTCGGCGCGCCCTCGGCGGCGCTGTTCCACCTGCTCACCCACGCCGCGTTCAAGGCGCTGCTGTTCCTGGCCGCCGGCGCGGTCATCCACACCGTCGGCACCACGCTGATGTCCGGCATGGGCGGGCTGCGCCGCGACCTGCCGGTCACCTTCTGGTGCACCGTCGTCGGGCTGGGCGCGCTGGCCGGGCTGCCGCCGCTGTCCGGTTTCTTCAGCAAGGAGAGCGTGCTCGCCGCCGCGCAGGAGGCGGCGCTGCACGACGCCGGCCCGACCCCCGCCTGGGTGGGCTGGCTGGTGTGGTTGGCCGGGCTGCTCGGCGTCGCCGTCACCGCCTGGTACGCCACCCGGCTGCTGCTGCGCACGTTCCTCGGCCCCCGCCGCGCCGAGCTGGCCCACCCGCACGACCCGCCGGCCCTGATGCGCTGGCCGATCCTGCTGCTCGCCGTGCCCGCCGCCCTGCTCGGCCTGGCCGCCTTCCAGCCGGCGTTCACCGACCGGCTGGCCGCCCAGACGGGCGGTGACCTGGCTGCCCCGTCGGGCGGTGAGCTGGCCGCCCCGTCGGGCGGTGAGCTGGTCCACCTCGGGCCGGAGCTGCTGCCGCCGCTGGCGTTGCTGGCGCTCGGGGCGGGGCTGGCCTGGTGGCGGTGGCGGCGGGACCCGACCGTCGACCCGGCGGCCACGCTGGGTCCGCTGCGGCCCGTGTTCGCGTCCGCGTTCCGGCTCGACGACGTCCAACGCGCCCTGGTGGTACGCCCGGTCGTCGGCCTGGCCCGACTGGCCCGTACCGCCGACGAGCAGGTGGTGGACGGGGCGGTCGAGGGCAGCGGACGGGCCGCGCGTGGGCTCGGCGGCGGGCTGGCCGCCCTGCACCGGGCGGCCCTGCCCCGGGCCGCCGTGGCGGTGCTGGCCGGCGCGCTGCTGATCGGCCTCGCCGCCGCCGTCCTCGGGGGCGTCCGATGAGGCCCGGGCGCGGGACCGGGCAGGCGGCCGCCAGCCGGGCCGACGCGGGTCCGGTCCGCCGGGGCGAGCCGCTCGGGGGTGTGGCATGACGTTCGGTCAGTTCCTGCTGGTCGCGGTGCTGGCGGTGCCGGCGCTCGGCGCGGCCGTGGTCGCCGCGCTGCCCCGCGACCCGGCCCGACTGGTGGGCGTGGTCGTCGCCGCGATCACCCTGCTCGCCACGCTGCCCCTGGCCACCGGCGACGGCTCGTGGACGGCGTACACCGTCACCGAACCCGCGGTACGACCCTGGCACCAGGTCGACCTGGCCTGGACCCCCGCCCTGGACCTGCGCTTCCACCTCGGCGTGGACGGCATCTCGTACCCGCTGGTCGTGCTGACCGCCCTGCTCACCCTGCTCTGTTGCGGGTACACGCTGTGGCGGGAACCCGCCGGCGGGCGCGGCGGCGCCCTGGTCGCGTTGCTGCTGGTGATCGAGGTCGGCATCCTGGGCACCTTCCTCGCCCTCGACCTGGTGCTGTTCTTCCTCTTCTTCGAGGTCGTCCTGCTCCCCATGTACGCGGTCATCGCCGGCTGGGGCGGCACCGCCGACGCCGCGCCCGCCCGCGGCCACGCCGAGTACCGGCCGGTGGACCGGGCGGGCGCGCGGGCGGCGGCCCGGAAGTTCGCCCTCTACACCCTGGCCGGCTCGGTGCTGCTGCTGGTCGGCGTGTACGTGGTGGTCTCCGCCGCCGGCACCGCCGACATCGTCACGCTGACCGGCGGCGCCGGCCTCTCCCGGAGCGCCCAGATGGCCGCGTTCGTCCTGCTCGGGCTGGCGTTCGCGGTGAAGAGCCCACTGTGGCCGCTGCACACCTGGCTGCCCGCCGCGCACACCCAGGCGCCCACCGTCGGCAGCGTGATCCTCGCCGGGGTGCTGCTCAAGATGGGCACGTACGGGCTGATCCGGGTCGCCGTCGGCGTCGCCCCGGAAGGGGCCCGCTGGGCAGCGCCGGCGCTGGGCGTGCTCGCCGTCGCCGCGATCATCGTCGGCTCACTGGTCTGCCTGGCCCAGAGCGAGCTGAAACGGCTGATCGCGTACTCCAGCGTCGGGCACATGGGGTTCGTGCTGCTCGGCGTGGCCACCCTCACCACCACCGGCATCCAGGCCGCGCTGATCGGCAACGTCGCCCACGGCGTCCTCACCGGTCTGCTGTTCTTCCTGGCCGGGGCGATCAAGGACCGTACCCACACCGGGGAGCTGGGCGAGCTGTCCGGGCTGCGGGAGACCGCGCCCCGACTGTCCGGGCTGCTCGCGTTCGCCGCGATCGGCTCGCTCGGCCTGCCCGGCCTGGCCGGCTTCTGGGGCGAGGCGTTCGCCGTGGTCGCCGCGATCGAGGTCGGCGGGCCGCTGTGGACCACGCTGGGCGTGCTCGCGGCGCTGGGCGGGGCGCTCACCGCCGCGTACCTGCTGCGCCTGCTGCGTCGGGTCACCCACGGCCGACCCAGCCCGGCGGTGGTCGGCATTCCCGCAGGTGTCGCCGTCCCGGAGTGGGTCGTGTGGGCGCCGCTGGCGTTGCTCGCCCTGGCCGTCGGGCTCGTGCCGGCGCTGGTGCTCGGCGTCGCCGAGTCGCCCGTCGCCGCCCTCGTGGAGGTGATCCACCCGTGAGTCTCGTGCAGACCGTCGACCACGTGGCGCTGCTCCCGGCGTACCTGGCCGCCGGGACCGCCGTACTCGTGCTCCTGGCCGACCTGCTGGTGGCCCGGCCGCGCGTCACGGTGGCCGTGGCGGCGCTCGGCGCGGCGGCCACCGCGCTCGGCGCGGCGCTGGTCGGGGCCGGCGACGACCGGGGCACGTTCTGCGTCGACGACGGCTGCTCGTACGTCGCCGACGACCGCGCCGGCCTGGTCGGGGTGGTGTTCGCCCTGCTCACCCTCGGGGTGCTGGCGTTGTCCGGGCCGCTGCTGCGGGCCGGTCGGACGCCGGCCGGGGAGTACTGCTTCCTCCTCGCCTGCTCGATGACCGGCGGCGTGGTGCTCGCCGCGGCCGGCGACCTGATCACCCTGATCGTCGCCCTGGAAACGCTCACCCTGCCGCTGTACGTGCTGGTCGGGCTGCGTCGGGGCAGCCTGGCCGGGGCGGAGGCGGCGGTCACCTTCTTCGTGGTCAGCGTGGTGGCCACCACGGTCACCCTGCTCGGCGCGGCCCTGCTGTACGCGGTCACCGGTCGGCTGCACCTGCGCCCGCTGGGCGACGTCCTCACCGACGGGTCCACCCTGCTCGACCTGCCGCTGACCACTGTCGCGGTGACGCTGGTGCTGGCCGGGCTGGCGTTCAAGGTGGCGGCGGTGCCGTTCCACGCCTGGGCGCCGACCACGTACGACGGCGCTCCGGTGCCGGTGGCCGCGTACCTGTCGACGGCCTCGAAGCTGGGCGGGGTGGTGGCGCTGCTAGCCGTCGTCCAGCACGCCCTGCCGGCCACCGTGACCGGCCCGACACTGGCCCTGCTCGCGGTGGCCACCATGACCGTCGGCAACCTGGTGGCGCTGCGGCAGCGCCGGATGGTCCGGCTGTTGGCCTGGTCGTCGGTGGCGCAGGCCGGCTACATCCTGGCCCCGCTGGGCGCTTTGGCGCTGTCCGCCGGCCGCACCGGGGACGCCCGGGCCGCCGGGTACGCCGCCGTCGTCGCGTACGCGGTGTTCTTCGTGCTGCTGGAGTTCGCCGCGTTCGCCGGCGTGGTGGCGTTGCGCCCGGCCGGCGCGGACGGCGGCGCGATCGACGACTACCGGGGCGCGGCGCGGCGGCGGCGCTGGGTGGGGGCGGCGTTCGGGCTGGCCCTGATCGGCCTGGCCGGGCTGCCGCCGGGGCTGGCCGGGCTGTTCGCCAAGGTGACCGTGGTGCGTTCCCTGCTGACCGGCGGGGCCGGCTGGCTGGCCCTGGTGGTGGCCCTGAACGCGGTGCTCGGTCTGACCTACTACCTCAGGGTGGCCGCCACCCTGTACGTGCCCTCCACCGGCACGCCCGCCGCCAGCGATCCTGCCGCCAGCGGGTCCGCCTCTGGCGGGTCCGCGCCCGGCGGCCTCGCGATCGGCGGGTCCGCCATCGGCCAGCCCGCCGCCGACCGGCCGGGTCGGGTCGTGGTGACCGCCCTGGCCGCCGCGACCGCCCTCGCCGTTCTCCTCGGCCTCGCCCCGCAACTCCTGCTCGCCCTGACCTGATCGGTCTGCCGTCCCCTTTCCAGGTAACTCACAGTCATGAGAGGGACGGTTACCGGGTACCGGAGTGTTGTACCGGTCGACGGATCCCGCACGGATCCGGGCACGGACCCCGGTGGGCGACATGTCGGCGCGGGATCCGGGCCGATCCGGGCACCGAAGGAGTGATCGTGCACCACAACCGTCTCAAGACGGCCGCGCTGCTCGGCCTGCTCACCTCACTGATCCTGGCGGTGGGCTACTGGTTCGGCGGCAGTGGCGGCCTGGTCGTCGCCGTCGTCGTGTCGTTGCTGATGAACGGCGTCACCTACTTCTACTCGGACAAGCTCGCCCTGCGCTCGATGCGGGCGCAACCGGTCAGCGAGGCACAGTTCCCCGAGCTGTACCGGATGGTGCGGGAGTTGGCGGCGGAGGCCCGGCAGCCGATGCCGAGGCTGTACGTGAGCCCGACCGCCCAGCCCAACGCCTTCGCCACCGGCCGCAACCCGAAGAACGCGGCGGTCTGCGTCACCCAGGGCATCACCGAGATCCTCGACTACCGTGAGTTGCGCGGAGTGATCGGGCACGAGCTGTCGCACGTCTACAACCGGGATATTCTCATCTCCAGCGTGGCGGCGGGCCTGGCCGGCATCATCACCATGCTGGCGAACCTCGCCTTCTTCATCCCGCTCGGCGGCAACGACGAGGACGGCCCGAACCCGGCCGTGCTGCTGTTGACCATCATCCTCGGCCCGATCGCGGCCACGGTGATCCAGTTGGCGATCAGCCGGAGCCGGGAGTTCCAGGCGGACGCCTCCGGCGCGCAGCTCACCGGGGACCCGCTGGCGCTGGCCAGCGCCCTGCGGAAGATCCACACGGGTACCCAGCGTCGGCCGTTGCCGGCCCAGGGGCAGCTCACCAGCACCGCTCACCTGATGATCGACAACCCGTTCAAGAAGGGGGGCGGGATCGCCGCGCTCTTCGCCACCCACCCCCGCATGGAGGACCGGGTACGCCGCCTGGAGCGGATGGCCGCCGCGAACACCGGCCCGGTCCATTTCCAGCGCTGACCGCCCACCGCGCCGGCCGCTCGGCCCCGCTGGTCCTGCCCCGCCAGTGATCAATTGAATATCCCTGAAACGGCGGTGTCCCCAGACGCGGACACCGCCGTTTCGGCGATCTGGCGCGGCCCTGCGGCCCTGCGGCCCCTCGGCGCGCGGGCCCCTCGGCCCGCGGCGCGCAGCCCCCGGTAGGCGCTGGAGGGCGCTGATCCGGCTTGCCGCTCGTTGGGCAGACAGGGGCGGGGAGCCGGTCGGGGCAGGTGCCGGCGACGACGGCCCGCCGGCGCGTACCCGAGGAGAACCTGATGGCCGCACCGCGTCGTTACCAGGCCGGGTACCGGGCCGTCTGGCGGATCCCCGGCGCGCCGGTCCTGCTGGTCACCGGCGTCGTCGGCCGGCTCGGGGTCGGCATGACCCCGCTCGCGCTGCTGCTGCTGGTCGAGGAGGTCACCGGACGCTACGCGCTGGCCGCCGTCGCCGGTGGGGTGTACGCGCTGTCGGGGGCGGCGTGCAGCCCGGTCGTCGGGCGGCTCGCCGACCGGATCGGCCCGACCCCGGTGCTGCTGACCACCGCGGTCGCCCATCCGATCGCCCTGCTCGGTCTGCTGCTCGCCAGCCGGGCCGGGGCCGACTCACTGCTCCTGGTCTACGTCGCGGCGGGGCTGGCCGGCGCCACGTATCCGCCGCTGACCGCCGCCATCCGGGGCGCGTGGAACCAGCTCACCACGGTCGCCAGCGGCCGGTACGCCCTGCGCGGCACCGCCCTGGCCGCCGAGACCGCCGTCATGGAGGTGGTCTTCGTCCTCGGGCCGCTGCTGGTGGCCGCGTTCGTGCTGGTCGCCGACGCGGCGGCGGCCCTGGTCGGGGCGGCGGCGGCGACCCTGGCCGGCACCACGGGCGTCGCCCTCGGCCAGGTCATGCGGAACTGGCGACCGCATCCCCGGCACGCCCACGCCCGTGGGCTGGGCCCACTACGGGTGCCGGGCTTCCCGGCGCTGCTGTGCTGCGTGGCGGGCCTCGGGCTGGCGTTCGGCGCGGCCTCGGTGACCATCCCCGCGTACGCGAGCGCCCGCACCGACGCCGACGCGCAGAGCCTGGCCGGCCTGCTGCTGGCGGTCTGGGGGCTGGGCAGCGCGGCCGGCGGACTGTGGTTCGGCGCCCGTCACCCGGCCCGCGCCATGACCCGGCTGTACACCTGGCTGCTGGGCGGCCTGGCGACGAGTTTCCTGACGTTCGCGGTGATGCCCGGTCCGCTGGCGCTGGGCGTGGCGCTGCTCCTCGGCGGGGTGACCATCGGCCCCGCGCTCACCCTGCAGAACACCCTGGTCGGGCTGGTCACCCCGGCCGGCATGTTGCACGAGGCGTACACCTGGGTGATGACCATGTCGGTGGGCGCGAGCGCCGCCGGCGGCGGCGTCGCCGGTCTGATCGTCGACCGGCCCGGCGGTGTCCCGTGGGCCTTCGTCTTCGCGGCGGCGGCGGTCACCGTCGCGGCCGGGGTGGCGGGCCGGCCCGGCGGCCCCATCGCCACCGCCGAGACCCGGGCGGTACGCGCGCAGCACGGCCTGACCCCCGAGCCGGCCTGACCGGGGCGCACGCTCACCGGGCCAACCCCTGCCCCTGGTACTCGGGCAGCACCAGCCAGCCGATCTCCGCGCCCGGCGTTGCGTCCTCGTCGTGCCGGGTGAGGGTCGCCGTGCCGGCCACGCTTCCCGACGCCGGCGGTCCACCACGATCATCCTGACCAGGTCGCCACCGCTGGCCACCAGTTCGACGCCAGGCCCACCTGCGCCTCGGCCAGCTCCCGGGGGGTACGGCCCACCAAGGTGGGCCATCATCGTCGGGTCGCAGCGCATCCGCACGTACGCCGCCTCGTCGCCCGCTGGACGTCCCGTAGCCGCACGCTCCCCGGTCGCGCTGCCGCGCGGCGGAGGTCACCGACCACTGTCTCCCCGGCCGGGCCGTCCTGCTCCCGCCGCCACCGCAGGTACGCGTGGAGTTGCTCGTCGCTTCGGCGGCCCCGACGTACAAGCTGACGCCTGGCGGCGTGTGCCGGTACTTCAGCCCGCGCCGGTCGGCGGAGCCCAGTAACTGCGGCGGGATCTCCTCGTCGTGGTCGCGTCCCATGCCGCCATCCTGGTCACCGCCGCCACCGGTCCCGCCCGCCTCGCGCCCGCTCCGCTCGGGACCGGCCGGCGCAGGCTCGGGCGGGGCCGTCGTCCGGGTGGCCAGTCCCCTCCTCGAAGCCCTTTGGAGCTGCCCCGGATACGGGGCGGTGTGCGTCACCCCGGCCGTGCGGGGTGGGTGGTCAGCGGTAGTTGGTGAACTGGAGGGCGACTCCGAAGTCCTCGGCCTTGAGCAGGGTGATGACGGCCTGGAGGTCGTCCTTCTTCTTGCCGGTGACCCGGAGCTGGTCGCCCTGGATCTGCGCCTGCACGCCCTTCGGCCCCTCGTCGCGGATCTTCTTGCTGATCGACTTGGCCTTGTCCGAGTCGATGCCCTGGATCACCTTGGCGTCGATCTTGAAGATCTTGCCGGAGGAACGCGGGTCGCCGGCGTCCAACGACTTGAGCGAGATGTTCCGCTTGACCAGCTTCTCCTTGAAGACGTCCAGCGCGGCGCGCACCCGCTCCTCGGTCTCCGCCTGGAGGCTGATCGCCTCCTCACCCGACCAGGAGATCTCCGCGCCGGTGCCCCGGAAGTCGAATCGCGTCGAGAGCTCCTTCTCCGCCTGCCGGAGGGCGTTGTCGACCTCCTGGCGGTCGACCTTGCTCACGATGTCGAACGACGGGTTGGCTGCCATGATCCTCTGCTCCTGCTTGCTGTCCGGCGGTCTCTGAACGTGTCACGGGTCGCCACCGCAGCGGTGCGACCCCCTGACCGTACCCGGTTGCGTGGCCCCTGGGGCGAGCCGCTATCCTTGCTCCGCTGCCGCGTTACGGCGTGGCGGCGACGCCCTGGCGGGTTGCCCGAGCGGCCAATGGGAGCGGACTGTAAATCCGTCGCGAAAGCTACAGAGGTTCGAATCCTCTACCCGCCACCAGGCAACGTAAAGGCCCTTGACCTGCGGAAACGCGGCTCAGGGGCCTTTGTCGTCAGCGGCTGCTGTCGCTGCCCCAGGCATCCGAGACGCCGGGCGCCAGCGGGCGCGAAGGGAGAAGTTCCCCGCAGCTTGTCGCGCATCGGGTCCGATCGGCGAGACCGGCGCGGTCGCTGGGTGGGCATGCATCCGAAGCGGTGGTATCCGAAGCTGTGGTATCCGACGCGGTGGTATCCGACGCGGCCGGGTGAACGGGTGGAGCTACGGCTGGTGCCCGACCGGTTCGTCATCCATCTGCCCGTCACCGCCACCGACCTGCCCGGCGCGGTCTGTCTCGCCCGGCGGTCACGCGTGCTGCGCCACCGTCAAGCGGGACTGCCGTCCGGCCGGGAAGTCGCCCGGCTGCTCGGTCGGCCGGGAAGTCGCCCGGCTGCTCGGTCGGTGGACGCGTGTGCTGCCCTGCGCCGACCTGGGCGAGACCACGGTCTCCCGCGCGAGGACGGCCAGGCCGTACGGCACCGGTCTGCTGCGACGCCCGGATGCTGGAGCCGACGCTGCCTGCTCCGCGCCGACCATGACGGACCCGGTGCCCGCCGCCTCGCCAGACCGGGCTCCGGATCTTGGACAGTTTCCGTCGTAATAAGACGGAAACTGTCCAAGATCCGTGAGGGAGAGAAAGCTGAGCGGAGACCGGGTGACGCGGGCTTGGTCCAGAGGAGGTTCGGGCCGGTGGCGGCGTCAGCGTTTGGTGGCGGACCGGTGGCGGCGTCAGCGCTGGGAGGCGGACCTGGGGCTGTCGACGACTCCGGGCCCGGTTCGTGCCAGGCGGGCACGCGCCCCGTATCTGGGGCAGCTCGACAGCCTCCGCTGTCCCCTCACACCCTGCCGGAGTCCGGGCGCTCGCACACCTTCGGAGTCCGGGCCCTCGCACACCTCCGGAGTTCGGGTCCTCACCTCCTTCGGAGTCCGGGCCTCCCCCGAGGGCGGGGCAGGTGCGGCTGGTCCAGGCCGGGTGGACGGCATGGCCAGGGCGGTCGACAACGCCGGCCGTGACGGGACGACATCGGCGGACCGCGCGGGTGATCGGGCGATTTGCGGGGATAGGCCCGTTGTGGGCACGGTAGGCTGCGGGATTGCCAATAAAAGCCACATTCCATGATGAGGTACGCATGGCATACACCGCATACGTCTTCGAGTACGTGTACTCCGGCAACAGTTTCAGCGTCTACCTGCACGGCTTTCCCCGGGACACGGCTGTCGCCTACTCGGTCCGGCCGGTCCGGGTGGTCGGCGGCGGGGCCCCGATCGGAGCGCGCCTCACGGTGGGCCCGGTCTACCCGCACGTGGACGGCACCCTGGCCCGGGTCGCCGACGTGGAGGGGATCTGGCACGACCACATCGGCAGTCCACCCTGGTCCTTCATCATGCTCGACGCCATCGAGGAGGCGATCTCGTGAATACCGTGGGGCCCGAGATCGAGTACCACGTCTGGCACACGCCGGACGGGGAGGTGCGCGGCGTCGGCCGGATCGCCCCCGGCGCGCCGGCGAACCTGCACGCCGTACCGCTGGAGCCGGGCCACCCCGGTCTGCGGGTGACGACCGTGCGGATGCCCGAGGTGACGGATCCGACCTTTTTCGACGGTGTGCTGCTGCGGGAGGGTCGGTTCGTGGCGCGGGGGGAGTCCCACTGACGTCGTCGGGGCGGGTCGCGGATGGACCCGGGACTGCGGGAGCGGCTCAGCGCAAGAGTCGGATGCCCGCTTCCCTGTCGTTCGACATTCCTCTATTTTTGATGCTCCGCGTCGGTGCTGCTCGCGGGGCGGCGGGACGCGGAACCGTACGGGTTGACGGAGCGCCGGGCCGTCGGGGGTGACGGAGCGCCGGGGCGTCGGGGCAGGTGGAGGTACGTGACCGGTGGGAGCATTGATGCCGATCTTGGGGTTTGGTGGTGAATCATGTAGTGCGTCAACATGCGCGGGAAGGTGCAGATGATGAGATGAGCGCCGAAAATGGGGGCACCTGATCGGAGCCGGGGTATGTACGAACGGTCGGAACCTGCCAAATCCCCGGTAGGGCCGGTGTCTCACCCTTTGCTCGTTCGGGCCCCTGTGGCACGATCGTGGAACTCCATCCATCTTCCCCCGCACCCCCCGTGACAGGAGCGCACTGATGTCTGGTCGGAAGCCTCTCCGGTTCGCCGCAGTCATGGCGCTGTTGGCCCTCTCCGTGGCGGCCGGCAGCATTGTCGGCACCGACACCGTCGGCCCGCTCGCCGACTTCGAGTGGAGCGCTCCGTCGCTGCTCAGCAGCATCCTGCCCTGAGGCGGGCGGCCACTGACCGGCTGGTCCGGGGTCCGTGGCCGGCGCCTCACGACGGAACGCGCGGCGATGCCGAGGAGCGGTTGGCTGGAGGCCCGTCGAGTTACGAGTACTGAGGGAGCTGGATGCCGAGCGTCCGCCCGTCGTCGCGCAGATCGACCGACCAGGCCTGGCTGATCACCGGTCCGCTGGCTCTCTTCGCCGTCGTCTGCTCGGTGGCCCTCGCCCTCATCTCGCCGCCGCTGCCCCGGAACCTGGCGCTGGCCGCCGCCCTGCTCGTCATCATGCTGGCGGCCGGCAGCCAGCGGCTGCACTTCGTGATCCGTCGGCAGGGCCTGACGGTCAATGTCACCGAGATACCACTGGTCCTGGCGTTCTTCTGGCTACGGCCGCTGACCGTGGTGGTGATCGCCGTCGTGGCGGTGCTCATCCTCCAGGTCCGCAGCCGGATCTCGCCCACCAAGCTCTGGTTCAACGTCGCCAAGGCGGGCGCGTCGGCCTCGCTCGCCGGGCTGGTGCTGACCGCGCTGCCTCCCCTGGAGGAGATCAGCAGTCCGGGCACCTGGCTCACCCTCTTCGGCGTGGTCAGCGTGAACACCCTGGCCGGTCTGGCGGCGGTCAGCGGGGTGATCTCCCTGGTGCACGGCTGGCCGGCCGGCTGGGAGGTGATCCGCACCGGCGGTCCGCAGCTGCTCAGCTCGGCGGTCAACGTGATCGTCGGCCTGGTGGTGCTGATCGCGATCGAGACGAACTGGTGGGCGCTGGTCCTGATCGCCGTGCTCGCGGTCGCGCTGGTGGTGGTGTACCGCTCCTACGCGCAGTTCTTCCGCCAGCACCGCACGCTCGGCGACATGTACGAGCTGACCCGGGCGATGACCGCCAGCGGGCAGGACGGCACCCTCATCGACGTGCTGCTCGGCCGGATCCGCAAGCTCATGCAGGCCGAGTACGCGGTCCTCTGGCTGCCCGCCCAGGGCCGGCACTCCGAGGTCATGCTGACCGCCCGGGTGGACAGCTCCGGTCTGCTCGACGTCGCGCCGACCCCGGCGGTGGTCCGGGAGGAGGCCCGCCGGCTGCGGCGCACGCTGGCCTGGGGCGTCCGGCTCGACGGCGGCGAGCGGTTGCAGGCCGTGCTGCGCAACAGCGGGGTCAAGGACGTCATCGCGGTGCCGCTGCGCTCGGGTCAGGCGGTGATCGGCACCCTGGAGGTGGTGAACCGGCTCAGCGACCTGGGCCACTTCACCGCCGACGACGTGCCGGTCTTCGAGACGGTGGCCGCGCACGCCGCGGTCGCCCTGGAGAACAACCGCCTGGTCGACCGGCTGCGCCACGACGCGTACCACGACGGGTTGACCAAGCTGCCCAACCGCCGGCGGATCACCGAGGCGCTCGGTGAGGCGGTGCGGATCCGGGCCCCCGGCGAGGTGGTCGCCGTCCTGCTCTTCGACGTCGACGACCTGCGTCAGGTCAACGAGTCCCTGGGGCACGCCGCCGGGGACTCCGTCCTCACCGAGGTCGCCGCGCGGCTGCGCGCCTCGGCGCCGGCCGCCGCCCTGGTGGGCCGGCTCGGCGGGGACGAGTTCCTGGTGACCCTGCGGGTGGAGAGCGCCGACGCGGCCCTGGAGCTGGCCGCCGGGCTGCGCGAGCAGATCCGCGACGAGATGGTCTTCGAGGCGCTCACCCTGGACGTGAACACCGCGGTCGGCGTCGCCGTCTACCCCGACCACGGCGCGGACCCGACCACCCTGCTGCAACGGGTGGACCTGGCGGCGACGGCGGCGAAGTCCGTGCCCGGCAGCGTCCAACTGTTCAACCCGGCGCTGGAGTCCCGGTCGCTGCGCCGGCTCGGTATCGCCGGTGACCTGCGCCGGGCGTTGGACTCCGGCGAGGTGGAGGTCTACTTCCAGCCCAAGGTGACGCTGCGGGACCGCCGGCTGGTCGGGGTGGAGTGCCTGGCCCGCTGGGAGCATCCGGCGCACGGCACGGTCATGCCTGAGGATTTCGTCGCGGTGGCCGAGCACACCGGCCAGCTCGGCCGGTTGACCGAGCTGGTGTTGCGGGAGGGGCTGCGGCGCAGCCGGGACTGGGCGCACGCCGATCAGCCGCTCTCCGTCGCGGTCAACCTCTCCGCCCGTACGCTCACCGACCGGCACTTCCCGGCCCAGGTCCGCGAGCTGCTGACCGAGTACGACGTGCCGCCGCACCAGCTCACCTTCGAGATCAAGGAAACCGGCGTGCTGGACGGCGCGGACCGGCCGATCCCGACCCTCCGGCGGCTACGTGACCTCGGGGTACGGCTCTCGGTGGACGACTTCGGCACCGGTTACTTCTCGCTGGCGTACCTGCGGCGGCTGCCCGTGCACGAGGTGAAGGTGGACCGCTCCTTCGTGCAGGGCATGGCGACCGATCCGGGTGACCTGGCGATCGTCAACGCGGTGGTCACGCTCTCCCAGCAGTTCGGGTTGGCGGTGGTCGCCGAGGGGGTGGAGAGCGAGCTGACCCTGGAGCTGCTGGAGGACATCGGCTGCGACATCGGCCAGGGTTTCCTGTTCAGCCGTCCGCTGCCGTACGAGCGGCTGGAGGCGTGGTTCGGGGCCCAGACGGAGGTCGAGGCGTTGCCCAGCGCGGACGTCCGTCGCCTGCGTGTGGTGCCCTGACCTGCCGTGACGGACGCCCCGGCGGATACCGGGGGATCCGATTTCACTCCCGGGGAACGGCCGTGTACTGTTACCCCTGCGCGGCACCCCGCAGGGGTGATCGGGTAGGCCCCCTTAGCTCAGTCGGCAGAGCGTCTCCATGGTAAGGAGAAGGTCTACGGTTCGATTCCGTAAGGGGGCTCAGAGGGTCCGGCTGGGCCCACCCGCGGCGGTGTAGCTCAGATGGCAGAGCAAGCGGCTCATAATCGCTGTGTCGCCGGTTCAAGTCCGGCCACCGCTACTCTCGTCCTCCGGGCACCTCCCGGTGGTCGGTGGAACGGGCGCCATTGGCGCCCACTTTGCATGTCCGCGTAGTCAGCGCGTAGGCTGCTACGCCGTAGTTGATCCTAGCGAGGAAGGCACTCCGCCGTGGCGAAGGCGACCGATGTCCGGCCGAAGATCACTTTGGCGTGTGTGGAGTGCAAGGAGCGCAACTACATCACGCGAAAGAACCGCCGTAACGACCCGGACCGCATCGAGCTGAAGAAGTTCTGCCCCCGGGACGGCAAGCACACCGTCCACCGCGAGACCCGCTGACCCACGGCCGGCGCTCGGCCGGCCCGGTTCCGCACAGTTCGCGTACGCCGATCCGGCGCGCAGGGCGCGGCATGTCCGCCACCTCAGCGCGTACCGGATCGGCGTTTTCGCGTACGTGTAGGTTCTCGGCATGCCACTGGACCCGTCCTTCGTCGGCCGGACCTATCCGCCGACCGCCCCCTACCAGGTGGGCCGAGAGAAGATCCGTGAGTTCGCCACCGCGATCGGGGCCACCGACCCGGCCCACCACGACCCGGAGGCCGCCCGCAAGCTCGGGTACGCCGACGTGGTCGCCCCGCCCACCTTCCCGGTGCTGATCACGATGGCGGCGAGCCGTCAGGTCGTCGAGGACCCCGACCTGACGGTGGACTACAGCCGGGTGGTCCACGGCGACCAGCGGTTCGCCTACGTCCGTCCGGTGGTCGCCGGGGACGAGCTGGTCTGCGCGAACGTGATCGAGGAGGCCAACACCCGTCGTGGGCTGGGCTTCCTGACCACCCGCACCGACGTCACCACGGTCGCCGGCGAGCCGGTGGTCACCGTCTGGTCGAAGCTCGTCGTACGCGGGGAGGAGTGAGATGACCGAGTTGGACCTGCCCACCAGGACGTACCGGATCACCCGGGCCGACCTGGTCCGCTACGCCGGCGCCTCCGGTGACTTCAACCCGATCCACTGGAACGACCGGTTCGCCACCGCGGTGGGCCTGCCCGGGGTGATCGCGCACGGCATGTTCACCATGGCGCTGGTCGGCCGGGCGGTCACCGAGTGGGCCGGCGCCCCGGACGCGGTGGTCGACTACAGCGTCCGGTTCGCCCGCCCGGTGGTGGTGCCGGACGACGACGAGGGCGCCGAGGTGGTGGTCGACGCGAAGGTGCGGGAGATCACCGAGGACGGGCTGACCAGGCTGGACCTGACCGCCACCTGCGGCGGGGAGAAGGTGCTCGCCCAGGCGCGGGCGACCGTCCGGATACCCCGCTGACCTGCGGCGGGACGCTGCCGGGGCGCGGTTTCGACGAGGATCGCGACCTGTTGGGGGCAGACCGGTTGGGAAACTGGGGCAGGTACCCGTACACTGGTCCGCCGTGGGGCAAGTGACCCCTGTACCGATCTGCGTGTCGGTGCGGGGCGAGCGTCGCCGCACAGGGGTGTAGCTCAATTGGCAGAGCAGCGGTCTCCAAAACCGCAGGCTGCAGGTTCAAGTCCTGTCACCCCTGCGCCTCAGGCCTGACCGTTCCCGTGGGTCGCGCCGCCGCACCGGCGGCGTTCGGCCCGTGGTGGTGGCATCAGCGGGGTGGCTCCGAGGCATCGGGCCCCTCCCGGCTGGTCCCGCCGGCCGCGGCCCGTCGCGGGACGGTTGGTCCGGCCGGCGTGACCAGCGCCGCGTACGCCACCAGGCGTACGAACCGACATCCCGCGACGGAGGGCGAAGTGGCCGACAACAAGCGGCGCGGCGAGGACGCCGGCGACGACCGTCTCGACGACGAGACCGTCGAGGGCGTGGCCGACGACGACGCCACGGACGCCACCGACGCGGACGAGCCGGTCTCCCGGGGTGGCACCGCGACCAAGTCGCGGGCCAAGGCGGAGTCCGCCGACAGCAAGCCGAAGACCAAGTCGGACGACAAGGTCGGACTGTTCGGGCGCGTCGCGCGGTTCTTCCGCGAGGTCGTGGCCGAGCTGCGTAAGGTCATCTGGCCGACCCGCAAGGAGCTGCTGACCTACACCGCGGTGGTGGTCGCGTTCGTGACGGTGGTCACCGCGCTCGTCGTCGGATTCGACTTCGTGTTCGCCAAGGGCGCGCTGCTGGTCTTCGGCGGATCCAGCTGACCAAGCGATACAGACGGAAGTGAGCGAGCGTGCCTGATTACGACGAGACCGCCGGATCCGCGGACGAGCAGTCCTCGGTGGTGACGGCGGCGGGTGACGAGTCGGTCGAGGCCGCCAGCGAGTCGGAGTTCCCGCTGACCGAGCCGGCCCCGGAGGAAGAGTTCGACCCGGTGGCCGAGCTGCGGCAGAAGCTGCGCTACGCGCCGGGCGACTGGTACGTGGTGCACTCCTACGCGGGCTACGAGAACAAGGTCAAGACCAATCTCGAGACCCGGATCACGTCCCTCGACATGGAGGACTACATCTACCAGGTCGAGGTGCCGACCCGGGAAGAGGTCGAGGTCAAGAACGGCAAGCGGTCGCAGGTCCAGGCCAAGGTCTTCCCCGGCTACATCCTGGTCCGGATGGAGCTGACCGCCGAGTCGTACTCCTGCGTGCGTAACACCCCCGGGGTCACCGGTTTCGTCGGGGCGACCGACCGGGCCGACCGGCCGGCGCCGCTCTCCCTCGACGAGGTGCTGAAGTGGCTGGCCCCGGCGGTGGAGACCGAGCAGAAGAAGGCGAAGCCCGAGGTGCGGGTCCTCGACTTCGAGGTCGGTGACTCGGTCACCGTCACCGACGGCGCGTTCGCCTCGCTGCCGGCGACGATCAGCGAGATCAACGCCGACCAGCAGAAGCTCAAGGTGCTGGTCTCCATCTTCGGTCGGGAGACCCCGGTGGAGCTGAACTTCAACCAGGTCGCCAAGATCTGACGCGCCGACGCGGGGCGGTGGGCCGGTCCCGCCGCCCCGCGTCGCGTTCCACGTTTCGCCGCAGCCCGCGGCCCCGGGAAGAGCGGGCCGCGGGCTGCGCTACCCTAGAACGTCGCCCCCGCCCTGTCGTGCTGACCGTGTGCGACCGCGCGGGTGACGCGAGACCCACTTTTCCCGCTTCACGTCCCAGGAAGAGACATGCCTCCGAAGAAGAAGCTCGTCAAGACGTTCACGCTTCAGCTCCCGGCGGGCCAGGCCACTCCGGCGCCGCCGGTCGGCCCCGCGCTCGGTCAGCACGGCGTCAACATCATGGAGTTCTGCAAGTCGTACAACGCGCAGACCGAGTCGCAGCGGGGCGACATCGTCCCCGCCCAGATCAGCGTGTACGAGGACCGGACCTTCACCTTCGTGCTGAAGACCCCGCCCGCCGCCCGCCTGCTGATCAAGGCCGCCGGTGTGCAGAAGGGTTCCGGCGTCCCGCAGAAGGACAAGGTCGGCTCGGTCACCCGCGCCCAGCTCCGCGAGATCGCCGAGAAGAAGATGGCCGACCTGAACGCCAACGACCTGGACCACGCCGAGCGGATCATCGCCGGCACCGCCCGGTCGATGGGCATCACCGTCAACGACTGACGTCGGTCACCACCGCACCAAGATCCATTTCGTGGGAGGGCGCGTGACGCGCGACGCCCGCCAGAGACCACAGGAGTAGTCAGAACATGCAGCGCAGCAAGAGCTACCGCAAGGCCGCCGACGTCGTCGACCGGTCGAAGCTCTACACCCCGGCCGAGGCGGTCAAGCTCGCCAAGGAGACCACCAACGTCAAGTTCGACGCCACGGTCGAGGTCGCCATGCGCCTCGGCGTCGACCCCCGTAAGGCGGACCAGATGGTCCGCGGCACGGTCAACCTGCCGCACGGCACCGGTAAGACCGCCCGCGTGATCGTCTTCGCCGCCGGCGCCAAGGCCGAGGAGGCCGCCGGCGCGGGCGCCGACGAGGTGGGCACCGACGAGTTGGTCGCCCGGATCCAGGAGGGCTGGCTCGACTTCGACGCGGCCATCGCCACTCCGGACCAGATGGCCAAGATCGGCCGGATCGCGCGGATCCTGGGCCCGCGCGGTCTGATGCCGAACCCGAAGACCGGCACGGTGACCATGGACGTCGCCAAGGCCGTCGCCGACATCAAGGGCGGCAAGATCGCCTTCCGGGTGGACAAGCACTCCAACCTCCACCTGATCATCGGCAAGGCGTCCTTCTCGGAGACGCAGCTCATCGACAACTACGCCGCCGTCCTGGACGAGGTGCTGCGGGTCAAGCCGTCCGCGGCGAAGGGCACCTACCTCAAGAAGGTCACCCTCACCACCACGATGGGCCCGGGCGTCCCGGTCGACCCGAAGCTGGTGAAGAACCTGCAGGAGGCCTCGGCCGAGGGCTGAGCAGCGGCAACACCGCCTCGGGGCGTCGTCACGTCGGTGACGGCGCCCCGAGCCGTTTCCCGCCACCCGCCCTCTCCGGGCGCGGCGCTCGACGTTCTCCCCCGATGTAGGGGCGTCCGCACGACGGATGGCCCCCATATCCGGGATGTGGCACGCGGCGCGGGGACGGGGACGGGGCGCGGGGGAGGAGTGGGCGGGGTCACCGGGGGGTGATTTGGTGGGCCGGGTGGCTGTCGCGTACTCTTCGGGTGTCATCCGTGCTGTCATGGATGAGGTACCACCCAGAGACCGCTGGTCACCGTGCTTCGGCACGGTCGAAGGTCCCGCGTACGACGGGCGACCCGCGCAGGGCGGCACAGCGAAACACCGGCTCGTGGCACGTGGTCCGCCGACCGCGTCGCCGTCCGGCTGGCCCTCGCCCCGTGCGCCCCGCGCCGGGGCTTTTCTCGTTACCCGCGTTTCCTCCGCCACCATCGACGCCTCCCGGCTTCGCTGGTGACCAGCCTGGCGCAACGAGAGAGGAGGGACATGGCGGACAAGCCGATCCGGGCCGACAAGGCCACGGCCGTCGCCGAGCTGACCGACCAGTTCCGTGGCGCGGGCGCCACCGTGCTGACCGAGTACCGCGGTCTGACGGTCGCCCAGCTCACCCAGCTGCGACGCGCGCTGGGCCGGGAGACCACCTACATGGTCGCCAAGAACACGCTGGCCAAGCGTGCGGCGACGGACGCCGGCATCGCCGGCCTCGATGAGCTGTTCACCGGTCCTACCGCGCTGACTTTCGTTTCGGGCGACGTCGTCGAGGCGGCGAAGGGGCTTCGCGACTTCGCGAAGGCCAACCCGAAGCTCGTCATCAAGGGCGGTGTCTTCGAGGGCAGGGCCATCTCCGCGGCCGAGGTCACGAAGCTCGCCGATCTGGAGTCCCGTGAGGTGCTGCTGGCCAAGCTGGCCGGCGCGATGAAGGGCAACCTGAGCAAGGCCGCGGCCCTGTTCCAGGCCCCGCTCGCCAAGACCGCCCGTCTGGCAGCCGCTCTGCAGGACAAGCGCGAGCAGGAACAGCGCGAGAAGGAAGGCGCCGAGCAGGCCTGAGGCCTTCCGGCACCCCGGTTCGATCTTCCGTAGATTTAGGAAAGGACGCCAGACATGGCGAAGCTCAGCACCGACGAGCTGCTCGACGCGTTCAAGGAGATGACGCTGATCGAGCTCTCCGAGTTCGTGAAGCAGTTCGAGGAGACCTTCGAGGTCACCGCCGCCGCTCCGGTCGCCGTCGCCGGCCCGGCCGGCCCGGCCGGCCCGGCCGCCCCGGTCGAGGAGGAGAAGGACGAGTTCGACGTCGTCCTGGAGTCCGACGGCGGCAAGAAGATCCAGGTCATCAAGGTCGTGCGCGAGCTGACCGGCCTGGGCCTCAAGGAGGCCAAGGACGCCGTCGAGGCCGCTCCGAAGGCCATCCTGGAGAAGGTCAACAAGGAGACCGCGGACAAGGCCAAGGCCAAGCTCGAGGGTGAGGGCGCCAAGGTCACCCTCAAGTGACCTCAGGTGGGCCTCGCCGGTGCCCGGCTCGCGTGAGCTGAGGCACACCTCGCGGACCGACGGGCGGTGATCCTTCGATGGATCACCGCCCGTCGTGTTGGTGTCGGCGGCCCGTAGTGGCCGTGAGCAGGACTTTGATCTGTAGGGCCGGTGACGCTCCGGCATCGACCGGTCGCAGCCCGATGGGAAAGAGCTCTCCGGCGGGTGATCAGCCCTTGACGTGAGCCGGGCCGGGCAGGCACGCTGACACAGCAAGACCTTCCACGCTTGCGACGGCCCAGCCCCGGGTAAGGCCTGCGGCAGCACCATGCCCCAGCCCCCAGGGTGGTCCAGCGGGAGCGCCGCGTTCCGAGCGGCCCGGTCGACCCCGTTCGAGGGGTCCCGAGGCACGTTTCGCGGCGACCTGCGGGGTGGGCTGGACAGCGGTTAGCCGTTCGGCTACACTGCTAGTTTGCGCTGCCTTCCGATCTCGACCCCTGCGCGGAATGTCCGAATATGGGCGTTTCATGTGGGGTCATTGGAGTGCACGCGTACCAGCCGTTCTGCAGCACCGGTCCTCGGAAGGACGCATCTTGGCAGCTTCCCGCCCTGCGAAGACCAGTCGTACGTCGAGCGCTTTCGCTCCCCGCCGTGTCTCATTCGGCAGGATCACCGAACATCTCGAGGTCCCCAACCTCCTCGCCATCCAGAACGAGTCCTTCGACTGGCTGGTCGGCAACGAGGCTTGGCAGGGCCGGTCGGCTGACGACCCGCACGCACGCTCGGGCCTCGCGGAGATTCTCGACGAGATCAGTCCCATTGAGGACTTTTCCGGCACGATGTCACTGTCCTTCTCCGCTCCGCGCTTCGACGAGGTCAAGGCCTCGATCGAGGAGTGCAAGGAGAAGGACCTGACCTACTGCGCGCCACTGTTCGTGACCGCGGAGTTCACCAACAACACCACCGGCGAGATCAAGAGCCAGACGGTGTTCATGGGTGACTTCCCGATGATGACGCCGAAGGGCACGTTCATCATCAACGGCACCGAGCGCGTCGTGGTCAGCCAGCTCGTCCGCTCGCCGGGCGTCTACTTCGACAAGCAGCCGGACAAGACCTCCGACCGCGACCTCTCCAGCGTCAAGGTCATCCCGAGCCGGGGTGCCTGGCTGGAGTTCGACATCGACAAGCGCGACACCGTCGGTGTCCGTATCGACCGTAAGCGCCGGCAGGCCGTCACCGTCCTGCTGAAGGCGATCGGGTGGTCGGCCGAGCAGATCCGCGAGCGGTTCGGCTGGTCCGAGTTGATGATGACCACCCTGGAGAAGGACCACATCGCCGGCCAGGACGAGGCGTTGCTCGACATCTACCGGAAGCTCCGCCCTGGCGAGCCGCCGACCCGCGAGAACGCCCAGACCCTGCTCGACAACCTCTTCTTCAACCCGAAGCGGTACGACGTCGCCAAGGTCGGTCGGTACAAGTTCAACAAGAAGCTCGAAGTCCAGGTGCCGATCACCACCGGCACGCTGACCGAGGACGACATCGTCGCCACCGTCGAGTACCTCTGCCGGCTGCACGCCGGTGAGGAGGGCTACGAGGCCGACGACATCGACCACTTCGGCAACCGGCGGCTGCGTACCGTGGGCGAGCTGATCCAGAACCAGGTCCGGGTGGGTCTCTCCCGGATGGAGCGGGTCGTCCGCGAGCGGATGACCACCCAGGACGTCGAGGCGATCACGCCGCAGACCCTGATCAACATCCGCCCGGTGGTGGCGGCGATCAAGGAGTTCTTCGGCACCTCGCAGCTCTCCCAGTTCATGGACCAGACCAACCCGCTGGCGGGCCTGACCCACCGGCGACGGCTGAGCGCGCTCGGCCCGGGTGGTCTGTCCCGGGAGCGGGCCGGCTTCGAGGTCCGTGACGTGCACCCGTCCCACTACGGCCGGATGTGCCCGATCGAGACGCCGGAAGGCCCGAACATCGGCCTGATCGGCGCGCTGTCCACGTTCGCCCGGGTCAACCCGTTCGGCTTCATCGAGACGCCGTACCGGAAGGTCGTCGACGGTCGGGTCACCGACCAGATCGACTACCTGACCGCGGACGAGGAGGACCGGTTCGTCAAGGCGCAGGCCAACGCGCCGCTGCTGGCCGACGGCAGCTTCGCCGAGGACCGCGTCCTGGTCCGTCGTAAGGGCGGCGAGACCGAGGACGTCGCGCCGTCGGCCGTCGACTACATGGACGTCTCGCCGCGGCAGATGACCTCGGTCGCGACCGCGATGATCCCGTTCCTGGAGCACGACGACGCCAACCGGGCCCTGATGGGCGCGAACATGCAGCGTCAGGCCGTACCGCTGGTCAAGGCGGAGTCGCCGCTGGTCGGCACCGGCATGGAGTACCGTGCCGCGGTCGACGCCGGTGACGTCGTGGTGGCCGAGGTCGGCGGCGTGATCGAGGATCTCTGCGCCGACTACATCACCATCCACCAGGACGACGGCCACCGCCGCACCTACCTGCTGCACAAGTTCCGTCGCTCCAACGCCGGCTCCTGCGTCAACCAGAAGCCCGTGGTCTTCGAGGGCGACCGGGTCGAGGCCGGTCAGGTCATCGCCGACGGTCCGTGCACCGACGAGGGCGAGATGGCGCTCGGGCGCAACCTGCTCGTGGCCTTCATGACCTGGGAGGGGCACAACTACGAGGACGCGATCATCCTGTCGCAGCGCCTCGTGCAGCAGGACGTGCTCACGTCGATCCACATCGAGGAGCACGAGGTCGACGCCCGGGACACCAAGCTCGGCCCGGAGGAGATCACCCGCGACATCCCGAACGTCAGCGAGGAGATGCTCGCCGACCTCGACGAGCGCGGCATCATCCGGATCGGCGCCGAGGTCGTCCCCGGCGACATCCTGGTCGGCAAGGTCACCCCGAAGGGCGAGACCGAGCTGACCCCGGAGGAGCGGCTGCTCCGCGCGATCTTCGGCGAGAAGGCGCGTGAGGTCCGGGACACCTCGCTGAAGGTGCCGCACGGCGAGACCGGCACGGTCATCGGCGTCCGGACCTTCTCCCGCGAGGACGGCGACGAGCTGCCGCCGGGCGTCAACGAGCTGGTCCGGGTCTACGTCGCCCAGAAGCGGAAGATCCAGGACGGTGACAAGCTCGCCGGCCGGCACGGCAACAAGGGCGTCATCTCCAAGATCCTGCCGGTCGAGGACATGCCGTTCCTGGAGGACGGCACGCCCGTCGACATCGTGCTCAACCCGCTCGGCGTGCCGGGCCGGATGAACATCGGCCAGGTGCTGGAGACCCACCTCGGTTGGGTCGCCAAGACCGGTTGGCAGGTCGACGGCGACGACATCGAGTGGAAGCGGGCGCTGCGCTCGATCGACGCCGCCGAGGCCGAGCCGGACACGAACGTGGCCACGCCGGTCTTCGACGGCGCCCGGGAGGAGGAGATCTCCGGTCTGCTCGCGTCGACCCTGCCCAACCGGGACGGCAAGCAGCTGATCGGCTCCTCGGGCAAGGCGCAGTTGTTCGACGGTCGGTCCGGTGAGCCGCTGCCGGACCCGATCGCGGTCGGCTACATCTACATCCTCAAGCTGAACCACCTGGTCGACGACAAGATCCACGCGCGGTCGACCGGCCCGTACTCGATGATCACGCAGCAGCCGCTGGGTGGTAAGGCGCAGTTCGGTGGCCAGCGGTTCGGCGAGATGGAGTGCTGGGCCATGCAGGCCTACGGCGCGGCGTACGCGTTGCAGGAGCTGCTGACCATCAAGTCCGACGACGTCCTGGGCCGGGTGAAGGTCTACGAGGCGATCGTCAAGGGCGAGAACATCCCCGAACCGGGCATTCCCGAGTCGTTCAAGGTGTTGCTCAAGGAGCTCCAGTCACTCTGTCTCAACGTCGAGGTGCTCTCGTCCGACGGCGTGGCCCTGGAGATGCGTGAGACCGACGACGAGGTGTTCCGGGCGGCGGAGGAACTCGGCATCGACCTCTCCCGCCGGCCCAACGAGGGTGTGAGCAGCGTCGACGAAGTCTGATCGGGCCGGGCGCGGCGGCCCCGCCCGGCCGCCGCGCCCGATCCGCCGAACCATCAACCGAGCTGACTTGATGTGAGGGATAACCAAGTGCTCGACGTCAACTTCTTCGACGAGCTGCGCATCGGTCTCGCCACCGCCGACGACATCCGTCAGTGGTCCCACGGCGAGGTCAAGAAGCCTGAGACGATCAACTACCGCACCCTGAAGCCGGAGAAGGACGGGCTCTTCTGCGAGAAGATCTTCGGTCCGCAGCGGGACTGGGAGTGCTACTGCGGTAAGTACAAGCGGGTCCGCTTCAAGGGCATCATCTGCGAGCGCTGCGGCGTCGAGGTGACCCGCTCCAAGGTTCGCCGGGAGCGGATGGGTCACATCGAGCTGGCCGCTCCGGTGACCCACATCTGGTACTTCAAGGGCGTGCCGAGCCGGCTGGGCTACCTGCTGGACCTCGCCCCGAAGGACCTCGAAAAGATCATCTACTTCGCCTCGTACGTCGTGACGAGCGTGGACGCCGAAGCGCGTCACCGCGACCTCTCGACCATCGAGAACGAGATCCTGGCCGAGAAGCGGCAGGCCGAGAACAGCCGCGACTCGGAGATCGAGAAGCGGGCCGCCAAGCTGGAGGCCGACCTGGCCGAGCTGGAGGCCGAGGGCGCGAAGGCGGACGTCCGGCGCAAGGTCAAGGAGGGCGGAGAGCGCGAGATGCGCCAGATCCGCGACCGGGCCCAGCGCGAGATCGACCGCCTGGACGAGGTGCTGGACACCTTCCGCAAGCTGGACTCGAAGCAGCTCGTCACCGACGAGCTCCTCTACCGTGAGCTGCGGGACCGGTTCGGTGAGTACTTCACCGGCGGCATGGGCGCCGAGGCGATCAAGGCCCTGGTGCAGAACATGGACCTCGACGCCGAGGCGGAGAACCTCCGCGAGATCATCCGCTCCGGCAAGGGCCAGCGGAAGATCCGGGCGCTGAAGCGGCTGAAGGTCGTCGCGGCGTTCCTCAACACCCGCAACTCGCCGCTGGGCATGGTGCTGGACTGCGTCCCGGTCATCCCGCCGGACCTGCGCCCGATGGTGCAGCTCGACGGTGGCCGCTTCGCGACCTCCGACCTGAACGACCTGTACCGGCGGGTGATCAACCGGAACAACCGCCTCAAGCGGCTGATCGACCTCGGCGCGCCCGAGATCATCGTCAACAACGAGAAGCGGATGCTCCAGGAGGCCGTCGACGCGCTGTTCGACAACGGCCGTCGGGGTCGTCCGGTCACCGGCCCGGGCAACCGGCCGCTGAAGTCGCTGTCCGACATGCTCAAGGGCAAGCAGGGCCGGTTCCGGCAGAACCTGCTCGGCAAGCGGGTCGACTACTCCGGTCGTTCCGTCATCGTCGTCGGCCCGAAGCTCAAGCTGCACCAGTGCGGCCTGCCCAAGCAGATGGCGCTGGAGCTGTTCAAGCCGTTCGTGATGAAGCGGTTGGTCGACCTCAACCACGCGCAGAACATCAAGTCCGCCAAGCGGATGGTCGAGCGGCAGCGGCCGGTCGTGTGGGACGTGCTGGAAGAGGTCATCGGCGAGCACCCGGTGCTGCTCAACCGGGCGCCCACCCTGCACCGACTGGGCATCCAGGCGTTCGAGCCGCAGCTCGTCGAGGGCAAGGCCATCCAGATCCACCCGCTGGTCTGCACGGCGTTCAACGCCGACTTCGACGGTGACCAGATGGCGGTGCACGTGCCGCTGTCCGCCGAGGCCCAGGCCGAGGCGCGGATCCTGATGCTGTCGTCGAACAACATCCTCAAGCCGGCCGACGGCAAGCCGGTGACCATGCCCACCCAGGACATGATCATCGGTCTGTACCACCTCACCCACTTCACCCCGGGCGGCAAGGGCGAGGGCCGGACCTTCAGCTCCGACGCCGAGGCGCGGATGGCGTTCGACAACGGCGAGCTGCACCTGCAGTCGCCGGTGCGGATCCGGCTGCGTGGCATCACCGGCATCGACAACGGCGCCGGGGCCGAGCCGTGGGTCGCCCCGGAGGGCTGGGTCGAGGGCGAGCCGCTGATCGTCGACACCACCCTCGGTCGGGTGCTGTTCAACGAGACCATGCCGGTGGGCTACCGCTTCGTGAACTACGAGGTGCGCAAGGGGCAGCTCTCCGCGATCGTCAACGACCTCGCCGAGCGGTTCCCGAAGGTGGCCCTGGCGGCCACCCTGGACGGGCTCAAGGAGGCCGGTTTCCACTGGGCCACCTGGTCCGGCGTCACCATCGGCATGGAGGACGTCGTCACCCCGCCGAGCAAGCAGGAGATCCTGTCCCGGTACGAGAAGGAAGCCGACCGGATCGACAAGCAGTACCAGCGGGGCCTGATGACCGGTGAGGAGCGCCGCGGCGAGCTCATCGAGATCTGGACGAAGGCCACCAACGAGGTCGCCAAGAACCTGGAGACCTCGCTGCCCCGCGAGAACCCGCTGTGGAAGATGATCCACTCGGGGGCCCGCGGTAACCTGCTCCAGCTCCGGCAGATCGCCGCGATCCGTGGTCTGGTGGCCAACCCCAAGGGCGAGATCATCCCGCGACCGATCAAGTCGAGCTACCGGGAGGGTCTGTCCGTGCTGGAGTACTTCATCTCCACGCACGGCGCGCGGAAGGGTCTGGCGGACACCGCGCTGCGGACCGCCGACTCGGGTTACCTGACCCGGCGTCTGGTGGACGTGTCGCAGGACGTCATCATCCGCGAGGAGGACTGCGGCACCGACCGGGCCATCCCGATGCAGGTGGGCCAGCGGCTCGACGGCACCCTGGTGGTGCACGAGCACGCCGAGACCGGCGTGCACGCCCGTACCCTGGCCGACGACATCAAGGGGCCGGACGGCACCGTCGTCGTCGAGCGGGGCGCGGACCTGAACTCCATCCTGGTCGACCGGATCGTCGCGGCCGGGGTGGAGACGGTCCGGGTGCGCAGCGTGCTGACCTGCGAGTCGAAGCTCGGCGTCTGCGGCGCGTGCTACGGCCGGTCGCTGCCGACCGGCAAGACCGTGGACATCGGCGAGGCGGTCGGCATCATCGCCGCCCAGTCGATCGGCGAGCCGGGCACCCAGCTCACCATGCGTACCTTCCACACCGGTGGTGTCGCGGGTGAGGACATCACCCAGGGTCTGCCCCGGGTCACCGAGATCTTCGAGGCCCGGATCCCGAAGGGCAAGGCGCCCATCGCCGACACCCCCGGCCGGATCCGGATCGAGGACGGCGAGCGCTCGCGGAAGATCATCGTGATCCCGGACGACGGCAGCGACGAGATCGTCTACGACAAGATCTCGAAGCGGGTCCGGCTCCGGCCGGGCGTCCACGACGGCGGTCACGTCGAGGTCGGCGAGAAGCTCACCGAGGGCACCATCGACCCGCACGAGCTGCTGCGCATCCTCGGCCCGCGCGCGGTCCAGGTCCACCTGACCCAGGAGGTCCAGGAGGTCTACCGCTCGCAGGGTGTGCTCATCCACGACAAGCACATCGAGATCATCATTCGCCAGATGCTCAAGCGGGTGACGGTCATCGACTCCGGCTCGACCGAGTTCCTGCCGGGCGTGCTCGTCGACCGGGCGCTGTTCGAGTCGGAGAACCGCCGGCTCGTCGGCGAGGGCGGCGAGCCCGCCGCCGGTCGTCCGGTGCTGATGGGTATCACCAAGGCGTCGCTGGCCACCGACTCGTGGCTTTCGGCGGCCTCCTTCCAGGAGACCACCCGGGTGCTGACGGACGCGGCGATCCACGCCCGCAGCGACTCGCTGATCGGCCTGAAGGAGAACGTCATCATCGGTAAGCTCATCCCGGCCGGTACCGGTATCTCCAAGTACCGCAACGTCCGGGTCGAGCCGACCGAGGAGGCGAAGGCCAAGGTCTACTCGATGACCGGCTACCCGGAGACCGACTACGGCTTCGGGCCGGCCAGCGGCCAGGCGGTGCCGCTGGACGACTTCGACTTCGGGTCGTACCGCTGACGCAGTGACGACGAGGCCCCCGGCGGACGCCGGGGGCCTCGTCGCGTTCCCGGCCGGCCCCGCGCGTCGGCGGCGTGGCCCGCTCCGGGTGGGCCGGTCCGGGCTCCGGCCGCGGGGGAGCGCCTCCGGACGGCATGATGGAGAACATGACGACGGCACCCGGGCAGGAGACGCCCGTCGCGCGTCCGGGGCTGCGGCACCCCCTCGACCCTGACCCGGCGCGCTCGACGAAGGCCCGGGCGGTGTTCGCCCTCGGGCTGATCGCCGCGCTGACCGGCGTCCTCCTGGGCGGGGTCGTGCCGGCGACGGTGGCGCTCCTGCTGTCCCGGCAGGCCCGCCGGGAGGCGTACGCGTCGGGGGGTTTCCTCACCGGCGCGGCCTGGCTGATGCGGGGGGAGCGGCTGGCCTGGGCCGGTCTCGGCCTGGCCGCCCTGGCGGTGGTGATCGCGGTGGTCGTCGGGGTGGTCCGGATGACGGACGCCCCCTTCACCCAGGACTTCGCCCCGAACGTGAACTGACGGCCGGGTGGTCGACCACGGCCGACGCCCACCGGCGGTAGCCTGACCCCCCGGCACCCACCCGGGCGCTGACCGGCGCCTGTCGACAGGAGGACCTCGTGACCGAACCGCCGCAGCCGTCGGCCGGCGACCCGGCGCAGCCGGCGGTCTCCCCGGACCCTGCCCACCCGGCGGATGCCGACCGGCCCGGCCCGCCGCCGCCCGCCGCCGGAACGCCCGCCGTGGTGCCGACCACCCCTGGACCGCCCGCCGCGGGAGCGGCCGACGGGCCGCCGGTTGGGGGAGCGGCTGATATTCCGCCGGCTCCGTCGGCGTTTCCGGCCCCGGCTCCGTTGCCGGCGCCGGCCCCCCTGCCTCCGCCGCGCCCGACGCCGCCGTCCGGTCCCGTGTCCTCACCGGCCGTCGCGGCGCAGCCTGCGCCCGCTGTTTCGCCGCCCCCGGCGACGGAGGGCTCCGGGTCGGGGCCGCGTCCTGCGGACTTCGGGCCGGCGCAGCATCCGGCCGGGGGTTTCGGGCCGGGGCAGCAGCATTCGGCCTGGGGATTCGGACCTGGGGCGCATCCTCCGGCGGGTTTCGGGCCGGGAGTGCCGTCCGGCGCGGCCCCTGCTCCCGCTGGCTGGGGTGGGCCGCCGGCGCCTCCGCCACCCCGGGAGGCGCAGCGTCCGCCGAAGCGGGTCGAGCCGGTCCCGGGCACGCCGTTCGGGGTGGCGCATCTGGAAGTGCCGCCGGTCACCTCCGGTCTCGCCGTGGGCTCGCTGGTCGCCGGCATCGTCTCGTCCCTGGTCGCCCTGCTGGTCTGGTGCTTCGGCCTGGCCGGCGCGGCGGACGGCTGGGGAGCCTGGGCGGCCGGGGCGTTCACCCTGCTCGGTCTGCTCACCGGCGCGGGCGCGATCGTCGCCGGGCTGCTCGGCGCGCGGCAGGTACGGCGGCCGGCGCCGCCGCCGGCGGTCCGGTTCACCGGTCGTGGGTTGGCCGTGGCGGGGATCAGTTGCGGCGCGGCCGGACTGGGGCTCAGTCTGCTCGGTCTGGCCCTGTCGGTGGTCCTCCAGTTCGCCTGAACCGGGCCCCGAGGGGCGTCGGCGAGGGGAGCGGCTACACTTGTGAGTCGTAGATGTCCGACGCGGACGGGCAGGTCGACGGAGCCGAGAGGGGCGGGGACGCATTCTCCCGGACCACCCCGTTTTGACCTGCACGCTTGTGGTAGGTAGTCTTTCCCCTTGTGCCCGGCCAGCCCGGGCGGGTCGTGCGTGCGCTGAGCCTGGCAGCACAGTCGCCGGGCAGCGTCACGAACACAGCCACAACTCCTGGCGTCGGGGTGACCTGTGTCAGGACGAAATACCCGGTGCGGGCGCACGCGTCGGCACCGGAAACCGTGCGTCGAGCGACACGCCCGACCGCGGGTACCGGGACCACCGCGAGGCGGCCCTGGTCGGAATGTAGGAGAGCCGTTCCGCAGAGGCAGGGCGGCTACGAGCAGACGGCGCGGCCGCGTGGAAGCGGCCGAAGGGAGCGGAGAAACCCGGTGCCCACCATTCAGCAGTTGGTCCGAAAGGGCCGTCAGGCCAAGACGACCAAGACCAAGACCCCGGCGCTCAAGGGGTCTCCCCAGCGGCGCGGCGTGTGCACCCGCGTGTACACCACGACCCCGAAGAAGCCGAACTCGGCGCTGCGTAAGGTCGCTCGTGTCAAGCTCAGCAGCCAGATCGAGGTGACCGCCTACATCCCGGGCGTGGGTCACAACCTGCAGGAGCACTCGATCGTGCTCGTCCGTGGCGGCCGGGTGAAGGACCTCCCCGGCGTGCGTTACAAGATCGTTCGCGGTTCGCTCGACACCCAGGGTGTCCGTAACCGCAAGCAGGCGCGCAGCCGTTACGGCGCGAAGAAGGAGAAGAGCTGACATGCCGCGTAAGGGACCCGCTCCGCGGCGGCCGCTGGTCGCTGACCCGGTGTACAACTCGCCGCTGGTCACCCAGCTCGTGAACAAGATCCTGCTGCGCGGCAAGCGCCAGCTCGCCGAGCGCATCGTGTACGCGGCCCTGGAGGGCTGCCGCGAGAAGTCCGGCACCGACCCCGTCGTCACCCTCAAGCGGGCGATGGACAACGTCAAGCCCACCCTGGAGGTGCGCAGCCGCCGGGTCGGTGGCGCCACCTACCAGGTCCCGGTCGAGGTGCGCCCCGCGCGGGCGACCACCCTCGGGCTGCGCTGGCTGGTGACGTACTCCCGCGCCCGGCGCGAGAAGACCATGGTCGAGCGGCTCATGAACGAGCTGCTGGACGCCAGCAACGGCCTCGGCGCCGCCGTCAAGCGGCGTGAGGACACGCACAAGATGGCCGAGTCGAACAAGGCCTTCGCGCACTACCGCTGGTAACACAGCTGGTTCCGGCGTCTCCGGGCGCCGGAACCACCACCAGTTGAGTCGAGACGACGATAAGTAGGGATTGAAGTGGCCGCCGCAGCAGACGCGCTCGCCAACGTACGCAACATCGGCATCATGGCGCACATCGATGCCGGTAAGACCACGACCACCGAGCGGATCCTGTTCTACACCGGCATCACGTACAAGATCGGCGAGGTCCACGAGGGCGCCGCCGTCATGGACTGGATGGAGCAGGAGCAGGAGCGGGGGATCACCATCACCTCCGCGGCCACCACCTGTGCGTGGAAGGGCCACACGATCCAGATCATCGACACGCCCGGGCACGTCGACTTCACGGTCGAGGTCGAGCGGAACCTGCGCGTCCTGGACGGCGCGGTCGCGGTCTACGACGGCGTGGCCGGCGTGGAGCCGCAGACGGAGAACGTCTGGCGGCAGGCCGACAAGTACAACGTCCCCCGGATGTGCTTCGTCAACAAGCTCGACCGGACCGGCGCCGACTTCTTCCGTTGCGTGCAGATGATGGTCGACCGGCTCAACGCCACGCCGCTGGTGCTCCAGATCCCGATCGGGCTGGAGGCGAACCACATCGGCGTCGTCGACCTGGTCGGCATGCGCGCCCTGACCTGGCGTGGCGAGACCCAGAAGGGTGAGGACTACGCGGTCGAGGAGATCCCGGCCGACCTCGCCGACTCCGCCGCCGAGTGGCGCGAGAAGCTGATGGAGACCCTCGCCGACGTCGACGACGCGGTGATGGAGAAGTACCTGGAGGGCGAGGAGATCTCCCAGGAGGAGATCAAGGCCGCCATCCGTCGGGCCACCATCGCCGGCAAGGCCAACCCGGTCGTCTGCGGCTCCGCCTTCAAGAACAAGGGCGTCCAGCCGATGCTCGACGCGGTGGTGGACTACCTCCCGTCGCCGCTGGACATCCCGGCCATCGAGGGTGTCGCCACCGACGGCGAGACCCCGCTGTTCCGGAAGCCGTCGAACAGCGAGCCCTTCGCCGCGCTGGCCTTCAAGATCCAGACGGACAAGCACCTCGGCAAGCTGACCTACGTCCGTCTCTACTCCGGCACGCTGGAGTCCGGCTCCCAGGTGGTCAACTCCACCAAGGACCGCAAGGAGCGGATCGGCAAGATTTACCAGATGCACGCCAACAAGCGGCAGGAGCGCAGCTCCGCCCAGGCCGGCGACATCATCGCGGTGCAGGGTCTGAAGCAGACCACCACCGGTGACACCCTCTGCGACCCGGCGAACCCGGTCATCCTGGAGTCGATGACCTTCCCGGAGCCGGTCATCGAGGTCGCGATCGAGCCGAAGACCAAGGCCGACCAGGAGAAGCTCAGCACCGCCATCCAGCGGCTCGCCGAGGAGGACCCGACCTTCCGCGTGAAGCTGGACGACCAGACCGGTCAGACGGTCATCTCCGGCATGGGCGAGCTGCACCTGGACATCCTGGTCGACCGGATGCGCCGCGAGTTCAACGTCGAGGCGAACATCGGTAAGCCGCAGGTGGCGTACCGCGAGACGATCCGCCGTACGGTGGAGAAGATCGAGTACACCCACAAGAAGCAGACCGGTGGCTCCGGCCAGTACGCCCGGGTGATCATCAGCGTGGAGCCGCTGCCGCTCGGCAACGACGCCCCGACCTACGAGTTCGCCAACGCGGTGACCGGTGGCCGTATCCCCCGGGAGTTCATCCCCTCGGTGGACGCGGGCGCGCAGGACGCCATGCAGTACGGCATCCTCGCCGGCTTCCCCCTGGTGGGCGTCAAGCTCACCCTGGTGGACGGCCAGTACCACGAGGTCGACTCGTCGGAAATGGCATTCAAGATCGCCGGCTCGATGGCGATGAAGGAGGCGGCCCGCAAGGCCGACCCCGCTCTCCTTGAGCCGATGATGGCCGTTGAGGTCACCACCCCGGACGAGAACATGGGTGACGTCATCGGTGACCTCAACTCCCGTCGCGGCATCATCCAGGCGATGGAGGAGCGCGGCGGCACCCGCGTCGTCCGCGCCCTGGTGCCGCTGTCGGAGATGTTCGGCTACGTCGGCGACCTGCGGTCGAAGACCCAGGGCCGGGCTAGCTACAGCATGCAGTTCGACTCCTACGCCGAGGTTCCGGCCAGCGTGGCGAAGGAGATCATCGCGAAGGCCACGGGCGAGTAGTCTGCTCGTCCGCGGCCTCCGCGGGGCTGCATGAGACCGGGCCTGTAGGCTTCACCGCCGCAAGTCCCACAAGCTCTCCGACCGTCTCGGTCGGAAAGGCTGTCGACAGAGTCCTAAGCGTCACCACGGCGCGCCGGGGCGTACGAACCAAGAAGTCCACAGGAGGACACCAGTGGCGAAGGCGAAGTTCGAGCGGACTAAGCCGCACGTCAACATCGGCACCATTGGTCACATCGACCACGGTAAGACGACGCTGACGGCGGCCATCACCAAGGTCCTGCACGACGAGTTCCCGGACCTGAACCCGTACACGCCGTTCGACGAGATCGACAAGGCGCCGGAGGAGAAGGCCCGCGGTATCACCATCTCCATCGCGCACGTCGAGTACCAGACGAGCAACCGGCACTACGCGCACGTCGACTGCCCCGGGCACGCCGACTACATCAAGAACATGATCACCGGCGCCGCGCAGATGGACGGCGCGATCCTGGTGGTGGCGGCGACCGACGGCCCGATGCCGCAGACCCGCGAGCACGTGCTGCTGGCCCGTCAGGTCGGTGTGCCGTACATCGTCGTGGCGCTCAACAAGAGCGACATGGTCGACGACGAGGAGCTCCTGGAGCTCGTCGAGCTCGAGGTTCGTGAGCTGCTCTCGAACCAGGAGTACCCGGGTGACGACCTGCCGGTCGTCCGGGTCTCGGCGCTCAAGGCCCTCGAGGGCGACCCGGAGTGGACCGGCAAGCTCCTGGAGCTGATGAACGCCGTCGACACCGCGATCCCGCAGCCGGAGCGCGAGACCGAGAAGCCGTTCCTGATGCCGATCGAGGACGTCTTCACGATCACCGGTCGGGGCACCGTGGTCACCGGCCGCGCCGAGCGCGGCATCCTCAAGCCGAACGAGGAGGTGGAGATCGTCGGCATCAAGGAGAAGTCGATGAAGACGGTCTGCACCGGTATCGAGATGTTCCGCAAGCTGCTCGACGAGGCCCGCGCGGGCGAGAACGTCGGTCTGCTGCTGCGGGGTATCAAGCGCGAGGACGTCGAGCGCGGCATGGTGGTCGTCAAGCCGGGCACCTCGACCCCGCACACGGAGTTCGAAGCGACGGTCTACATCCTCTCCAAGGAGGAGGGCGGCCGGCACACCCCGTTCTTCCAGAACTACCGTCCGCAGTTCTACTTCCGGACCACGGACGTCACCGGCGTCGTCACGCTGCCCGAGGGCACCGAGATGGTCATGCCGGGCGACAACACCACGATGACCGTGAAGCTGATCCAGCCCATCGCGATGGAGGACAACCTCAAGTTCGCGATCCGGGAGGGTGGCCGTACGGTCGGCGCTGGTCGCGTCACCAAGATCATCAAGTGAGCTGGGTAACCCCGATTAGACCCGCCGCCGGTCGTGCGGCATACTAGTCAGGTTGCGTAACGACAGTTCGTCGCCTGCGTTCGGATTTTCGCCGAACCTCCGGGTGAGAGGACAGTCGAGCGTAGGGTGGTTGGCGGTTTGCCGCCAACCACCCTCGCACGGCGTTCAGGTCGCGGTAGTGCGATCGGCGCCTTGACCCACCGCGCGGTCGGTATCGCTCCGGAGTCCCGGGGCGGAGCTTGGCCCGAGGGCGCGACACGCCCGACCGCGGGGGTCGGCGGAAGTGGGCCTGTGCCAGCCGGTACAGGCGCCCGCGACACAGCGGCATCGAGAGAAGGAACAGAAGCCACCATGGCGGGACAGAAGATCCGCATCCGGCTCAAGGCCTATGACCACGAGGTCGTCGACTCCTCGGCTCGGAAGATCGTCGAGACGGTGACGCGTACCGGGGCGCAGGTCGCTGGCCCGGTGCCGCTGCCCACGGAGATCAACCGTTTCTGCGTCATCCGCTCGCCGCACAAGTACAAGGACTCGCGCGAGCACTTCGAGATGCGTACGCACAAGCGGCTGATCGACATCATCGACCCGACCCCCAAGACGGTCGACTCGCTCATGCGCCTCGACCTGCCGGCTGGCGTCGACATCGAGATCAAGCTGTAGGGACCGGACAAATGGACAGGCAAGTAAAGGGGATCCTGGGCGCGAAGCTCGGCATGACCCAGGTCTGGGACAACAACCGCGTTGTGCCGGTGACCGTGGTGCAGGCCGGCCCGTGCGTCGTCAGCCAGGTTCGTAGCGCCGAGAAGGACGGTTACTCGGCCATCCAGCTGGCCTACGGCGCGATCGACCCGCGCAAGGTCAAGAAGCCGATCAGCGGCCACTACGCCAAGGCGGACGTGGCGCCGCGCCGGCACATCGTCGAGCTGCGCACCACGGACGCCGGCGAGTACGCCCCCGGCCAGGAGGTCACCGTCGCCGAGTTCGCCCCCGGCGTCTCGATCGACGTGACCGGCAAGACCAAGGGCAAGGGCTACGCCGGCCCGATGAAGCGGCACGGCTTCCACGGCCTGCGGGCCAGCCACGGTGTCGAGCGCAAGCACCGCTCGCCCGGCTCGATCGGCGCCTGCGCCACCCCGGGTCGTGTCTTCAAGGGCACCCGGATGGCCGGCCGGATGGGTGGCGTGCGCTACACCGTCCAGAACCTGACCGTCCAGGCGGTCGACACCGAGAACAACCTCCTGCTCGTCCGTGGCGCCATCCCCGGCCCCAAGGGCGCGCTGGTCCTGGTCCGTACCGCGGCCAAGACCAAGGTGAAGAAGGGCGGTGCGGCGAAGTGACCGCGGTTGACGTGATCGCCGTCGACGGCACCAAGAGCAGCTCCGTCGAGCTGCCGGCCGACATCTTCGACGTGCAGGCCAACGTCGCGCTGATGCACCAGGTCGTGGTGGCCCAGCTCGCGGCCGCCCGGCAGGGCACGCACAAGACGAAGACCCGTGGCGAGGTCTCCGGTGGCGGCAAGAAGCCGTACAAGCAGAAGGGCACCGGTCGGGCCCGGCAGGGCTCGACCCGCGCGCCGCAGTTCGCCGGTGGTGGCGTGGTGCACGGTCCCGTCCCGCGTGACTACAGCCAGCGGACCCCGAAGAAGATGAAGGCCGCCGCCCTGCGTGGCGCCCTCTCCGACCGGGCCCGCGCCGGCCAGGTGCACGTCGTCGAGGCGTTCGTCACCGGCGAGAAGCCGTCCACCAAGGCGGCGCTGGCCACGCTGACGAAGCTGACCGCGGCCCGGCGGGTGCTGGTCGTGCTGAGCAGCACCGACGAGCTGAACTGGGTGTCGCTGCGGAACCTGCGCAACGCGCGGGACAGCCGGGTGCACCTGATCGAGGCCGGCCAGCTCAACACGTACGACGTGCTGGTGGCCGACGACGTGGTCTTCACCAAGGAGGCCCTGGACGAGTTCCTGGGCGTTCCGGCCGAGACCACCGAGGAGGGTGGCAAGTGAGCACGATCGCTGACCCGCGCGACATCATCGTGGCGCCGGTCGTCTCGGAGAAGAGCTACAGCGAGCTGAACCGGAACTGGTACACCTTCCTGGTGCACCCGGACGCCAACAAGACCGAGATCAAGATCGCTATCCAGCAGATCTTCAACGTCCGCGTCCTGACGGTCAACACCCTCAACCGCGAGGGCAAGCGCAAGCGGACCCGTACCGGGTTCGGTCAGCGCAAGGCCACCAAGCGCGCGATGGTGAAGCTGGCTGACGGTGACCGTATCGAGGCCTTCGGCGGCCCGGTCAGCTGAGGGGTGTAGACAATGGCTATCCGTAAGTACAAGCCGACGACGCCGGGCCGGCGTGGTTCCAGCGTCGCCGACTTCGCCGAGATCACCCGGTCCACGCCGGAGAAGTCGCTGCTGGCGCCGCTGCCGAAGAAGGGCGGACGCAACGCCCACGGCCGGATCACCACCCGGCACCAGGGCGGCGGACACAAGCGTCAGTACCGGATCATCGACTTCAAGCGGGTCGACAAGGACGGCGTGCCGGCGAAGGTCGCGCACATCGAGTACGACCCCAACCGCACCGCGCGCATCGCGCTGCTGCACTACGCCGACGGCGAGAAGCGCTACATCCTCGCGCCGAAGGACCTCAAGCAGGGCGACGCCGTCGAGTCCGGCCCGACCGCCGACATCAAGCCCGGCAACAACCTGCCGCTGCGCAACATCCCGGTCGGCACCACGATCCACAACGTGGAGCTGCGTCCGGGTGGCGGGGCCAAGCTGGCCCGTTCGGCCGGCGTCGGCATCCAGCTCCTGGGCCGGGAGGGCGCGTACGCCACCCTCCGGATGCCGTCCGGTGAGATCCGGCGGGTCGACGTGCGCTGCCGCGCCAGCGTCGGCGAGATCGGCAACGCCGATCAGTCGAACATCAACTGGGGCAAGGCCGGCCGGATGCGGTGGAAGGGCAAGCGCCCGACCGTCCGTGGTGTCGCCATGAACCCGGTCGACCACCCGCACGGTGGTGGTGAGGGTAAGACCTCCGGTGGTCGCCACCCGGTCAACCCGAAGGGTAAGCCCGAGGGCCGTACCCGTCGCAAGGGCCAGCCGAGTGACCGGCTGATCGTCCGCCGTCGCTACGCCACGCGTAAGCGCGGCTGAGGGAGATAAGACATGCCTCGCAGCCTGAAGAAGGGCCCGTTCATCGACGACCACCTGCTCAAGAAGGTGGAGACGCAGAACGAGAAGGGCTCGAAGAACGTCATCAAGACCTGGTCGCGGCGCTCGACGATCATCCCGGACATGCTCGGGCACACGATCGCCGTGCACGACGGGCGCAAGCACGTCCCGGTGTTCGTCACCGAGGCGATGGTCGGGCACAAGCTCGGCGAGTTCGCGCTGACCCGCACGTTCAAGGGTCACGAGAAGGACGACCGGAAGAGCCGCCGCCGCTAGGCGAGCCACGGATAGAGGATCAAGGGGTTACAGCGATGCCAGGAAAGGGCGACGCTCCGGTGCTTCCGGGCGCGCGGGCGATTGCGCGACACGTGCGCATCTCGCCGATGAAGGCGCGCCGGGTGGTCAACCTCGTCCGCGGCCTGCCCGCGAAGGAGGCCCTCACGGTGCTGCAGTTCGCGCCGCAGGCGGCGAGCGAGCAGGTGTACAAGGTGCTCGCGAGCGCGATCGCCAACGCGGAGAACAACGAGCGGCTGGACCCCGACGCGCTGCTCGTCAGCGAGGCGTTCGTCGACGAGGGCCCGACCATGAAGCGGTTCCGGCCGCGGGCGCAGGGCCGGGCGTACCGGATCCGCAAGCGCACGTGCCACATCACCGTGGCGGTCGAGGCGGTCGCGCCGGCGGCGCCGAAGAAGTCCGCGGCGGCGAAGAAGTCGGCCCCGGTCAAGCAGGCCGAGCAGGCTGAGCAGGCCACGCAGGCGGAGCCGACGGAGACGCAGAGCAAGACGGAGGGCGCCGAGTAATGGGTCAGAAGGTTCACCCGCACGGGTTCCGGCTCGGCATCTCGACCGACTGGAAGTCCCGCTGGTTCGCGGACAAGCTCTACAAGGACTACATCGGCGAGGACGTCAAGATCCGCCGCATGATGTCCAAGGGGCTGGAGCGGGCCGGCATCTCCAAGGTCGACATCGAGCGGACCCGGGACCGGGTCCGGGTCGACATCCACACCGCCCGTCCGGGCATCGTCATCGGCCGTAAGGGCGCCGAGGCGGACCGGATCCGCGGCGAGCTGGAGAAGCTCACCGGCAAGCAGGTGCAGCTCAACATCATCGAGGTGAAGAGCCCCGAGTCGGACGCGCAGCTCGTCGCCCAGGGCGTCGCCGAGCAGCTCTCCAGCCGGGTCAGCTTCCGTCGGGCGATGCGCAAGGCGATGCAGTCGGCCATGAAGAACCCGGTCTGCAAGGGCATCCGGGTGCAGGTCTCGGGTCGTCTGGGCGGCGCCGAGATGAGCCGGACCGAGTTCTACCGCGAGGGCCGGGTGCCGCTGCACACGCTGCGGGCCAACATCGAGTACGGCTTCTTCGAGGCCCGTACCACCTTCGGCCGGATCGGCGTGAAGGTCTGGATCTACAAGGGCGACGCGGTTCCGGGCCGGGAGGCCCCGGCCGAGACCGCCCCGTCCCGCCCGCGTCGTGAGCGTGGCGACCGTCCCGAGCGTCCGCGTCGCGGTCGCTCCGGTTCCTCCGGCACCACCGCCGGCGGCACCGAGGCTGGTCGGGCCGCCGCGACCACCGTCGCGCAGCAGGCCGAGACGCCGAGTGGCGAGCCGGTCGACAGCGCTGCTGTCGCCGCGGCCGCGACCACCCCGGCCGACTCGCAGCCGGCAGAAACGCAGCAGGAGGGCTGACAGATGCTGATGCCGCGCAAGCCCCCGAAGGGCTTCCGCAAGCCGCACCACCCGGACCGCAGCGGCGCGTCCAAGGGCGGGAACCGGGTGGTGTTCGGCGAGTTCGGGATCCAGGCTCTCGAGCCGGCGTACGTCACGAACCGGCAGATCGAGTCGGCTCGTATCGCGATGACCCGTCACATCAAGCGTGGCGGCAAGGTCTGGATCACGATCTTCCCGGACCAGGCGCTGACCAAGAAGCCGGCGGAGACCCGGATGGGTTCCGGTAAGGGCTCGCCCGAGTGGTGGGTCGCCAACGTGAAGCCGGGGCGGGTGCTCTTCGAGATGTCCTTCCCCAACGAGCAGATCGCGCGAGAGGCGATGCGTCGCGCGATCCACAAGCTCCCGATGAAGTGCCGCATTGTGACGCGCGAAGTGGGTGAATCCTGATGGCAGCGGGCGTTAAGGCCGCCGAGCTGCGTGAGCTCTCCGAGGAGGAGCTGGTCACGAAGCTGCGGGAGGCCAAGGCGGAGCTGTTCAACCTCCGGGTGCAGGCCGCCACCGGTCAGCTCGACAACAACCGGCGGCTCCAGGTCATCCGTCGGGAGATCGCCCGGATCTACACGATCATGCGTGAGCGTGAGCTGGGGCTCTCGGCCGCGCCGACTGAGGTGACTGCATCATGAGCGAGACCACCGAGAACACCACCACCGCCACCGTGCGGGCCCGCCGCAAGGTCCGTGAGGGCCTGGTGGTGAGCGACAAGATGGACAAGACCGTCGTCGTCGAGGTCGAGGACCGGGTCAAGCACGCGCTGTACGGCAAGATCATGCGCCGGACCAGCAAGCTGAAGGTGCACGACGAGCAGAACGCCGCCGGCATCGGCGACCGGGTTCTGATCATGGAGACCCGGCCGCTGTCGGCCACCAAGCGGTGGCGGCTCGTGGAGATCCTGGAAAAGGCCAAGTAGCGAAGGCTCAAACTCGCCCGGCGTGCCAGTCGGGCGCGGGTTCCGCCAGGCTCCGGCCGCCACGCGGCCGGAGAACCGGCAGACATAGGAGATAGACGTGATTCAGCAGGAGTCGCGACTGCGCGTCGCCGACAACACGGGTGCCCGGGAGATCCTGTGCATCCGGGTTCTCGGTGGCTCCGGTCGGCGCTACGCGAGCATCGGCGACGTCATCGTGGCCACCGTCAAGGACGCGATCCCCGGCGCCGGTGTGAAGAAGGGCGACGTCGTCAAGGCGGTCGTCGTTCGCACCGCCAAGGAGCGTCGGCGGCCGGACGGCTCGTACATCCGCTTCGACGAGAACGCCGCCGTCATCATCAAGGACGGTGGGGACCCGCGCGGTACCCGTATCTTCGGCCCGGTGGGTCGTGAGCTGCGGGACAAGCGGTTCATGAAGATCATTTCTCTCGCGCCGGAGGTGTTGTGACCGTGAAGGTCAAGAAGGGCGACACGGTCATCGTCATCGCCGGCAAGGACAAGGGCGCCAAGGGCAAGGTCATCGCGGCCTACCCGCGCCAGGACAAGGTCCTCGTCGAGGGCGTGAACCGCGTCAAGAAGCACACCCGCGTGAGCACCACCCAGCGCGGCGCCAAGACCGGTGGCATCGTCACCCAGGAGGCCCCGATCCACGTCTCGAACGTGCAGGTCCTGGACTCCGATGGGAAGCCGACCCGAATCGGGTACCGGATCGACGAGAACGGCCAGAAGGTCCGCATCGCGCGTAGCTCCGGTAAGGACCTCTGATGACCACGGCTACCGAAACCAAGACCCTGCCGCGCCTCAAGGAGCGGTACCGTAACGAGATCGTGGCCAAGCTGCAGGAGCAGCACAACTTCGCGAACCCCATGCAGGTTCCGCGGTTGGTCAAGATCGTCGTCAACATGGGTGTCGGCGAGGCCGCTCGCGACGCCAAGCTGATCGACGGCGCCGTGCGCGACCTGGCCACCATCACCGGCCAGAAGCCGCAGGTGCGGCGGGCGACCAAGTCGATCGCGCAGTTCAAGCTCCGTGAGGGCATGCCGATCGGCGCGAAGGTCACCCTGCGCGGCGACCGGATGTGGGAGTTCCTGGACCGGCTGCTCTCCATCGCGCTGCCGCGTATCCGTGACTTCCGCGGCCTGGACGGGCGCAAGCTCGACGGGCACGGCAACTACACGTTCGGCCTGACCGAGCAGTCGGTGTTCCACGAGATCGACCAGGACAAGATCGATCGTCAGCGGGGCATGGACATCACCGTGGTGACCACCGCCACGACCGACGACGAGGGCCGGGCGCTGCTCAAGCTCCTGGGCTTCCCGTTCAAGGAGAACTGAGATGGCCAAGAAGGCGCTGATCCTCAAGGCGGCCGCGAAGCCGAAGTTCTCGGTTCGCGCGTACACCCGCTGCCAGCGGTGCGGACGTCCCAAGGCGGTCTACCGCAAGTTCGGTCTCTGCCGGGTCTGCATCCGGGAGATGGCCCACCGCGGTGAGCTGCCCGGCGTGTCCAAGGCCTCCTGGTAATAGCCCGGCGCGCTCCGCGCGTCCGCTGCACTGTCTCTTCGCCGTAGGCCCCGGGCGTACCCGCGGGAACCCCGGCGAGAAAGGTAGACGAAATCCATGACGATGACCGACCCGATCGCAGACATGCTCACGCGTCTGCGGAACGCCAACCAGGCGTACCACGACCGGGTGACGATGCCCTACTCCAAGATCAAGGCGAACATCGCCGAGGTCCTGAAGTCCGAGGGTTACATCGCCACCTGGTCGGTCGAGGAGCCCGAGGAGGGCGCCGTCGGCAAGCGACTGGTCGTCGAACTGAAGTACGGCCAGAACCGGGAGCGGAGCCTGGCCGGCATCAAGCGTGTCTCCAAGCCCGGTCTCCGGGTGTACGCCAAGTCGGACGGGCTCCCGCGGGTGCTCGGCGGCCTCGGCGTGGCGATCATTTCGACGTCCCAGGGGCTGCTGACCGACCGGCAGGCCCGCAAGCGGAGCGTTGGCGGGGAAGTCCTCGCCTTCGTCTGGTAACGGGAGACAGGTAGAAATGTCGCGTATTGGACGTAAGTCGATCCCGGTGCCTTCCGGCGTCGACGTCACCATTGACGGCCGGACCGTCAAGGTCAAGGGCCCCAAGGGCGAGCTGTCGCACACCGTCGCCGAGCCGATCACGGTGGAGCGGGGCGAGGACGGCACGCTGCACGTCAACCGGCCGAACGACGAGCGCAAGGCCAAGGAGCTGCACGGCCTGAGCCGTACCCTGGTCGCGAACATGATCGTCGGGGTGACCGACGGTTACCGCAAGAGCCTGGAGATCGCCGGCACCGGTTACCGGGTCACCGCCAAGGGCAAGGACCTGGAGTTCGCGCTCGGGTTCTCGCACCCGGTGCTGGTCCCCGCGCCGGACGGCATCACCTTCACCGTCGAGAAGCCGACGCTGTTCCACGTGGCCGGCATCGACAAGCAGCTCGTCGGTGAGGTCGCCGCCAACATCCGGAAGATCCGCCCGCCGGAGCCCTACAAGGGCAAGGGTGTGAAGTACCAGGACGAGGTCATTCGTCGCAAGGCCGGAAAGGCAGGTAAGAAGTGAGCGCCACGCTGCTCAAGCGCCGCCGCGGCGTCGCCGCCAAGCGTGCCGTCGGGCGTGCGCGTCGGCACTTCCGGGTCCGCAAGAACGTCAACGGCACCCCCGAGCGTCCCCGCCTGGTCGTCACCCGCTCGCTGCGGCACATCGTGGCCCAGATCGTGGACGACACCAAGGGTCACACCCTGGCGTCGGCCTCGACCCTGGACGCCTCGCTGCGCGGCACGGAGGGCGACAAGAGCGCCCTGGCCGGCAAGGTCGGCGCCCTGCTCGCCGAGCGGGCCAAGGCCGCCGGCGTCTCGAAGGTCGTCTTCGACCGCGGTGGCAACCGGTACGCGGGGCGGGTCGCCGCCCTGGCCGACGCCGCTCGCGAAGCCGGGCTCGAGTTCTAGAAACCCCGTCACGAGAGAGAGGAAAGCTGCTGATGCCAGGTCAACAGCGCCGTGGCGGCGGGTCCGGTGGCAACGAGGGTGGTCGCCGCGACAACCGCCGTGAGGGCGGTCGCGGAAACGCGCCCGTCGAGAAGACCCCGCACCTCGAGCGGGTCGTCGCGATCAACCGCGTCGCCAAGGTCGTGAAGGGTGGTCGTCGCTTCAGCTTCACCGCCCTGGTGATCGTGGGCGACGGCGACGGCACCGTCGGCGTGGGCTACGGAAAGGCCAAGGAGGTGCCCGCGGCGATCGCCAAGGGCGTCGAGGAGGCCAAGAAGCACTTCTTCAAGGTGCCGCGGATCGGTCAGTCGATCCCGCACCCGGTCACGGGCGAGGACGCCGCCGGTGTGGTGCTGCTCAAGCCGGCCTCCGCCGGTACGGGCGTCATCGCCGGTGGTCCGGTGCGTGCCGTGCTGGAGTGCGCGGGCATCCACGACGTGCTCTCCAAGAGCCTCGGCTCGTCCAACCCGATCAACATCGTGCACGCCACCGTGGCGGCCCTGAAGGGGCTGGAGTCCCCCGAGCAGGTCGCGGCGCGTCGTGGCCTGCCGGTGGAGGACGTCGCGCCGGCCGCCATGCTGGCGTCGCGTGCGGGGGTGGCGTCCTGATGGCGCGCCTGAAGGTCACCCAGGTCCGGTCCGGGATCGGGACCAAGCACAACCAGCGTGAGTCGCTGCGGTCGCTCGGTCTCAAGCGGATCAACGACGTGGTGGTGAAGGAGGACCGCCCCGAGATCCGGGGCATGATCTTCGCGGTCAACCACCTCGTGAAGGTCGAGGAGGTCGAGTAATGACGATCAAGGTCCATCACCTGCGCCCGGCTCCGGGAGCCAAGACCGCCAAGACCCGCGTGGGTCGTGGTGAGGGCTCCAAGGGCAAGACGGCCGGTCGCGGTACCAAGGGTTCGAAGGCCCGGAAGAACATCTCGCCGGCGTTCGAGGGTGGTCAGATGCCCATCCACATGCGCCTGCCGAAGATGAAGGGCTTCAAGAACAAGTTCAAGGTGGTCTTCCAGGTGGTCAACCTGGACCGGCTCGCCGAGCTCTTCCCCAACGGTGGCCAGGTCGGCCCGGCCGAGCTGGTCGAGGTCGGCGCGGTCCGTAAGGGCCACCCGGTCAAGGTGCTCGGCACCGGGGATCTCGGCGGGGTGGCGCTCCAGGTGTCGGCGCACGCGTTCAGCGCGTCGGCCAAGGACAAGATCGCCGCTGCCGGTGGTTCGGCCACCGAGCTGTAGGGCATCCAGGACCGTGGCGCTCGTCCAGTTGGCGACAACTGGCGGGCGTCACGGTCTACTGCGTGTCAGTGGTCCGAATCACATCGTTACTGATATATGTTCCCGGGCAAGCCTGCCCGGATGGCGGTCGGGCTGTTAGAGTCCGTTCCCAGCTATGCATATCGGGCGCTCGCCCGAAGCCACGCCACCCCACCCCGCCCGGGACCACCACCGGCGGCCCGCCTCGCGCAGGAGGAAGAAGTTGCTGTCCGCCTTTCTCAGTGCGTTCCGTACGCCTGACCTGCGCAAGAAGCTGCTGTTCACAGTCGGCATCATCGCGGTCTACCGGCTCGGCGCCACGCTGCCCAGCCCGGGCGTCTCGTACGCCAACGTCCAGAAGTGCATCGACAGCATGGAGGGCGGGTCGAACGGGGTCTTCAACCTCCTCAACCTCTTCTCCGGCGGCGCGCTGCTGTCGCTCTCGGTCTTCGCGCTGGGCATCATGCCCTACATCACCGCGTCGATCATCCTGCAGCTCCTGACCGTGGTCATCCCGCGACTGGAGCAGCTCCGCAAGGAGGGGCAGGCCGGTCAGGCGAAGATCACCCAGTACACCCGCTACCTGACCCTCGGCCTGGGCGTGCTCCAGGCGTCGGCGTTCGTCGCGCTGGCCCGCTCCGGGCAGCTCTTCAACAACCAGTGCGACCAGTTCCCGATCATCCCGCAGGGCACCGGCATCCCGGACTGGCTGACCCTGACGATCCTGGTCATGACCATGACCGCGGGCACCGGCATGGTGATGTGGCTCGGCGAGCTGATCACCGACCGGGGCGTCGGCAACGGCATGTCCGTCCTGATCTTCACCTCGATCTCCGCCCGCCTCCCCAGCGAGGGCTGGCAGATCAAGCAGACCAAGGGCTGGGGCTGGTTCGCGCTGGTCGTCGCGCTGGTCCTGCTGGTCATCACCGCGGTCGTCTTCATCGAGCAGGCGCAGCGCCGGATCCCGGTGCAGTACGCCAAGCGCATGATCGGCCGGCGGATGTACGGCGGCACCTCGACCTACATCCCGCTGAAGGTCAACCAGGCGGGTGTCATCCCGGTCATCTTCGGTTCGTCGCTGCTCTACCTGCCGCAGCTCGCGCTCCAGTTCTTCGACCAGACCGACCCGGGCAAGACCCAGGCGTGGATCCAGAACAACCTGGTCGACCCGACCAGCCCGATCTACATCTCGGTGTACTTCCTGCTGATCATCTTCTTCACGTACTTCTACGTCTCGATCACGTTCAACCCGACCGAGGTCGCGGACAACATGAAGAAGTACGGCGGCTTCGTGCCGGGCATCCGCCCTGGCAAGCCGACCGCCGAGTACCTCGACTTCATCCTCAGCCGGATCACCCTGCCGGGCGCGCTCTACCTCGCGGCCATCTCCGTCCTGCCGAACTTCTTCTTCATCTGGCTCGACAGCCAGGCGTACGTGAACTTCCCGTTCGGCGGCACCGCTGTGCTGATCATGGTCGGCGTCGGTCTGGAGACCGTGAAGCAGATCGAGAGCCAACTCATGCAGCGGAACTACGAAGGGTTCCTGCGGTAGATGCGACTCGTTCTGGTTGGACCGCCGGGGGCGGGCAAGGGCACACAGGCGGAGTTCATCGCCGCGCACCTGTCCGTCCCGAAGATCTCGACCGGCGACATCTTCCGGTCGAACGTCTCGCAGGGCACCCCGCTGGGGGTCGAGGCCAAGCGCTACATGGACGCCGGCGAGCTGGTGCCCGACGAGGTCACCATCAACATGGTCCGGGACCGGCTCGCCGAGCCGGACGCCGGTGAGGGGTTCCTGCTCGACGGCTTCCCGCGCACCACGCCGCAGGCCGCCGCGCTGGACAAACTCCTCGCCGACCTCGGTACCGCGCTGGACCTCGTCCTGGAGCTGGTCGTCGACGACGACGAGGTGATCCGGCGGCTCTCCGGCCGCCGGACCTGCCGGGGCTGCGGCAAGATCTGGCACGTCGAGTTCGACGCCACCACCCGGGACGGTGTCTGCGACCGGTGCGGCGCCGAGCTGTTCCAGCGCGACGACGACCGGCCGGAGACCATCGCGACCCGGCTGCGCGAGTACGCGGACAAGACCGCGCCGCTGGTGGACTACTACGGCGCCCAGGGCAAGCTGGTCGGCATCGACGCGACCGGCCCGGTCGAGGACGTCACCGTCCGGGCGATCGACGCCCTGCGCTCGTACGGCGGCTGACGTTTCGCCGTCCGCACGCTGGATAGAGTGCGGGGAGCGGAGCGCGCAGCTTCCGGCGTGCCCCCGCCTCCCCGTCGACGAAAGGTGATCGCGTCATGCGCCGCCAGCAGCTGGACATCCAGCTGAAGACTCCCGAGCAGATCGAGAAGATGCGGGCCGCCGGTCTGGTGGTGGCCGCCGCGTTGCAGCGGATGCGCGAGGCGGTGACGCCCGGCGTGAGCACCGCCGACCTCGACGCGATCGCCGAGTCGGTGATCCGGGAGGCGGGCGCGGTGCCCTCCTTCAAGGGCTACCACGGCTTCCCGGCGTCGATCTGCTCCTCGGTGAACGAGCAGGTCGTGCACGCCATCCCCGCGGCGGACCAGGTGCTCCGCGCGGGTGACCTGATCTCCATCGACTGCGGCGCGGTGCTGGACGGCTGGCACGGCGACGCCGCGATCACGGTCGGGGTCGGCGAGGTCGACCCGGCGCTGCTGCGGATGGCCGAGGTGGCCGAGGACGCGATGTGGGCCGGGATCGCGGCGGCGGCCCGGGGCGCGGCGAACGGTCGGGGTCGGCTCACCGACATCTCGCACGCGGTGGAGACGGCGGTCCGCCGGGGCGGCCGGTACGGGATCGTCGACGGCTACGGCGGGCACGGCATCGGCACCGAGATGCACCAGGACCCGCACGTGCTCAACCACGGCCGGCCGGGCAAGGGGCCCCGGCTGGTGCCCGGGATGGCGCTGGCCATCGAGCCGATGATCACGATGGGCTCGCCGCGGACGGTGGAGCTCGCCGACGGCTGGACGGTGGCGACCCGGGACGGGTCGGTCGCGGCGCACGTCGAGCACTCGATGGCGTTGCTGGAGGACGGGGTCTGGGTGCTCACCGCCGTGGACGGCGGCCGGGCCCGCCTGGGCGACCTGGTGACCGCCCGCCAGCCCGCCGGCACGCCGGCTTCCTGAGCGCTTCCGGCGGCCTGCCCGGTCCCCGTTGCTCGGCGGCAGGGGGCCTGGTGACCGGCTGGCATGCTTGGTGGCATGGAGCGACGTGACGGGATGCGGGCCGCCGACCCGGATCGGGAGGCGGTGGCCGGCCGGTTGCGGGTGGCGCTCGACGAGGGCCGACTGGATCTGCACGAGTACGACGACCGGCTGCGGCGGACGTACCTGGCCCGGACGTACGGCGAGCTGGACGCCCTGGTGGCCGACCTGCCCAGCCCGGCGGGCGGCGTGGCGACCGGCGCGGACCGGGGCGGGTTGGCGTCCCGCGAGGAGGCCGCGACCCGCTCGGTGACGGCGCGGTGGCTGGCGGAGACCTGGGAGTCGTACCTGACGGTGGTGGCGGTCACCGTGTCGGTCTGGGCGATGGTCTGCCTGCTCGACGGTCGACTGCTCTACTTCTGGCCGGCCTGGGTGGCCGGACCGTGGGGCGCGGTCCTGTTGGTGCGGACGGGGCTCGGCCTGTCCCGGGGCGAGCCGCGGCGGTGGGCGGTCGAGCAGGAGGGCAAGCGACGGCGGCGGGCCGAGAAGCGGCAGCGGAAGCGGGAGCTCCGGGCGGACGGACGGGGCCGGGACATCACCGCCGGCGGGGTCACGGATCCGCCGGGAGGGGTCGCCGATCCGCCGGGCGGGGTCGTCCGGGGCGACGACTGACCTGTCATCGTTCGTCCGGTTTCCGGGTGACCGGGGTGGCCGGTTTGGCGAGCGCCGGACGCCCGGCGTACACTTTCAGATCGGCGCACAGCGTCCACTCCGGCATGCCCATCCTGCGCTTCGGTGGGGCCGGAGCCGCGGCTGGTCCGGACAATCTGATCATGGTCAGTGGTTCGGGTAAGACGTTGTGGGCCGTCCGGAGGAACCGACGTCAGGACAGCGGAGGACATGCCGAAAAAAGACGGAGCCATCGAGATCGAGGGTCGAGTCATCGAGCCCCTACCGAACGCCATGTTCCGGGTGGAGCTCGCGAACGGTCACAAGGTGCTGGCTCACATCAGCGGCAAGATGCGGCAGCACTACATCCGCATCCTGCCGGAGGACCGGGTCGTCGTCGAACTCTCGCCGTACGACCTGACTCGCGGCCGCATCGTCTACCGCTACAAGTAACCGCCTGACGGCGGCCGGGTCGTCCCGTGTCCGTCCTCGACGTCCGGTGTCGCGCCTCGTCGCGTCGTCGGGCCAGATGGGAAGTAAGGCAACCGTGAAGGTCAAGCCGAGCGTCAAGAGGATCTGCAACAAGTGCCGGGTGATCCGCCGGCACGGCCGGGTCATGGTCATCTGCACCGACCCGCGCCACAAGCAGCGCCAGGGCTGATCCGGCGTCGCCCGACCGCACGCCGGTCGGTCGTGGTCGGTTCGGGCCGCAGGTCCTGACAGCACATCATCAGCTCGTCCCAGCCGCGGGCGGTGCGCGTCGCGTACCGGATCGTGGCTGACCCCCGGTCGGAGGCCGGGGCCCGCTCGGGCAGCGACCGATCCCGGTCGCCGGCGCGGCAAGCGCCGGAAGGACAGGGACGGCCGGTAGCGGGGCGGGACGGGTCCACACCTCCGCCAAGAAAACCAGAGGGAGTACGCCCGCACATGGCACGTCTAGTCGGCGTCGACCTTCCCCGCGAGAAGCGGATGGAGATCGCGCTCACCTACATCTTCGGCGTGGGCCGCACCCGCGCCCTGGAGACGCTCGCCGCCACCGGCATCTCGCCGGACAAGCGCGCCCGGGACCTCACGGACGAGGAGCTGGTCCAGCTCCGCGACCACATCGAGGGCAACTACAAGGTAGAAGGCGACCTGCGCCGCGAGGTCGCCGCTGACATCCGTCGCAAGGTCGAGATCGGCTGCTACGCGGGTATCCGGCACCGCCGGGGCCTGCCGGTGCGCGGCCAGCGGACGCGGACCAACGCCCGCACCCGCAAGGGCCCGAAGCGGACCGTCGCCGGCAAGAAGAAGCCCGGCAAGAAGTAAGACGTGAACCGGGATCCGGGTCGGCGCCCGCCGAGGTAGGCCGGACTCCAACCCGAACCGGTAAGTCAACTAGGAGCGCAGAAGACTTATGCCACCGAAGGCTCGTGCCGGAGCCGCCGTCAAGAAGGTCCGGCGCAAGGAACGCAAGAACGTCGCCCACGGGCAGGCGCACATCAAGAGCACCTTCAACAACACGATCGTGTCCATCACGGACCCGACCGGCGCGGTCATCTCGTGGGCCTCCGCCGGTCAGGTCGGCTTCAAGGGCTCGCGCAAGTCGACCCCGTTCGCCGCGCAGCTCGCCGCCGAGGCGGCCGCGCGTCGGGCGATGGAGCACGGCATGCGCAAGGTCGACGTCTTTGTGAAGGGCCCCGGCTCCGGCCGGGAGACCGCGATCCGTTCGCTGCAGGCCGTCGGGCTGGAGGTCGGCCAGATCGCCGACGTCACCCCGCAGCCGCACAACGGGTGCCGTCCGCCGAAGCGTCGCCGGGTCTGAGAGGTTAGAGAGAGATGGCTCGTTACACCGGTGCTGACTGCCGCCGTTGCCGGCGGGAGAAGATGAAGCTGTTCCTCAAGGGCAGCAAGTGCGATGGCCCGAAGTGCCCGTTCGAGTCCCGGCCGTTCCCGCCCGGGCAGCACGGCCGCGGCCGGACCAAGGAGACGGAGTACCTGCTCCAGCTCCGCGAGAAGCAGAAGGCCCGCCGGGTGTACGGCGTGCTGGAGAAGCAGTTCCGCGGTTACTACGAGGAGGCCGTGGCCAAGCAGGCCAAGACCGGCGAGATCCTCCTCCAGATCCTGGAGTCGCGGCTCGACAACGTGGTCTACCGGGCCGGCTACGCCAAGTCCCGGGACATGGCCCGCCAGCTCGTCAAGCACGGGCACTTCACGGTCAACGGGAAGAAGACCGACATCCCGTCGTTCCGCGTGAAGGAGCACGACATCATCGAGGTCCGGGGCAAGAGCAAGGAGCTCACCCCGTTCATCGTGGCCCAGGCCGAGGCCGGCTCGAAGTCCGTGCCGGCGTGGCTGGAGGCCATCCCCAGCCAGATGAAGATCCTGGTGCACTCGCTCCCGGCCCGGCAGGTCATCGACACGCAGGTCCAGGAGCAGCTGATCGTCGAGCTCTACTCCAAGTAGTCGGAGCTCGTTGCGGTGGTCCGTCCCGGTCGCGGGGCGGACCACCGGAACACTTTGTCGTGGGCGTCATATGGCGGGCGCCCCGGAAGAGAAGAGACACCATGCTCATCAGTCAGCGACCGACCCTCTCCGAAGAGTCGATCAACGAGACCCGGTCCCGGTTCACCATCGAGCCGCTGGAGCCCGGCTTCGGCTACACCCTCGGCAACTCGCTGCGGCGTACGCTGCTGTCGTCCATCCCGGGCGCGGCGGTGACCTCGATCAAGATCGACGGGGTGCTGCACGAGTTCACCACGATCCCCGGCGTCAAGGAGGACGTGGTCGAGCTCGTCATGAACATCAAGGAGCTGTGCGTCAGCTCCGAGCACGACGAGCCGGTCAGCATGTACCTGCGCAAGCAGGGTCCGGGCGACGTGACCGCGGGCGACATCCAGCCCCCGGCCGGCGTCTCGGTGCACAACCCGGACCTCAAGCTCGCCACCCTCAACGGCAAGGGCCGGCTCGACATGGAGCTGACCGTCGAGCGGGGTCGCGGCTACGTCACCGCCGCGCAGAACAAGCAGGCCGGCGCCGAGATCGGCCGGATCCCGGTCGACTCGATCTACTCGCCGGTGCTGAAGGTGACGTACCGCGTCGAGGCGACCCGGGTCGAGCAGCGGACCGACTTCGACCGGCTGATCATCGACGTCGAGACCAAGCCGTCGATGGGCCCGCGTACCGCGCTGGCCTCCGCCGGCTCGACGCTGGTGGAGCTGTTCGGGCTGGCCCGGGAGCTGGACGAGACCGCCGAGGGCATCGACATCGGGCCGTCCCCGCAGGACGCCCAGCTCGCGGCGGACCTGGCGCTGCCGATCGAGGAGCTGGACCTGACCGTCCGCTCCTACAACTGCCTCAAGCGCGAGGGCATCAACACCGTGGGTGAGCTGATCGGGCGCACCGAGGCCGACCTCCTCGACATCCGCAATTTCGGTCAGAAGTCGATCGACGAGGTCAAGATGAAGCTCGCCGGGATGGGGCTGGGTCTGAAGGACTCCGCGCCCAACTTCGACCCGGCACACGTCGTGGACACCTTCGGCGAGGCTGACTACGACACCGACGACTACCGCGAGACCGAGCAGCTGTAAGCCCGGCTGAGCATCTAAACGAGGAGCACCAACCATGCCCACGCCCACGAAGGGCGCCCGCCTCGGCGGCAGCCCCGCGCACGAGCGGCTGATGCTGGCCAACCTGGCCATGTCGCTGTTCCAGCACGGCAAGATCAAGACCACCGAGACGAGGGCCCGGCGGCTGCGTCCGCTCGCGGAGCAGCTCATCACCAAGGCCAAGCGTGGTGACCTGGCCTCCCGTCGGCGGGTGCTCGCCGTCGTCAAGGACAAGGACGTGGTCTACACCCTGTTCGACCAGATCGCGCCCCGGTACGCCAACCGTCCCGGTGGCTACACCCGGATCGTGAAGACCGGTCCGCGCAAGGGTGACGCCGCGCCGATGGCGATCATCGAGCTGGTCGAGGAGCTTCAGGTCGCCGAGCCGAAGGCGAACAAGAAGACCGCCGCCCGCAAGGCCGCGCAGCAGGACAAGGTCGAGGCGCTCGCGCCGACCGAGGAGGCCCCGCAGGCCAAGGCCGACGACCAGGACGCCGAGGCGCCCGTCTCGGCCTCGGGGGACACCCCGGCCGCCCGTGAGGACAGCGACGAGGCCGGCGAGAACGACAAGGCCTGAGTTCGTGGCACCATCGGGCCCGACATCCCATCCGGATGTCGGGCCCGACGCATGAGCGGAAGAGGTACGAGGTGGACGAACGGATCCGGCTGCGGCTGGACGTCGCGTACGACGGCACGGGGTTCTCCGGGTGGGCCGCGCAGCCGCAGCGGCGCACGGCGGCCGGGGTGCTCGTCGCGACGCTGGACCAGATCCTCGGCGCGGGCGTCGCGACCGGCCTGACCGTGGCCGGGCGGACCGACGCCGGGGTGCACGCCTCCGGCCAGGTCTGCCACCTCGACCTGCCCGCGCAGGTGTGGCGGGCGTATGCCGGCTCGCTGCTGCGCCGGCTGGCCCGGGTGCTCCCGACGGACCTGCGGGTCCGGGCGCTGACCGAGGCGCCGGCCGACTTCGACGCCCGGTTCTCGGCGACCTTCCGCCGGTACGAGTACCGGGTCACCGACGCCCCGTGGGGGGCCGAGCCGCTGCGCCGGCACGAGGTGCTGGCCTGGCCCCGGCCGTTGGACCTGACCGCGCTGGAGCAGGCGGCGGCCGGGCTGGTCGGCGAGCACGACTTCGCGGCGTACTGCAAACGCAAGGAGCACGCGACCACGCTGCGCGAGGTGACCCGGCTGGACTGGCGACGCGACCCGGACGGCCTGCTGGTGGCCACGGTGCAGGCCGACGCGTTCTGCCAGGCGATGGTCCGGAGTCTGGTCGGTGCGATGCTGTCCGCCGGGGACGGCCGGCGGCCCGTCGACTGGCCGGCGGGCCTGCTGACCCGGCGGGAACGGTCCAGCGAGGTGACCGTCGCGCCCGCGCACGGGCTGACCCTGGTCGCCGTGGGCTACCCGGACGACCCGGCCGAGTACGCCCGCCGCGCCGACCTGACCCGGCGGCTGCGCGTACCGGCCGCGTCCTGACCGGTCCCGGCGGTACCGGCCGCGTCCTGACCGGTCCCGGCGGCGCCTGAGCCGGCCCCGGGGAACGCCGGCGCGGGTCTGCTGGATCCCGGGCGCCGGGCAGGGTTCGTCACGTGCCCCGCGGCGCGTCAGTCGTTGGGGTCGGGGCGGTGGGTGGGGCCGTCCTGCGTCAGGTCGGGGTCGGGGGCGGCCCGGCGGCCCAGCACCGTCTTGTCGAGGTGGGTCTGGACCAGGTCGGCGAGCACCTGTCGGGCGTTCTGGTCGGCCGGATCGAGCGCCTCGCCGTCGGCCCGCACCACCATGCAGTACGCGACGTAGTGGCCGCGCGCCTGCCAGGACACCCGGGCCGGGGCGGCGCCCAGGGCCTCGGTGTCCTCGTCCTCGTCCTCGCTCACCAGGCCGTTGAACCGGCCCCGCTGCTGTTGGAGGATCTCCCGGATCCGTTCCTGGACCCGGTCGGCGGTGGCCCGGTCGGTGACGTTGAACAGCCCGGCGGTGGCCAGGTACTTCTCGTCGGAGGTACGCAGGGTGCCGCGTACCACCTGGTTGCAGCCGAGCCGGACGAGCAGGTCGGCGATGTCGTCGGTGGCCGCGACGGCGCAGCTTCCGCTGGACTGGGTACGCAGCACCTGGTAGGCCGGTCGTCCCCGGTCGACGACGAGTTGGCTGCCGGGGAAGACCTCCTTGGCGGTCAGCGGCAGCGGATCCGTGTCGCGGGAGTCCAGGTCGGTCTCGTCGGGGGCGTCGGTGCGGGCGGCTGCCGGCGGCGCGCTCGGCTCGGCGGGTCCCGGCGTGTTGTCACGTTCCGCCAGGTACACGGCGGTGCCGAGGCCGCCGAGGCCCAGCAGCATCAGGACGGCGGCGGCGCCGAGGAGCGCCTGCCAGAGCCGGCCGCCGGAGCCCCGGGGCCGGGGCGGTCGGCGCGCCGTCCGGGCCGGGTCGTCGTAGCGGACGGGTTCGGTGGCGAAGCGTCCCGCCGGTTCCGTTCCGCCCACCGGGGGGCCGCCGAAGCCCGGCGCCGGGTCGGGGGTCCGGGGGAGGGCCGGGGGTGGGAAGCGGGAGGGCGAAGGGCCGGTGGGCGCCGGCGCGCGTCGGGCATCGGGGGCCTCCGGGTCGGCCTCGTGGCCGGGGAAGCCTGCTGTCGCGTCCTCATCGGACTCGTACCGGTACACCATGACCCCTAGATTAGGCTCATTGCCTCTTTAAGGGATAAAAACCAAAAAAACCGGCGTACTTCGTTCCCGGTCCCCGATCCGCCCTGGCCGGGCCGTGGGAGAGAATGCGGGCGTGACCGCCGACCACTACTTCAGCCCGCATCCCGGCAGCCCGTCCCCACCGCGTGCGGTCGAGTTCAACGTCGCCGGTCGGGACTACACACTGGACTCGGCGGGCGGGGTCTTCTCCGCCGACCGGCTCGACCCCGGCACCGCCGTCCTGCTGCGCAAGGCCGACCTGCCCGACGCGGGCACCGCCGGGGCGCTGCTCGACCTCGGGTGCGGCTTCGGGCCGATCACCTGCGTGCTGACCACCCACGCGCCGACGGCCACCGTCTGGGCGGTCGACGTCAACGAACGCGCCCGGCGGCTGACCACGGACAACGCCGCCCGGGTCGGCGCCGCCGACCGGGTCCGGGTGGTCGAGCCGGACGACGTGCCGGACGGGCTGACGTTCGCGCAGCTCTGGTCCAACCCGCCGATCCGGATCGGCAAGGACGAGCTGCACGCCCTGCTGCGCCGGTGGCTGCCCCGGCTCGCCCCGGACGGGGTCGGCTGGCTGGTGGTGGCCCGCCACCTCGGCGGCGACTCGCTGCACCGCTGGCTCACCGAGCAGGGCTGGCAGGTCCACCGGCACGCCAGCCAGAAGGGCTACCGGGTGCTGCGGGTCACCCGGTAAATCGATGTCCCGGCCCGGGCCGGTCGGGCAGGATGCCGGCGTGGGATACGTGGACGTGGCCGGGGTGGCGCACACCCTGCCGGACGGTCGGGAACTCTTCGCCGAGGTGTCCTTCCGGGTCGGCGAGGGAGCGAAGGTGGCCCTGGTCGGCCCGAACGGGGCGGGCAAGACCACCCTGCTCCGGATGGTCGCCGGTGACCTGCCGGTCCGGGTCGGCGGCATCGCCCGGGCCGGCGGGCTCGGCGTGATGCGCCAGTTCATCGGCATGATCGGCGACGACTCCACGCTCGCCGACCTGGCGTTGAGTCTCGCCCCGCCCGCGCTGCGCGACGCCGGCCGCCGACTGGCCGAGACCGAGGCGGCGATGGGGGCCGCCGAACTGCGCGGCAAGTACGGCGCCGCCGCCGCGAAAGCCCAGATGGCGTACGCGGACGCGCTCGCCGCCTGGGGCGAGGCCGGCGGGTACGACGCCGAGGTGCTCTTCGACACCGTCGCCACCATCGTGCTCGCCCTGCCCTGGGAGACCGCCCGGTCCCGGCCGGTCCGGACCCTCTCCGGCGGGCAGCAGAAGCGCTTCGCCCTGGAGCTGCTGCTGCGTGGCCCGGACGAGGTGCTGCTGCTCGACGAGCCGGACAACTTCCTCGACGTGCCGGGCAAACGCTGGCTGGAGACGCGGCTGCGCGAGTCGGCCAAGTCGGTGCTCTACGTCTCGCACGACCGGGAGCTGCTGGCCCGCAGCGCCGACCGGGTGGTCGCGGTGGAGGGCGGCAGCGCCTGGGTGCACCCCGGCGGCTTCGGGACCTGGTACGAGGCGCGGGTGGCCCGGCACGCCCGCCTCGACGAGCAGCGCCGCCGGTGGGACGAGGAGCACCAGAAGCTGCGCGAGCTGATGCTGATGTACAAGCAGAAGGCCGCGTACAACGACGGGCTGGCGTCGCGGTACCAGGCCGCGCAGACCCGGTTGCGCAAGTTCGAGGAGGCCGGGCCGCCGCCCGTACCGCCGAAGGAGCAGGACATCCGGATGCGGCTGACCGGCGGACGCACCGGCAAGCGCGCGGTGATCGCCGAGCAGCTTGAGATCGACGGCCTGACCTACCCCTTCGACCTGGAGATCTGGTACGGCGACCGGGTGGCCGTCCTCGGCGCGAACGGCACCGGCAAGTCGCACTTCCTGCGGTTGCTGGCCCGGGGCGGCACCGACCCGGACCCGGCGAACGGTCCGGTCGACGGGGCCGCCGCGCTGGCCCCGGTCGCCCACGACGGGGTGGTGCGGCTCGGCGCGCGGGTCCGCCCCGGGCACTTCTCGCAGACCCACGACCGGCCGGAGCTGACGGCGCGGACCCTGGTCGAGATCCTGTGGCGGGGCGACGAGCACCGCGCCGGCATGGACCGGCACGCGGCGATGGCGGCGCTCGGCCGGTACGAGCTGGCCGGCCAGGGCGACCAGCGCTTCGGCACCCTCTCCGGCGGCCAGCAGGCGCGTTTCCTGGTGCTGCTGCTGGAGCTGTCCGGGGCGACCCTGCTGCTGCTCGACGAGCCCACCGACAACCTGGACCTGGCCAGCGCGGAGGCGCTGGAGGAGGGGCTGAAGGCGTTCGCCGGCACGGTGGTGGCGGTGACCCACGACCGCTGGTTCACCCGGTCCTTCGACCGGTTCCTCCTGTTCGCCGGTGACGGCGAGGTCCGCGAGACCCCCGAGCCGGTGTGGGGCTGAGCACCGACCCCGGACGCGCCGACCCCGGACGCGCCGACCCCGGACGCGCCGACCCCGGACGCGCCGCCCTCGGACGCGTTGCCCCCGGACGCGGGATGCCGGGGTGTCCGCCCGCCGCGAAGGCCCCTTTTCCAGGAAGTGGATCCGGGCCGGCGGGGGCGCGATGGGCATAGGGTCGGGGCGTGACTGAGATGACCTATCGCCGGCTGGGCGACTCCGGGCTCGTGGTGTCCGTGGTCGGGGTCGGCTGCAACAACTTCGGCCGCAAACTCGACCTGGACGGCACCCGGGCGGTGGTGGACGCCGCCCTGGACGCCGGCATCAACCTCTTCGACACCGCCGACATCTACGGCGAGCCGCACGGCGGGTCCGAGGAGCTGCTCGGCGCGGCGCTGCGCGGGCGGCGGGACGACGTGGTGGTGGCCACCAAGTTCGGCATGGACATGGCGGGCATGAACGGCCCCGACCACGGGGCGCGGGGCGCCCGCCGCTACGTCGCCCGGGCGGTGGAGGCGTCGCTGCGTCGCCTCGGCACCGACCACATCGACCTGTACCAGATGCACGAGCCCGACCCGGGCACCCCGATCGAGGAGACCCTCGCCGCCCTCGACGACCTGGTCCGCGCCGGCAAGGTGCGGTACCTGGGCAACTCCAACTTCACCGGCTGGCAGATCGCCGACGCCGACTGGACCGCCCGGACGGCCGGCACCAGCCGGTTCGTCAGCGCCCAGAACCACTACAGCCTGCTGGAGCGCGCCGTCGAGGCCGAGGTGACGCCGGCCTGCGAACGCTTCGGGCTGGGGCTGCTGCCGTTCTTCCCGCTCGCCAACGGGCTGCTCACCGGGAAGTACCGGCGGGACGAGCAGCCGCCGGCCGGCAGCCGGCTCGCCGGCGGCGGGCGGTACGCGGCCCGGTTCGCCGCCGCCGACTGGGACACCATCGAGGCGATCGAGGCGTACGCCGGGCAGCGGGGGCTGAGCCTGCTCCAGGTGGCGATCGGCGGGCTGGCCGCCCAGCCGGCGGTGACCTCGGTGATCGCCGGGGCCACCACGCCGGAGCAGGTACGCGCCAACGCCGCCGCCGGGGTCTGGCAGCCGGACGCCGACGACCTCGCCGCCCTGCCGACCCCCGGCTGAGCCGCCGGGGCTTCCCACAGCCGGACTGAGCCGCCGTGCCGGCCTCCGGCTGAGCCGAGAGCCGGCAGGGGGCGGCAGCCGACCGCCCACGGCCGGCGGGGCGGCCGGCGACAGCGACGGGTCGGCCGGCGACAACCGACCGCCCGGCCGGCGGGTCAGTGGGGGCTGGCCGCCCGGGGGTTGGGGCGCACCCGGAGCGCGCCGGCCACCATCCGCGCCGTCCGGGCCGGATGCCGGAGCACGTCGTCGGCGGTGCACCGGACCACCCGCCAGCCCGCCGCCCGCAACGCCTGGAACCGGGACGCCTCCTGGCGGACCTGGGCCGGCTCCCGGGACGGCGTGCCCTCGTACTCGACGGCGACCCGGCGGGCCGGGTAGGCGAGATCCACCCGGCAGACGAACCGGCCGGCGGCGTCGTGCACGTCGTGCTGGGTGGCCGGCGGCGGCAGCCCGGCGTCCAGCAGCAGCAGGCGCAGCCGGGACTCCATCGGCGACCCGGCGAGCGGGTCGGCGAGGGCGAGCACCTCACGTAACTGGGGCAGGCCGGGCCAGCCGGAGCGCGCGGCAGCGTACTCCCGCAGGGTGGGCAGGTCGACCACCCGGCGGCGCAGCAACGCGTCGACGGCGACCACCGCGTCCGTGCGCGGCGGCCGGCGGGCCAGGTCGAAGGCGGTGCGGACCGTGGTGGTCACCGGCAGCCCGGCCTGGGTGGTGAGGTCGTCGTCGGCGAGGACGGACCGGGTGACCGACACCCGGGCGTGCGGTCGCATCCGGGCCGCGCGGGGCAGCACCACCGTCACCGGCGCGCCCGCCGGGAGCCCGCCGGCCCCCCACAGGTACGCGGCGCTCAGCCCGGCGATCGCCGCGCCGGGCGGCAGCACCAGCGCCACCGCCTCGCACCAGAGGCGGTGGTCGTCGGACTGGTGGCCGGCGCGGTGGACGTACACGTCGGGCAGCAGGCGCTGCCAGGCCCGTCCGCGCAGCATCGTCCAGGTGAGAAGCCCGTCGGCCACGGCTGTGCTGCCCCGGAAGGGGCGAGAGGCCAATGTGGACGGTACCTGGGGAGATCGCGGCATCAGGACAGCATGCCGTGACCGGACGGTCACGCGCTGCCCCGTAGTAAGGATTGTGAGATTTTCTCTTCCCGCGCCGGGGCGGCGGCTCAGCTCCGGCGGCGTCGGCCGGTGAGCACGGTGACCGCGCCGGCCACCACCAGCAGCGCCACCGCGCCGATACCGACCGGGAACCACCAGGCCCGCTCGTCGGCGCGTCCGTCGGCCCGGATCCGGGTGACGTCGGGGGCGCCGGCGAGCGCCCGCGCGGTCGGCGGCGGCGGGACCGGCTCCGCCGCGGTGGCCTCGACGGTGGCGGTGGCCGTGCCGCCCGGCGGGTTGGGGGCGGCGACCGTCACCTTCCACCGGCCCGGGGTGAGCAGTGGGCCGGTGGCGTAGAAGCCCCGTCCCTCGCCGGCCGGTTCGAGTGGCCGCGGGCCGAGTTTGCGGCCGTCCGGCCCGGTGGCGGTGAGCACCAGCCGGATCGGGAGGTCCGGCCGGCGACCGTCGGCGTGCACCGCCTGGACGGTGACCCCGTCGGCGCCGTCACCGGCCACGGTGAGCTTCAGCGTGCCGGGGTCCGCCGCGACCGGAGCCGCCGGCAGGAGGGCCAGGGTCGGGACGACGAGCGCGGCGAGGGCGACCCGGGCGCGCCGGGAGGTGCGGGTACGCATGGGGCAGGTCTCCTGGAGGTGGCGGGACGGAAGGGGCCCCTTCCCGACGCGTCAGCGCCGGAAAGGGGCCCCGGGGGAACTACAGGCCGCGACCGCGGGCGAGCCGGGTCGGGTCCTCGCCCAACCGGCCGGCGCCCTTGACCGATTCGCCGTCGTTCGCCTTGACGCCGGCCTTGCTGGCCGTGCCGCCCAGGCGGACGATCATCGCGTCGGCGTCCCGGACCAGCACGTCCCGGACCTCCGCCTCACCCACGAGCGAGGTGGTGCCGGCGAGCGTGCGGAACTCGGTGAGCTGCTTGATCGCCTTGGTGTCGTTGCCGTTCGCCTCGGCCTTGCGGGCCGCGTCGAGCTTGGCGGTGAGCTTCTTGTGCGCGTCGGCGGACAACCGCCCGGTCGCCTTGAACCGGTCCAGCAGGTTCTGCATGTCCCGGAACGAGGTGGTGACGAAGAACCGGACGTTCGCGGTGGTCCGGTTCCCGGCCTTGTCGGTGGCGGTCACGGTCAGCTCGTGCAGGCCGAGCGACAGCTCGTACATGGCCTGCAGGGTGCCGCTGTCGTACCGCTCGCCGTCCAGCCGGCCGACCACGCTCTGCAGGCCGGACGTCGGGTCGACCGCCTGCCAGGACACCCGGACGTCCTGGCTGTCGCCGTAGAGCTGACCGTCGGCCAGCCCGGAGACCAGCAGCGTCGGCTTCGTACCGTCGATCTTGATGATCGCGGACTTCAGCGTCTCTTCGTTGCCGACCTTGTCGGTGGCCCGGTAGAGCAGCTCGTGGCTGCCGTCCCCGGTCACCGCCACCGGCTCGGTGTACGCCGTCCAGTCGCCACCGTCGAGCGACCACTGGAGGGCCTTCACCCCGGAGCCGGCGTCGGTGGCCGTGAGGACCACCGGCACCGTCCCGGCGTGCCAGCCCTCGTCGTTGGCCGGGGCGAAGGTCGCGGTGCTGACCGGCGCGGTGGCGTCGATCCTCACCGGGACGGACTTCGTCTCCTCCACGTTGCCGGCTTCGTCGGTCGAGCGGAACCGCAGCTCGTGCTCGCCGTCACCGGAGACCGCCACCGGGGCCGTGTAGTCGGTCCAGGTGGTCGCGTCGTCCAGTTGGTACTGGGTGCCGGCGACCCCGCTGCCACCGTCCTCGTCGGTCGCGGCCAGGGTGACCGTGACCGGACCCGGGTACCAGCCCTCGACGGCGGTGCCGGAGACCGTGGCGGTGGTCACCGGCGCGGTCTCGTCCGTCTCGCCCTGCCCGGCGGTGAGCCGGAAGTAGTCGAACGTTACGGGCTTCGACGCGGTCTGGTTCCCGCTGAGGGCGAACACCCCGACCTTCGGGGTCTCGCCGACGACGGCGCTGGTCAGCGTGCCCAGCTCGGTCCACTCTTCACCGTCGGCCGAGTAGGACGCGGTGAAGTCGTCGCCGGACCGGGCCAGCCGCAGGTGCCACACCCCCTGGGTCAGCGCGGTGACCCCCGGCTGCGGGTCCTGGATCACGCCGGCGATCTCGCTGAGGAACTCGATCCGCCGGCTGACCGTCGAACCCGGGGAGTTGTCGACGACGTAGTCGAACTTGAGGTAGTTGTCGTCGTCGGCGTACACCAGCAGACCGCCCTGCTGGTACTGCTCGTTCAGGGCGCTGCCGTCGACCTTCGTCTCCATCGTCCAGTCGCCGCTCGGCGCGGTCTGCAGGATGAAGTTCGTCGGCCCGGTGTTGTCGGTGCCGTAGATGTCACCGTTCGGCACGTCGATCCGGAGGGCGCCACCGGTCACCTGGTACTTCGTGGCGTCCTCGCGGAGGATCGCGTTCCACCGGCACTTGTCCAGCGTGGCGCCGTCGAACTCGTCCGACGGGTCCACCGACCCGGCCGGCTCGTCCGGCGTCACCTGGAACCAGTCGAAGACCGCGTCCACCACCGGGGCCTCGGTGCCGCCGTTGAGGGCGAACACCCCGATCCGCGGGTTGGTGATGCCGGCCAGCGCGGCGGACCGGCCGACCGGGGTGAAGGTCTGCCCGTCGGCGGAGAACGCCGCGGTCAGGTTCGTCCCGTCGCTGATCAGTCGCAGGTGGACGGTGTCACCGGCCGGCGCGGCGGCGCTGTCGCCGCTCTCGTTGCGCGGCGTGCCGTCGGTCTCCCGGATGAACTCGACCACGCGGCTGCCGTTGTACAGCAGGTCGACCTTGGCGTAGTTGTCGTCGTCGCCGTAGACGATCAGACCGGCCTGCTGGTACGTGGCGGTCACCGGCACGGTGACCTTGGTGGTGGCCTGCCAGGCCCCGCCCGGCGCGGGCTGGAGGACCAGGTTGGTGGCGTCGTTGCGGGCGCCGTAGAGGTCACCCACCGCGGTGGGCAGCCGCAGCGCGCCGTCGGCCACCGAGTAGAGCTGGTTCTCCCGGACCACCGTCCAGCGGTCCTTGTCCAGGCCGGAGCCGAGGAAGTCGTCCGAACGCGCCCCGAAGCAGGACGTGCTCGGCGCCTCGACCTTCACCGGCACCGTGGCGTACGCCTTCGCGCCCTTGGCGTCGGTGACGGTCAGGGTGGCGGTGAAGTTGCCCGGGGCGGTGTACGTGTGGCTGGCGTCCAGGGTGGTCGCCGTGCCGCCGTCACCGAAGTCCCAGGCGTACGTCAGCGGGGTGTCGCCCTCGGCGTCGGTGGCCGTGCCGTCGAACGCCACGGTCAGCGGCGCGGTGCCGCTGGTCGGGGTGGCCGTGGCGCTGACCTGCGGCGGCGCGTTCTCCGTGACGCCGCGACCGAGGAAGTCCATCCAGTTGACGTTGAACAGCGAGTCCGTGCCGCCGGTCGGGTCCTCGGCCACGAAGTACAGCGTGCCCGAGGTCAGCTCACCGGTGATCTCCGCGGTGACGTCGACGTACGTCTGCCACGCCCCGGTGCCCGGCACGTCCACCGAGCCGACCAGCGGGCCGTCGGCGGCGTTCGCGCGGATCTCGATCCGGCCGCCGGCGTTGGCCGAGGCCACCCGGAAGCGGATCGAGTCGATGTTGGTCAGGCTGGCCGGGTCGACCGACCACCAGTCGCCGTCCTCGATGAAGCCGATGTTCTGGCCGCCACCGGCGGTGTCGCTGCCGGTCTCCTTCTGCACGCCCGGGTCGCCGCCGCCGGTGCCGCCGTCGACGCGGCCGGTGGCGGTGAAGTACTCGGCCTGCTTGCGCTTGGGCTGGAGCACCTCGATGGCCCGGCCGGTCAGCGGGCTGGCCCCGCCGGCCCCGCCGTCGTCGGTGTAGGTCGCCTCGAAGACCGCGAACACGTTCGCCTCGGCGCCGTGCCCGGAGGCCAGCGACGTCTGCACCAGGCCGGTGCAGCCGGTGTGCTGCTCCAGCGGGTGGGCGTGCTCGTCGTGGCCGAGCAGCACCTGGAGCTGCACCCGGTCACAGTCGATCTCGCCGTCCTCGGGGTCGGTCACCTTGATCGTGTAACGGACCTGGTCGCCCCACTCGAAGAACCCGCCGGCCGGCGGGAACTCGATGGTCACCGTGGGCGCGGTGTTGCCGACCGTCACCGGCACGTTCGCCACCGCGGTACGACCCTTGGGGTTGGTCACGGTGAGCTGCGCGGTGTAGTCGCCGGCCTCGGCGTACGTGTGGGTCGGGTTCGCCTCGGTGGAGGTGCCGCCGTCGCCGAACGCCCAGGCGTAGGTCAGTTCGCCGCCGTCCGGGTCCCGGGAGCCCTCGCTGGAGAAGCTCACCGTCAGCGGGGCCGCCCCGGAGGTCGGGTCGGCCTTGGCCACGGCGATCGGGGCCCGCTCACCGGCGATGTAGTCGATCCGGTAGACGCCGGAGTTGTCGTTGTTGCCGCCGAAGCCGGTGCCCCACTCGATCATGTAGAGGGCGCCGTCCGGGCCGAACTCGAAGTCCATCGGCCGCAGGAAGCTCATGCCGGTCAGCAACTGGTTGATGTCGACCAGCTCCTTGCCGTCCGCGCTGACCTGCATGGTGTACATCTTGTTCTGGTTCCACTCGCCGAGCAGCGCCTTGCCGTCGTAGTAGGCCGGCCACTTGCGGGTCGAGTTCAGGTCCGCGTCGTACCGGTAGACCGGGCCGCCCATCGGCGCGCCGCCGCCGCCGATCTCCGGGAAGAGCGGGTTCGCGGCGTAGCCGTACCAGACGGTGGCCGGGACGGCCGGCGGGAGCTGGGTCAGACCGGTGTTGTTGGGCGAGTTGTTGACCGGGGCGGCGCAGTCGAACTTCGCGCCGCTCGGGCCGGACGGGAACTGGTAGTCGTTGTACGCCGAGTTCGCCCCGGTGCAGTACGGCCAGCCGTAGTTGCCGGGCGCGCCGACGATGTTCCACTCGACCAGGCCCTCCGGGCCACGGTTCGGGTTCGCCGAGTTGGCGTCCGGTCCGTAGTCGGCCACGTACAGGGTGTCGGTGAGCGGGTCGATGCCGAGCCGGAACGGGTTACGGAAGCCCATCGCGTAGATCTCGGGACGGGTCTTCTCGGTGCCGGCCGGGAAGAGGTTGCCCTCCGGGACGGTGTACGTGCCGTCGTCCTCCGGGTGGATCCGGATCACCTTGCCGCGCAGGTCGTTGGTGTTGCCCGAGGTGCGCTGGGCGTCGTAGTCCTGCCGACCCGGCCGCTCGTCGATCGGGGTGTACGCGCTCGACTCGAACGGGTTGGTGTTGTCCCCGGTGGCCAGGTACAGGTTGCCGGCCGAGTCGAAGGTCATCGTGCCGCCCGCGTGGCAGCAGGTGTTGCGCTGGGTGTCGACCTGCAGGACCCGCTTCTCGCTGGACGCCGCGATGGTGTCCCCGGTGACGGTGAACCGGGCCAGCACGTTGCGCGGCGCCCCGTCGTTGGGCGCGTAGTAGAGGTACACCCAGTTGTTGGTGGCGAAGTCCGGGTCGAGGCGGATGCCGATCAGGCCGTCCTCGTTGCCGGTGAAGACGTCCAGGTCGATCGCGGTGACCGTGTTGCCGGTGTCCGGCTTGACGATCTGCACCCGGCCGTCGCGCTCGATGTAGAAGACCCGCCCGTCGGGAGCGACGTCCAACTCCATCGGGTTGCTGGTGTTGCTGTCCAGGGTGACCTTCTCGAAGTTGCCGGTCTTCGAGGCGCCGCAGTCGGCGTCCAGCACCCCGGCCGCGGTCTGGATGCCGCCGAGCAGGTGGGCGAGGAAGTCGGGCTCGGCGTACGACTCGTTGGTGTGGCCGCCGCCGGTGTACCAGGCCCGGCCGCCGTCGTAGTCCTGGCACCAGGCGATCGGGTGGTCCGCGCCCATCGCGCCGGAGCCCGGGGTGTACGACTTCTCGTCCAGACTGGCCAGGACGTGCACGTCGCCCCGGGGGTTGGTGCGGTAGTTGTACCACTCGTCGTACCGGCTCCACCGGTCCGGCAGGTCCGCCGTGGACGGGTGCGCCGGGTCCTCGACCTTGACCGTGGCGGTCTGGTTGGCCGGGTGGCTGTTGAAGTACGCGCCGACCAGCTCGCCGTACCACGGCCAGTCGTACTCGGTGTCGGAGGCGGCGTGGATGCCGGCGTAGCCGCCGCCGGCCTGGACGTACCGCTCGAACGCCGCCTGCTGGTCGGCGTTGAGCACGTCACCGGTGGTGGAGAGCCAGACCACCGCCTGGTACTTGGCGAGGTTGGCGTCGGTGAACGCGGCGCCGTCCTCGGTGGTGTCGACGGTGAAGTCGTTGGCCGCGCCGAGTTGCTTGATGGCGGTGATGCCGGCCGGGATGGAGCCGTGCCGGAAGCCTGCGGTCTTCGAGAAGACCAGCACCGAGAACGGGTCGGTCTCGGCCGCCACGGAGGGCGCGGTCGGCGCGGCCACCGTGTCGTTCGCGCCGGGCCGGGCGACCGGCCCCTTCGGCGCGGCCTGCGCGGCCGGGACGCTGAGCAGGGCGGTGGTGGTGAGGGTGAGGGACAGCAGAGCAGCGGTCAGCGGGGCACGTGGTGTGCGTCCCCGGTGGAGTCGGGACACTAAGGTCTCCTTTGTCCTGATGGACAGGGCGTACGCGAGGGCCGGTTCGCCGAAGACCGCCCCGGTGGCCGGTACGGGCGCCGTGCCAGGGCGTTCGTACCGGATTTTGCTTATTCGATGAACAAATTAGCGTTGCTCGAAGTGTGTCGGGCAAGGCGTGGCTGTGTAACGTTTGCGTAACGGGCGGGCGCAATGTGCCGCAAAAGCGGACGGAAGCCTGCCGGGCCGCTGCACAGTGACCGGTCCGGGCCCTGCCGGCAGTCGCGGCCGGAGAGCGGCCGGCAGGTCGTGGCCGGACAGGCGGCCGGGGCAGGTGGTGGCTGGGGCAGGTGGTGGCCGGTGCCGGCCAGCCACCGTGACCACCTTCACGGTTATCCGGAAAACCGGACCCGGCCCCTTGGCGGACACCGCGGACCCGACCTATGGTGGCAGCCAAGTGACCCACGGGAGCCCGGTGGACCGGGCTGAGAGGGGGGCTGCGAGCCCCCGACCGTCGAACCTGATCCGGGTAATGCCGGCGCAGGGAGGAGAGAGCTGCCGTGCCGTCCCTCGGACGACTGCATCTGATCACCGACACCCGACCCGGGCGCGGCCCGCTCACCGTGGTCCGCGCCGCCCTCGGCGTCGCCGGCCCCGAACTGGTCGTGCAGGTCCGGGTCGCCGACGACGCCACCGACCGCGAGGCGTACGAGCTGGCCCTGCGGATCCGCGAGCTGTGCGCGGCGGCCGACGCCACCTGCCTGGTCAACGACCGGCTGCACGTGGCGCTCGCGGTCGGCGCGGCCGGCGGCCACGTCGGCGCGGACGACCTGCCGGTGGCCGCCGCCCGCCGGGTCCTCGGCCCGCAGGCGGTGCTCGGCGCGACCGCCCGGGAACCGGTCACCGCCGCCCGCGCCGTCGACGCCGGCGCGAGCTACCTCGGCGTCGGACCCTGCCACGCCACCACCACCAAGGACGGACTGCCCCCGCCGATCGGCCCGGACGGGGTCCGGGCGGTCGCCGAGGCCGTACCCGTGCCGGTCGTCGCCATCGGCGGCGTCACCGCGGCGACCGTGCCGGCGCTGCGCGCCGCCGGGGCGTACGGGGTGGCGGTGGTCGGCGCGCTCTCCGCCGCCGCCGACCCGGCCCGCGCCACCGCCGACCTGCTCGCCGCCCTCCGATGAGCCCGACGCGCGGATCCGGCCCGCCCGCGCCCGCCGCCGGTACGCCGGAGGTGGCGGTGGTGGGTGGGGGAGTGATCGGGTGGGCGGTCGCCTGGCGGTGCGCCGCCCGGGGGCTGACGGTGACCGTGCACGACCCGGCCCCCGGCTCCGGGGCGTCCACGGTGGCCGCCGGGATGCTCGCCCCGGTCGCCGAGGCGTACTTCGGGGAGACCGAGCTGACCGGGCTGCTCGTCGAGTCCGCCGCCCGCTGGCCGGCGTTCGCCGCCGAGCTGACCGCCGCCAGCGACGTCGACCTCGGCTACCGTACCGAGGGCACCCTGGTCGTCGGGCTCACCGGCGACGACCTGGCCGAGGCGCGCCGGCTCTGGGCGTACCAGCAGGGGTTGGGGTTGCCGATCACCCCGCTGCGCCCGAGCGGCCTGCGGGACCGCGAGCCGGCGCTGGCCCCCCGGGTGCGCGGCGGCGCGTTCGCCCCCGGCGACCACCAGGTCGACCCGCGCCGGCTGCTCGTCGCGTTGCGCGCCGCCGCCGAACGGGCCGGCGCGCGGCTGGTCCCCGGCCCGGTCCGGGCCCTCGCCGAGCTGTCCGCGCCGGTCACCGTGGTCGCCGCCGGCTGCGGCGCCGCCGCCCTCACCGGCCTGCCGGTCCGCCCGGTCAAGGGCCAGATCCTCCGGCTCCGCGCGCCCGCCGGCGGGCCGCCCGGCTTCCGGCACGTCATCCGCGGGTACGCCGACGGCGAGCCGGTCTACCTGGTGCCCCGCGCCGACGGCGAGGTGGTCGTCGGGGCGACCGTGGAGGAACGCGCCGACGACGCGGTCACCGCCGGCGCGGTGCTGCGGCTGCTCCGGGCGGCCGTCGACCTGGTCCCCGAGATCGCCGAGTACGACCTGGTGGAGACGGCCGTCGGGTTCCGCCCCGGCACCCCGGACAACGCGCCGCTGATCGGGGCGCTGCCCGGCCGCCCCGACGTGCTCGCCGCGACCGGCCACCACCGGCACGGCATCGTGCTCACCCCGGTCACCGCCGACCTGGTCGTCGACCTGGTCACCACCGGCGTGCCCGACCCGCTGCTGGCCCCCTTCACCCCGGCCCGCCTGACCCCGGTGGCCGGCCCGCGCGCCCGACAGGAGGACGACAGGTGGAACTGACGGTGAACGGCGTCGGCCGTACCGTGCCCGGTGGCGCGACGGTCGCGGACCTGGTCCGACTGGTCACCGCCGCGCAGCGCGGCGTGGCGGTCGCGGTGAACGGCGAGGTGGTGCCGCGTACCGGCTGGCCGGCGACCGAGCTGCGCGACGGCGACCGGGTCGAGGTGCTCAGCGCCGCCCAGGGCGGGTGATCCCGGTGACCTTCCTGCTCGGCGGTACGACGTTCGGGTCCCGGCTGATCCTCGGCACCGGCGGCGCGGCCAACCTGCACGTGCTGGAGAAGGCCATCCGCGCCTCCGGCACCGAGCTGGTCACCCTGGCGCTGCGCCGGGTCGACACCGCCGCCACCGCCGGCGGCCTGCTCGACCTGCTGGACCGGTGCGGGGTGGGCCTGCTGCCCAACACCGCCGGCTGCTACACCGCGGGCGAGGCGGTGAAGGTCGCCCACCTGGCCCGGGACGCGTTCGACACCGACCGGATCAAACTGGAGGTGATCGGCGACGAGCGCACCCTGCTGCCCGACGGGGTGGAGCTGCTGCGCGCCGCCGAGCAGCTCGTCGACGACGGGTTCACCGTGCTGCCGTACACCTCGGACGATCCGATCCTGGCCCGTCGGCTGGCCGACGTGGGCTGCGCGGCGGTGATGCCGGCCGGCGCGCCGATCGGCTCCGGCCTGGGGATCTGCAACCCGCACCACATCGCGCTGATCCGGCAGGGCGTCGACGTGCCGGTGATCCTGGACGCCGGCATCGGCACCGCCTCCGACGCCGCCCTGGCCATGGAGCTGGGCTGCGACGCGGTGCTGCTGGCCAGCGCGGTCACCCGGGCCGCCGACCCGGAGGCGATGGCCACCGCGATGCGGCACGCCGTGCGGGCCGGTCGCCTCGCGTACCGGGCCGGCCGGATCCCCCGCCGCACCCACGCCCTGGCCTCCACCCCCGACGACGGTCGGCCCGACCTGTGACCGCCCTACCCGCCCACCCCGTCCCGGCGCGGCCGGTGGATCGCGCGGCGCCGCCGTCAGGGGTGGTGCTGCTCACCGAGCGGCGGCTGGCCGGGAAACCGCTCGCCGCGGTGGTCGCCGGGGCCGTGGCCGGGGGAGTGCGCTGGGTGGTGCTGCGCGAGCAGGACCTGCCCCGCGCCGAGCGCGCCGCCCTCGCCGCCGACCTGCGGGCCGTCCTCGCCGAGGCGGGCGGGACGCTCGTCGTCGCCGGCCCCGACCCGCTCGACGGCGACGCCGTGCACCTGACCGCCGCCGGCCCGTACCCGCCGCCGGCGGTCGCGCTGGTCGGCCGCTCCTGCCACGACGCGGCCGAGCTGGGCCGACTCACCACCGAGGACTACGCGACCCTCTCACCGGTCTACCCGACACCCACCAAACCCGGGTACGGCCCGGCCCTGCGCCCCGCCGGGCTGGCCGACCTGGTCCGGGTCAGCCCGGTCCCGGTCCTGGCCCTCGGCGGCGTGCGGACCCCGGAACAGGCGTACGCCTGCGCCCGGGTCGGCGCCGTCGGCGTCGCCGTGCTCGGCGCGATCATGCGCGCCCCCGACCCCGCCGCCGTCGCCGCCGAACTCACCCGAGCCCTCACCGACGCGCCCACCCCGCCGACGGTCTCCACCCCGTCGGCCACCGCGCCCGCCCCCAGGGAGAACCCGTGACCCCGACGACAGTGCTCACCATCGCCGGCTCGGACTCCGGGGGCGGGGCCGGCATCCAGGCCGACCTGAAGGTCTTCGCGGCCCTCGGCGCGTACGGGACCAGTGTGCTCACCGCCGTCACCGCGCAGAACACCCGGGGCGTGGACGCCGTCCTGCCGCTGCCGCCGCGCACCGTCACCGACCAGCTCGACAGCGTGCTCGCCGACTTCGCCGTACGCGCGGTGAAGACCGGCATGCTGGGCAGCCCGGCGATCGCCGACGCGGTGGCCGAGGCGGCGAAGGCCGGCCGGCTGCCGAACCTGGTCGTCGATCCGGTGCTGGTCGCCACCAGTGGACACCGGCTCGGGGTGGTCGGGGCGGTCGAGCGGCTGCTGCCGTACGCGGTGGTGGCGACGCCGAACCGGGCGGAGGCCGAGGCCCTCACCGGCGCCCCGGTGACCACGGTGGAGGAGATGACCGCCGCCGCCGTGGCGCTCGCCGCCGGTGGACCGGCCTGGGTGGTGGTGACCGGCGGCGACGTGGACGCCGACGGCGAGGCGGTCGACGTGCTGCACGGCGACGGGGGCACCACGGTGCTGCGGGCGTCCCGGGTGGACACCCGGCACAACCACGGCACCGGCTGTTCGTTCTCGGCGGCGATCGCCGTCCGACTGGCGGCCGGTGACCCGGTGCCGGTCGCGGTCCGGGCCGCCAAGGAGTACGTCACCCGCGCGCTGACCGGCGCGCGGCACTGGGCGCTCGGTTCCGGGAGCGGCCCGCTGGACCACTTCGGCTGGTCCCGCTGATCACCAGGAGGCTGTCATGCAGGCACGTCGCAAGGTCTACGTCACCGGGAGCCGGCCGGACGTCCGGGTGCCGTTCGCCGAGGTCGAGCTGAGCGGGGACAATCCGCCGGTCCGGCTCTACGACACCTCGGGGCCGGGTTCCGACCCGGAGGTCGGGCTGCCGCCGCTGCGCGGCCCGTGGATCGCCGAGCGCGGTGACGTCGCCCCGGCGCGCGGCGCGGGCACCCCGCTGGCCGGCACGGACGGCGCGCGGCCGACGCAGCTCGCGTACGCGCGGGCCGGGGTCGTCACCCCGGAGATGGAGTTCGTGGCGGTCCGGGAGAACATGGCCCCGGAGTTCGTCCGGGACGAGATCGCGGCCGGGCGGGCGGTGCTGCCGCTCAACGTCAACCACCCCGAGTGCGAGCCGGCGATCATCGGCAAGGCGTTCCTGGTGAAGGTGAACGCCAACATCGGCACCTCGGCGGTGACCTCGTCGGTCGCCGAGGAGGTGGAGAAGCTGACCTGGGCGACCCGGTGGGGCGCGGACACCGTGATGGACCTGTCCACCGGGAAGCGGATCCACGAGACCCGGGAGGCGATCGTCCGCAACTCGCCGGTGCCGATCGGCACCGTGCCGATCTACCAGGCGCTGGAGAAGGTCGACGGCGACCCGGTCAAGCTGAGCTGGGAGGTGTTCCGGGAGACCGTGATCGAGCAGGCCGAGCAGGGTGTGGACTACATGACCGTGCACGCCGGGGTGCTGCTGCCGTACGTGCCGCTGGCCGTGGACCGGGTCACCGGCATCGTCTCCCGGGGCGGCTCGATCATGGCGGCCTGGTGCCTGGCGCACCACCAGGAGAACTTCCTCTACACCAACTTCCGGGAGCTGTGCGAGATCCTGGCGAGGTACGACGTGACGTTCTCCCTCGGCGACGGGCTGCGTCCCGGGTCGATCGCGGACGCCAACGACGAGGCGCAGTTCGCCGAGCTACGCACCCTCGGCGAGCTGACGAAGGTCGCCTGGGAGTACGACGTCCAGGTGATGATCGAGGGCCCCGGGCACGTGCCGATGCACAAGATCAAGGAGAACGTGGACCTCCAGCAGGAGTGGTGCCACGAGGCCCCGTTCTACACGCTCGGCCCGCTGACCACCGACGTCGCGCCCGCGTACGACCACATCACCTCGGCGATCGGCGCGGCCATGATCGGGATGTTCGGCACCGCCATGCTCTGCTACGTCACCCCGAAGGAGCACCTGGGCCTGCCGGACCGCGACGACGTGAAGGCCGGCGTGATCGCGTACAAGATCGCGGCGCACGCCGCCGACCTGGCCAAGGGCCACCCCGGGGCGCAGGCCTGGGACGACGCGCTCTCCAAGGCCCGGTTCGAGTTCCGCTGGGAGGACCAGTTCAACCTCTCGCTGGACCCGGAGACCGCCCGGTCGTACCACGACGCGACGCTGCCCGCCGCGCCGGCCAAGACCGCGCACTTCTGCTCGATGTGCGGACCGAAGTTCTGCTCCATGAAGATCACCCAGGAGCTGAAGGAGTACGCGGCACGCGGCATGCAGGACAAGTCGGACGAGTTCCTCGCCTCCGGCGGGCGGGTCTACCTGCCGCTGACGCAGTGACCCGTCGCCCCGTTCGGCGGGACCGGGCGGAACGGGGTCAGTCGGGTCGGTGGTGCCGGCCGCCGGACCGCAGGCTGCGCCGCTCGTCGGGGTCCGGTCCGGGTCTCGGCTCGGGTACGGGCTGACTCAGTCCGGTGACCCAGTCGACGTACTCGGCGTCGTCGGCCGGCACGGTCGGCTGACCCCGGCCGTCGTCCCCGTCGTCGGGGGCGGCGGTCCCGCCGCGCCGGTTCCGCCGGAACAGGCCCCGCCGGCCTCGACCGGCCCGGCTGCGGTCGTCCCCGGCGGTGGTCTCCTCCGGGTCGACCCCGGCGGTCTCGTCCTGGCTGACCTCGGCGGTCCCGTCCCGGTCGACCTCGGTGGCGCGGGTCTCGGCGGGACCGGCCTGGGTGGCGCCGGCCTCGGTGGGACCGGCCCCGGTGGCGCGGGCCTCGGTGGGACTGGTCGGGACGGTGCCGGCCCCGGCGGGGACGGGCGGAGCGACACCGCTCGCGGGTGGGGCGCCGGATTCGTCGTCGGGGTCGGAGCTGGCGTGCCGGCCCCGGCTCGGCATCGACCAGTCCAGCGTGCCGAGGTCGACGGTCGGGCCCCGGCTGCCGCCGGGCCGCGTCGGCCGGTCGGCGACCGGCCCCGGCTCCGGCCAGTCGAAATGGACCGGGAACACCGACGGCCGGGCCGGGCCGCCGCCACCGGTCCGGTCGTCGTCACCGGTCCGGTCGTCGTCACCGGTCCGGTCGCCGCCGGCGATCGGGTCGGCGGGGCTCCGTTCCTGGTCGCTCCGTTCGACGCTGAGCAGGGCTCCGGTGGCCTGGTCCCCGGTGGGCTGCGGGGTGGTCGCGCCCGGCGTGTCGGGGGAGCCGGGCGGACCGGCGAGGGGCGGGAGCGGACGAAGGATGTCGGTGGGCTCGATGGCGTCGCTCGCCGACCGGCGTCGCCGCGACAGCGCCCCCGGCAGCAGGGCCCCCGGCAGCAGCGAGCCTGACCGCAACGAGCTCGGCAGCAGCGGCCACCGCAGATAGGCGGCGGCGGCCGAGCCGAGCGCGCCGGTGCCGACGGCGGCCAGCGCCGCCCGGTACGGCGTCGACTGGTGCCCGCCGTCACCGGGCCCGGCGGCGAGGTACGCGCCCAGCACCAGCAGCGGCCCGGCCAGTCCGCTCAACGCGCCGACCAGCGGCGGCCGGGCGAGCCACCGGGCCACGCCGGCTGCCGCCGCCCCGACGAGCAGCGCCAGGACCGGCAGGACCAGCATCGCCAGCCGGTCGGCCAGGGCCGGGTCGATCGACGCCGGGTCGACCGCGCCGAGTCGCACGGCGGGCGGCGGGTCGACCACGTCCAGCGACGGCGTCACGGAGAGCAGCGCGAGCAGCCAGAGGACCGCGACGTGCGCCGCGACGTTCCACCGCACGGGCGCGTACCGGAACGCCAGCACGGCGGCGACCGCCCCGGTGAGCGCGCCGCACGACGCGACGAGCACGACGGAGAGCGCCGGGTCACCGGCGGCGGCCTGGGCGTCGCGGGCGGGGAGCAGGCACAGTGGGGCGACCACCAGCGCGCCCAGCGCGGCGGCGACCGCTAGACCCGCCTGCACGGCGGCGCTGACCGGGCCGTCGTCGCGGCGGGCGTAGCGTCCGGCGAGCAGCGCGCCGACGAACGCGGCTACGGCGGCGGACCAGCCCACCCAGACGAGCTGCGCGGGCCACTGGTCGGGGGTGGGGCCGAAGGACCGGGCGAGCCGGAGGACGCCGAGCCCGTACCCGATGCCGAGCTGACCGGCCCCGGCCAGCAGGCTCGACCCGAGCGCCAGCGGCAGCCATCTACCCCAGGTCCGATTGGCCATGTGCGGAACGTTACGGCTCACGGACCCCGATCGCCACCTTGACCAGGCGGGGCGCGTCCGGCGTGCCGCGCCGGGCGGCCGGCCACCTCACAGCAGCTCGACCAGCCGGGCCAGGTACGTGGTGTCGCCCACGTTGGTGAGCATGTGGACCGCGCCCGGATCCCGGTAGACCACCCCGCCGGTCGGCTCGTCGGCGTCGATCCGGACGCCGTCGACGGTCTGGATGACGTTCTTCGCGCCCTGCACCGCGACCACCAGGTAGGGGTGGTCGTGGCGGTGCAGCGGCTGCCGCTCACCCGGTTCGAGCCGGATGTGCCAGACCCGTATCCGGTCGTTCTCCAGGACGATCTCCTGCCCGACCGGCGCGAGGGGGCCGTGGTCCGCCGGCGGGGCGGCTGGCGCGCTCACCGGGCGCCGCCCAGTTGCGGTAGCACCTCGGTGGCGATCAGTTCGAGGTGGTCCAGGTCGTCGAGGTCGATCAGCCGCAGGTGGACGCGGGTGGCGCCGATCGCGGCGAACTCGCCGAGCCGGTCGACGAGCTGGGCGGGCGAGCCGACCACCGGGTCCTCCGGCGGCAGCGCGCTCTTGACGTGCAGGGGCGCGGCCCGACGTCGGGCCTCGGCGTCGGTGCGTCCGACGGCCACCACGATCCCGGCGGAGAGCACCAGCGGGGCCCGGTCGGACTCGGTCCGGCCGTGCCGGTCACACGCCTCGCGTACCCGCTCGTACGCCGCCGCGGTCTCGGTGACGCTCTTGAACGGCATGTTGAACTCGTCGGCGTACCGGGCGGCGAGCTCGGGGGTGCGCTTCGGCCCCTTGCCGCCGACGATGACCGGCGGGCCGGGCGTCTGCACCGGCTTCGGCAGGGCCGGCGCGTCCCGCAACCGGTAGTGCTCGCCGAGGTGGGTGAAGTTCTCGCCGGGCGGGGTGCGCCAGAGGCCGGTGACCACCGCCAACTGCTCGGCGAGCCGGTCGAAGCGCTCCACGACGGGCGGGAACGGGATGCCGTACGAGACGTGCTCGCGCTCGTACCAGCCGGCCCCGATGCCCAGCTCGACCCGGCCGCCGCTCATCTGGTCGACCTGCGCCACCATCACGGCCAGCGGGCCGGGCAGCCGGAAGGTGGCCGAGCTGACCAGGGTGCCGAGCCGGATCCGGGTGGTCTCCCGGGCCAGCGCGGCCAGGGTCAGCCAGGCGTCGGTGGGGCCGGGCAGGCCGGGGTCGGCGCCCATCGACTGGTAGTGGTCGGCGCGGAAGAACCCCTCGAAGCCGCCCGCCTCGACGAGCCGGGCGAAGCGGAGCTGGTCGTCGTAGCTGGCGCCCCGGTGCGGTTCGGTGAAGACGCACACCCGCATGGTCATCGTCCCGCCGTCCCGGCCGCGACCGGCGTCGGGTCGCGTTCCATCAGCAGCTCGTGCAGCTCCGCGCTGACCCGGGCGACGTCGGCCAGGTGGTCGTTGCGGCCGAGGCTGCGGGGCCGGGGAATGTCCACGTCGACCACCTTGCGGATCCGGCCGGGGCGCGGGCTGAGCACGACCACCCGGTCGGCCAGCAGCACCGCCTCGTCGATGGAGTGGGTGACGAACACGATGGTGGCCCGGTTGTCCATGTGGACCCGTTGCAACTCGACGGAGAGCTCCTCGCGGGTGAGCGCGTCCAGAGCGGAGAACGGCTCGTCCATCAGCAACACCCGGGGCTCGGCGATCAGCGACCGGCAGAGCGAGACCCGCTGCTGCATGCCGCCGGACAGCTCGTGCGGCAGGCGTTTCTCGAACCCGGCGAGCCCGGCCATCTCCAGCAGCTTGCGGGCACGTTCGCGGTGCGCGGCGCGACGCCAGCCGAACATCTCCACCGGCAGCAGGACGTTGTCGAGCACGCTGCGCCAGGGCAGCAGCGCCGGCCGTTGGAAGAGCATGGCGATGTCCGGCCGGGGTCGGGTGATCGGCGTGCCGGCCACCTCGATCAGCCCACCGGTGGGCGGCAGCAGCCCGGCGATCAGCCGGAGCAGAGTGGACTTTCCGCAACCGGAACGTCCCACCACCGCGACGAACTCACCGTCGGTGACGTCGAGGTCGATTCCGCGTAACGCCTCGACCTCACCGGAGCGTCCACTGAAGGTGCGGGACACTCCCGACAGTCGGATCATCCGACGCTCTCCCATCCCTGGTCATCCCGAGCCTCGCAAGGCTAACGGGAACCCAAGGTATTGACACCGTCCGGAATGGACAACAATCTGTTGTCGTTCCGTAACCGGATCCACCTGGTGTCGCAAAGGTGACTCTCTCGTACGCTGTGCCGGCGAAGAGTCCCCCGCGACGGTGACGCCGGTCCCCACCCCCTCTCACCACGGCGTCGTCGGGTTCGACAACTCCTCCGGTGGCCGTCGCTACCGGTCTGGAAAGGACATGGTGCACAAATGAGAAGGTTGACCCGTACTGCTGCCGCGGCTGCCCTCGCCGCGGCGCTGGCTCTGGTCTCCGCCTGCAGTAGTGGCTCCGACTCCTCCGACGCCGCCAGCGGCGACGGCTCGTCGCTGCGCAAAGTGACGTATCTCACCTCTTTCGGTAACTTCGGCCGGGACTCCTACGCCTGGGTGGCGAAGGAGAAGGGCTTCTTCAAGGAGGCCGGCTTCGACGTCGACATCAAGCCGGGCCAGGGCACCGGTGGCGTGATCACCACCATCGTCGGCGGCCAGGCCGACTTCGGCCCGATCGACCTGACCGGCGGCATCCTCCAGCTCGGCGGCGACGACCCGAAGAACAAGGAGTTCGTCGCGGTCGCGGCCATCCAGCAGCGCACCATGGCGGCCATCGTGACCACCCAGGACAAGGGCATCGCGTCCCCGAAGGACCTGGAGGGAAAGACCCTCGCCGACACCCCGGTGTCCGTCGTGCGCAACCTCTTCCCGACGTACGCGAAGCTGGCCGGCATCGACGCCAGCAAGGTGACCTGGGTCAACGGCCAGGCGCAGGAGCTGATCGGCACGCTCGCCGCCGGCAAGGTCGACGGCATCGGCCAGTTCGTCGTCGGCGCCCCCACCGTCAAGGCGGTGGCCAAGAAGGAGCCGGTGCTGCTCCCGTACAGCAACGTGATGACCGACCTCTACGGCAACGCGCTGATCACCTCCAAGAAGCTCGCCAAGGAGGAGCCGGAGATGGTCAAGCGGTTCACCGCCGCGCTGCTCAAGGGCCTGGAGTACAGCCTGGCCAACCCGAAGGAGGCCGGCGAGATCCTGAAGAAGAACGTCGAGGCCGCCAACCCGCTGGCCGCCGCCGCCGAGCTGGAGCTGATGGCCGCGTACGTGCGGTCCAGCAACTCCGGCACCGCGATCGGCGCGCTGGACAGCGGCCGGGTCGCCAAGAGCATCGCGATCCTGCAGGGCGCCGGGGCGCTCAAGCAGAACATCACCCCGGACCAGGTCGTCGACTTCAACCTGGCCCCGAAGGCCTGATCGATCCGTACGGGGGCGCGTCCGCCGCAGGTGGCGGACGCGCCCCCGGTTCGGCGTCGCGCCGACGGACCGACGAGGAGAAGGAGACATGACGGAGTTACGGGCACAGGCCGTCGATCCGCCCACAATCAGGCCGACCCTCGTCCGGGCGGCGTCCCGCCGGCTCGGCGCGGGGTCGGCGACCGTCGGCCTGCCGCTGCTCGGCGTGGTCGTCGCGCTCACCGTGTGGTGGCTGGTCACCTCGGTGTTCCAGCTCATCCACCCCGCGTCGCTCCCCCCGCCGCAGGACGTGTTCCGGTCCCTGACCGAGTACTGGCCGCTGCTGCTGCGCTCCACCGGAGCGACCACCCTGTCCACGGTCGTGGGCTTCCTGCTGTCCACGGTCGCGGGCGTCCTGATCGGGTTGGCGCTGGCCGCCTCCCGGCGGGTGGAACGGATGTTCTCGCCGCTGCTGGTGGCGATCAACGCGGTGCCGAAGATCGCCCTCGGGCCGCTGCTGGTGGTCTCCCTCGGCTGGGGGCAGAAACCCATCCTGACCATGGTGTTCCTGCTCTGCTTCTTCCCGATCGTGCTCTCCACCGTGACCGGGTTGACCACCACGCCGGCGGACCTCGCGGAGCTGGCCCGCTCGCTCAACGCGTCCTGGTGGCAGGCGTTCCGCAAGGTGCGGTTCCCCGCCGCGCTGCCGCAGATCTTCGTGGGGCTCAAGGTGGCCATGCCGCTGGCCGCGATCGGCGCGGTGATCGGGGAGTTCCAGGCCGGTGAGGCCGGCCTCGGGTACCAGATCCTCCAGTTCAACGGGGTGGGCGACTACCCCACCTCGTGGGCCGCGATCGTGCTGATCGCCGCCATGAGCATCGGCCTGTACTTCGCGCTGGTGCTGGTGGAGCGGCTGGCGTTGCCCTGGGTCCGGGCCACCACGTCCAGCCGCTGAGCGGCCCCCGGACGTGAACGCGGGTGGGGCGGGGAGGCGGCTCCCCGCCCCACCACGCGGGTCAGCCGGCCAGCCGCCACCGGCCGCCCTGGGCGACCAGGGTGGTCAGGGCCTGCGGCATCAGCCCGGAGTGGTTGTCCGGGGTCATCCGGATCGGGCCGGAGAGGCCGTCCATCTGGGAGGTCTCCAGCACGTCGCGGATGCCGTCGCGGTCCACCCGGCCGGTCTGGCCGCCGGCCCGCAGCTCGGCGTCCGCGATGAGCTGAACGGCGTCCGCGGCGAACGAGGAGAAGCCGTTGTACCCGCCGAAGCGGGCGGTGTAGTCACGGAACCACTGGCGGCGGGCGGCCTTCGCCGGGGTGGTCGCGATAACGTCGTCGATGACCATGGTCTGGGTGAAGACCAGGGTCGCCTGCTCGGCGGAGCGGGCCGCCGCGCCGAGGAACAGCTCGCCGGCCGCCGCCGCGTCGAAGTAGAGCTGGCCCTTGAAGTTGGCCTCCCGGGACGCGGTCGCGGCGAGCATCGCCTGCTCCGGCTGGGTCCACAGGATCACCGCGTCGGGCTTGCGGCTGGTCAGCGCCCGGACGGGCTGGTTCACGTCCGTGTCGGTGGTCTTGACCGCCTGCTGCGCGAGCAGCCGGATGTCGGCCTTGGCGAGCTCGGCCCGCAGCGCCTCCGACCCCTCCCGCCCGTACTCGTCGTCGCTGTGCAGCAGGGTGGCCTTCTTGACGTTGCGTCGGGTCAGCTCGCCGACCAGGGCGGCGGCGCTGTCGGCGGCGTTGGGGGCGAGCTTGAACACGTACCGCCGGTCGGCGACCGGGTTGGCGACCGCGCCCGACGGGGCGAGGGCGACGGTCGGCACCTTCTTCTCGTTGATGGTGCGGACGGCGCCGACCGCGCACTCGTTGCAGCCGCCCATGATGATCGCGCTGACCGAGGAGTCGTTGCCGAAGTCGCCGATGTTGCGCTGGGACTCGGCCGCGTCGGAGCGGTTGTCCTTGACCCGCAGCTCGACCTTGCGCGCGCCGAGGGCGCCGGAGGCGTTGAGCTGCTGCACCTTGAGTTCGAGAGCGCGCTGGTACGCCTTGCCGACGGTGGCCTGCGAGCCGGAGAGCTCCAGGTCGGCGCCGATGACGATGGGGCTGGTGTCCTGGGGCTCCTCGCCGAGCTGGCAGCCGGTGAGCGTGACGGCCAGCACCGCCGACGCGAGCGCCGCGGTGGTCACGGAGCGAAAGGGGCTCAACACTTGTCCTCCAGATGCGGGTGGGTGGATGGCCCGATCCCCGCTATTACCGTCCTCAGTAGAGGCACGGGATGGGTCTGCCGTACGGTATGCGCGAAGCCTGCAAAACCTTGCCAATGCCGGGCCCCCGTGGTCAAGCTGCGGAGGGCCGAGGCGTTTCGGGATACTCGTCCCACATGCTGGCGGCAACCGGGGTTTGCAAATGCTCACTCAGCAGAAGCGGACGAACACTGTGGATCATCAGCCCTGATCAGGGCCTTGTGGAAATGAAGGTAATCGTTGACCACTTCAGCGGTTGAGTGCCGTCTTACCGTTTCCTGTCTCACTGCGGCTTCCCAAATCAGATCTTCTCTGATGAAATCGCGGCCGTGCCGCGCGTGGCGCTGTCCGCTGCACCAGGCGCGGGTCGGCGGGTCAAGCGTGGAAGAAACGACGGAGGCGATGTCGTGAGCACCGCACCTACGACCCTGCCCGAGAGCGGTCAGTCAAACCCGGACAAGCGCCGGCGCCGGCTCCCCCGGCTGCGCGACGCGCGAATCCGGTCCAAACTCGCGCTGATCCTCGTCGTGCCGGTCGCCGCGGTCCTCGCGCTGGCCACCGTCCGGCTCATCGCCGTCGGCGAGGGAGCCTACGAGGCCAACCAGGCCCGGTCGTTGACCGCGCTCTCGGTCGACCTCTCCGCGCTCACCCAGGACCTGCACCGGGAGCGGATGGCGGCGGCCACCTACCTGGCCGCACCGGACGCCAAGCCGGAGCCGTACAACCTGCACGTGCGCCGCACCGACCAGCGGGTCGCGCAGTACACCGCGCGGCGCGGCGAGATCGGCGAGGTCCCCTCGGCGGTCCGGGACCGGCTGCGGATCATCGATGAGCACCTGGCCACCCTGAACACCACCCGGCAGGAGGTGCTGGACCGCCGGCAGATGCCGGTCTCCGCGGTGGTGCTGCGCTACGGCGTGGTCCTGGCCGACCTGGTCGGTTACGGCGACGCGCTGGCCCAGCTCCCCGGTGACGGCGCGCTGGCCGACAGCCGCCGCGCGGTGGCCGCCTTCAGCCGCGCCAAGTCGTCGGTGGCCGAGGAGGAGGCGGTCGCCTTCACCGCGCTCGCCGCCGGCCGGGTCGACCAGGAGCAGTTCTCCTCCTTCGTCGCCACCCTGACCAGCCAGCAGGAGGCCCTGCTCGCCTTCTCCCTCGCCGCCGCCCCCGACCAGCGGTCCCTCGTCGACGGCACCGTCACCGGCGACGCCGTGGTGCTCGCCGACCGGGTGGCCGCCGACGTCAGCCGCTCCGTCGGGCTGAACCGCCCGCTGGTCGCCGCGGACGACGCCACCTTCGCCATCGGCGCGGTCAACGACCTGATGCGCTGGACCGAGGTGGAGCTCCAGGACCGCCTGTACGCCCAGACCGACCAGGCCCGGACGAACGTCATCCGGCAGGCCGTCATCGAGTCGCTGCTGGTGCTGCTCACCCTCATCGCCGCCATCACGCTCGCCGTGGTGCTGGCCCGGTCGCTCAACCACTCGCTTCGCCGACTGCGCGAGGGCGCGCTGTCGGTGGCCAACCACGACCTGCCCGAGGCCGTCAAGCGGCTGCAGAACATGGGCAACGCCGGGGACGGTGGCGTCGACGAGGTCGTCAAGGAGGTGCGCGACCCGATCAAGCTGACCAACAAGGACGAGGTCGGCCAGGTCGCGCAGGCGTTCAACGTGGTCCACCGGGAGGCCGTCCGGATCGCCGCCGAGCAGGCCGCACTCCGTAACAGCGTGTCGGCGATGTTCCTCAACCTGGCCCGCCGGTCGCAGACCCTGGTCGACCGGATGATCGGCGAGCTGGACGCGATCGAGCGCGGCGAGGAGGACCCGAAGCGGCTCGCCCAGCTCTTCGAGCTGGACCACCTGGCCACCCGGATGCGCCGCAACGACGAGAACCTGCTGGTGCTCGCCGGCGCGGACTCGGCGGTGCCGCGCCGCGACGACGCGCTCCTGGTCGACGTGCTCCGCGCCGCGCAGTCCGAGGTCGAGCTGTACAACCGGATCGAGTTCGGCACCGTGGACACCGACATCTCGGTGGCCGCGCACGCCGTCAACGACGTGGTCCGGCTGGTCGCCGAGCTGCTCGACAACGCCACCCGGTTCTCCCCGCCGACCACCACCGTGGTCGCCGACGGCCGGCGCATCCGCGACTACGTCCTCATCCAGATCGAGGACCGTGGCCTCGGGCTGACCGACGACCAGCTCGACTCGCTGAACCGGCGGCTGGCCGCCCCGTCGACCGTGGACGTGGCCGCGTTCCGGTTGATGGGTCTGGCCGTGGTCAGCCGGCTGGCGTCCCGCTACAACATCCGCGTCGAGCTGCGTCGCAACGTCGAGGGCGGCACCGTCGCCCAGGTCACCCTGCCGAACTCCACCGTGGTGCTGCCGCAGACCCGGGGCCGCGACCAGGCGCTGCCGCCCCGGCAGCGTCAGCCGCTCGCCGTCGAGCAGGCGCCGCTCACCCCGTCGGTGTCCCCGTTCGGCGAGCCGTCGACCGGTCTGGGCCGTACCTCGACGGCGACCCTCGCCAACGACCAGTGGGGCGTCAAGACGCCCACCTCGGCGCAGTGGCCGGCGAGCAACGACGCCCGGGACACCGGGCCGACGGTGAACGTGGGCGGCCCGACGACCGCCTCGCCGAGCCTCGGCGGGTCGCTGTTCACCCCGGTGCCACCGTCGAGCAACACCAACGGCGCGCTGGCCGGCACGCCGACCACCGCGTTCCCCACCCTCAACCCGCTGCCGCAGCGCAGCCCGGGAACGGGCGGTGACCTGGGGACGCCGACCTCGTCGTTGCCCGCCGGCCCGGTGGCCGGACCGACCACCCCGCTGGCCGGACCGACGACTCCGCTGGCCGGGCCGACCTCGCCGCTCGTGACGCCGTCCGGCACGCCGGGTGTCCCGGCGGTGCGCCGGCCCGACGAGCCGGCCGAGGCGGCGCCGATCTTCCGGGAGATGGAGACCGCCTGGTTCCGGTCGCACGGCAACGACGCGACCGCCATCTTCACCCGTCCGCAGTTCGAGCAGGAGGCGGCGCCGACCAGTGGCCCGACCATGGCGAACAGCGGCCCGGCCCTGGCCGCCCCGACGGCGCAGCCACCCCGACTGCCCGGCCGTACCCCGGGGGCCACGGTGACGCAGCCGCCGCCCCCGTCGTACACCCCGCCGCCCCCGGCGGTGACCCCGGACCCGGTGGTGACGCCCGCGCCGACCCCGGCCCCCGAACCGGTCCCGACCCCGGTGGCCCACACCATGCCGCCCGCCCCGACCGCGCCACCCCAGCCGGTCGCCACGCCCACCACCCCCACGCCGCAGGCGGTCCCCACCCCCCAGCCGACCGCCACGACCGGGGCGGACGCCTGGCGGACGGCGGCGGACGAGGGCTGGTCCCGCGCCGTCAAGGCGGCCGAGCCGGCCGCCGGCGGCCAGACCCGGTCCGGGCTGCCCAAGCGCGTCCCGCAGGCCCAACTGGTCCCCGGTGGCGTCGAGCCCACCGGCGGCCGGGACCGCAGCCGGCGTACCCCCGACGAGGTACGTGGTCTGCTGTCGGCCTACCACCGCGGCGTGCAGCGCGGCCGGACGGCCGGCGCCACGGACCTGAACAGCAATTCGACCAAGGAGACGAGCCGATGAACAGGCCAGCGGCTATGCAGGACATGGGTTGGCTGCTCACCAACTTCGCCGACAGCGTGGCGGGCATCGCCCACGTGGTCGCGGTGTCCGCGGACGGGCTGCTGCTCGCCTCCTCCCGGGACCTGCCGGCGGACCGCGCCGACCAGTTGGCCGCGATCACCTCCGGCGTGGTCAGCCTGACCGAGGGCGCGGCCCGGATGTTCAGCGCGGGCGGCGTGCTCCAGACCGTCATCGAGATGGACAGCGGCTACCTGTTCCTGATGTCCATCAGCGACGGCTCGTCGATGGCGGTGCTCGCCGCCCGGAGCTGCGACGTCGGCCAGGTCGGTTACGAGATGGCGCTGCTGGTCGAACGGGTCGGGGCGGCGCTGGTGCCGCTGCCCCGGGAGGCCGTGGTCCGGTAGCGGCCGCAGACGAGCCCGGTGCCGACGGTCGGCGCCGGTGGAAGGAGGTGATCGCGAATGGACCGTAGGCGAGAGGACCCGCGCGGCGCGTTGGTGCGTCCGTACGCGGTCACCCGGGGCCGAACAGAGCCCCGGCGGGAGATCGCCCTGGAGGCGGTGATGACGGCCAGCCCCACCGCCGTCGCGGAATCCCGTTTCGCCGGCCACGACAAGCACCGCATCGCGACGATCTGCGAGGGACGCGCGCAGTCCCTCGCAGAGATCGCCGCGTACACCCGGATGCCGTTGGGGGTGGCCCGGGTGCTGGTCGCCGACATGGTGGCCGAGGGCCTGCTGACGCTACACACTGCCGCTCCCGCCGAGGCGTACGAGGAGCGGATGGAACTGCTTGAGAGGGTGCTAAGTGGACTTCGCAGGCTATGACCCCGCCGGGGCACGCCGTAACCGGGGTATCACCTCCGCGAAGATCGTGGTCGCGGGCGGGTTCGGCGTGGGCAAGACAACCCTGGTCGGCGCGGTCTCCGAGATCACCCCGCTGACCACCGAGGCCGTGATGACGGCGGCGGGCGTCGGTATCGACGACCCGTCCAAGGTGCCGGGTAAGCAGACCACCACGGTCGCCATGGACTTCGGCCGGATCACCATGGCCGAGGACCTGATCCTCTACCTGTTCGGCACCCCGGGCCAGACCCGCTTCTGGTTCATGTGGGACGAGATCATCAAGGGGGCGGTGGGCGCGGCCGTGCTGGTCGACACCCGCCGGATCACCGACGCGTTCGCGCCGCTGGACTACTTCGAGAACCGGAACCTGCCGTACGTGGTGGCGCTCAACCACTTCGACGGCGCGCCCCGCTACGACCTCGAAGAGGTACGCGAGGCGCTGGCGATCTCGCCCCAGGTGCCGCTGATCCTGACCGACGCCCGGCACCGGGAGGCGGTCAAGCAGGTGTTGGTGACCGTGGTCGAGCACGCCATGCTCCGGCTCCAGGCCGAGCACGGCCGGGGCTTCCCGACCCCCGTCGGCTGACCTCCGGACGCCGGGAAGGGCGCCTCCCCGACGCCGTGTGCGTGGGGGAGGCGCCCTCCCTGCGCCTCGGACACGCGGGAGGCGTGCCCAATACAACCCTGCTGAGCAGGGAAAACATAAGCTCCCTCGAAGGGTTGTCACGCAACGTGATCGAGGGAGCGCGGATGAGAGTTGTCGGTGGGATCTCCGCCGTGGCGGCGGGCATGGTGCTGGGGGCCGGCCTGGCCGTCCCGGCGCAGGCGGTGGAAGCGCCCCAGGAGAAGCCGGCGGCGAAGCTGGCCCCGGGAACCCGGGCGGACGCGCTCGCCGCCATGCAGGACGAGGCGTACGCGTACGCCAGCTACCAGGCGTACGCCCAGGAGGCGGCCCGGCGCGGCCAGGCGGCGGTCGCCCGGCTGTTCCGGCAGACGGCCCGCGAGGAGTTCGACGACCACTTCGTGGCCGAGGCCCGGCTGATCGGGTTCGTCGACGGCAACCAGGCCAACCTGCGCGACTCGATCGACGGGGAGACCGAGGAGGCGACCAGGACGTACCCGTCCTTCGCCGAGCAGGCGACCGACGACGGCTGCCCGAGGGTGGCCGCACACTGGGTCGAGCTGGCCGGGGACGAGCTGGTGCACGCCGGCCGGTTCACCACCGCGCTGACCGCGCTGCGCTACCCGTCCGCCGGCATCGAGGCGCCCACCGGCGAGCCGGTGCCGCCGGTGCCGATCGAGCCGTCCGAGCCGCGCTGCGGCGGCCGGACCCTGGCGAACCTGCGGGCCACCCTGCACGGCGAGGCGTTCGCCTGGGCGACGTACACCCTCTACGCCCGGCACGCCGCGCGGACCGGCCAGGACCGGCTGGCCCGGCTCTGGACCAACACCGGCGGCCAGGAGCTGGGCGAGCACTTCGCCGAGACCGCGAATCTCGCCGGCCTGGTCGGCGCCACCACCGAGAACCTGCGGACCGCCATCGCCGCCGAGGACGAGGCCGCCGCGACCTACCAGCGGTACGCCCGCCGCGCGCTCGCCGCCGGGGACGTCGCGGCGGCGAAACTCTTCGTGGAGATCCGCCTGGACGAGCTAGGACACGCCGCCGCCTTCCGCCGCGCCCTGACCGACCTGGAGAGCAGGCGGGCCGGGTAGCCCGCGCCGCCACGCCGCTCGGGGCGGTGGACCGGACGCCGGCCCGCCGCCCCGCTCCGTCGACCACCCTGGCCGCCCGCGTGAGCTGGCCGAACACCGCGACCAACAACCCGGCGGTACGGGCGACCGAGCAGCCCTTCCGCGCCGGGGAGGTACCACTTCGCGAAGGCTGTCGAGCTGCCCCGGATATGGGGCACGCCCGATGGCCGGTCAGATCTCGGAGGCGCAGGCGGTCTGACCCCCGGAGGAGCCCGGTCGCGTGATCACGAAACTCAGGTCAGTGCCGGACGGACAGATCACGCCCTTACCGATCTTCGTGACCTCGTAGGTCGGCGGATCGACGTCAGCCTTGGCGCAGCGGATCTCGATGATCCGCTGTGTCTCCAGGGGACCGGTGCTGAACGAGCCGTTCGGCTTGACGCAGTCGCCGACCGTGATGGGAAGGTTGCCGCCTCCGGGCTCCTGCCCGCGTGGCCCCTTCGTGATCTCCATGCACGCGAACTGTCGGCCTGACCCGTAGAGGCTACGCTCGGTCGGCGGCTCGGCATCCAGATCGAGGATGAAGTCGACGTCGTCGAGCCTGCAATCGTATTGATACAGGTCGTCGGCGTTCCGGTGCTCGGCGAAATTGATCTGCACGACCTTCGCCTCGGCGGCCGGGTCGGTGCACTCCACCTTGCGGTAGGTGTCGGCGGGCTTGCGATTGTGCGCATAGCACCAGCCGGCCCGCGCCTTGAGGTGCGGCATGGACGTGGTAGCCGCAGGCGACGGCGTGGGGTCGGGCGACGACGTATCCGAGGCGCAGGCGGAGACGGAGACTACCAACGCGGCCATCACCGCGATCGATGCACGACGCATGACCTCATGATGCGCTGACGACGCTCGTGGAAGCCCGGCGGGGCCGAGCTGTCTGCCCGTACCGGCGTGGTCGTTTCCCCGTCCGAACGTAGCCCACGACGATCCGCCGGAAAACCGCGAGCTACCCTCCGCTGCCGGCACCCCTTCCACGCGGGGGAGATACCACCTCTCCGAGGCTGTCGAGCTGCCCCGAATCTGGGGCCGCCACATCCAGGCACCCGGGTCTCACGATTCCAGCTCATCGAGGAGCGTGCGGATCAGTGTGGCGGCGTGCGTGTCGCCGGTCTCGGCGAAGGCCGCCACCGCCTGCTCCCAGCAGACACGCGCCTCGTCAAGCCGGCCTGCCTCGGCCAGGGCGAGGCCGAGGTTGTTCAATGCCTGGCCTTCGCCGTGGCGGTCGCCGAGTTGGTGGAAGATGTCGCGGGCGTTGGTGTGGGCGGTGATGGCGTCGTCGAATCGGCGTACCTGCCGCAGGGCGAGACCGAGACTGTTCCACGCCCGGCCTTCGCCATGGCGGTCGCCGAGCTGTTGGAAGATCTCGCGGGCGAGGGTGGCGATGGTGATCCAGTCGGTGAAGTGGCGGCGGAAGCTCAGGAAGCGGGCGAGCGCGAACACGAGGCTGGTGGTGATGTGTGGCAGGTCGTGGGTGGGGGCGTTGGCGCAGACGCTGACGAGGTTGGCGTGTTCGGCGTCGAGCCAGCGCAGGGCGTCCTGCCGGCTGGGGAACCGGGTGGTGTCGGTCGGGCCGGTCGGCACCAGGTGGGTGTTCGCGGTGCTGGTGGTGTCGAGGTAGTGGGTGAACAGCCGCTGTCGGGCGGTGGGGGTTTCGTCGGGGCTGGCGACGGGTTGGGTGGCGGCGTGCAGGCGGATGAGGTCGTGCATGCGCCACCGGTCGGCGGCGGGCTCGTCGACCAGGTGCGCGCGGTGCAGATCCTCCAGCAGCACCGCGACCCGCGCGGCGGGTAGGCCGGTCAGGGCGGCGGCGCCGTCCGTAGCGACGTCGGGGCCGGGGTTGACCGGCAGCAGCCGGTACAGCAGGGCCTGCTCGCCGGCAAGATTCCGGTACGACAGGTCGAATGCGGCCCGCACGGCGACCTGCTGGCGGGACAGTCCGTCGAGGCGGGCCTGGTCGTCGCGGAGCCGGTCGGCCAGGGCCGCTGGTCGCAGAAGGGAACGGTCGGCCAGCAGCGCGGCGACGACCCGCAGCGCCAGGGGCAGGCCCGCGCACAACCCGGCCAGGTCGGTCATCGCCTGCTGCTGGTCCGGCGCGTGCAGGCGCGGATCGTCAGCGCCACGGCGCTGAGCGATGACCTCGCGGATCAGGTGGACGGCGGGCCCGGTGTCGAGGACGTTGAGGTCGTGCAGGCTGGCGTCGATGTCCAGGGTGTGCCGGGAGGTGACCAGCACCGGAATCTCGGGGTCGGTCGGCAGCAGCGGGGTGACCTGGTCCTCGGTCGCGGCGTTGTCGACGATCAGCAGCAGCCGGCGGTCCTGGCTGGTGTAGGCGTCCAGGACGCTGCGCCACAACCGGGCCCGGTCCTGCACGCTGGCGGGAATGTGCTCACCGGGGATGCCGATGGCCTGCAACCAGCCCAACAGCGCGTCGGCGGCGGAGAGTCGTCGGGCGGCGTCGTAGCCGAACATGTCCACGAACAGCACCCCGCCCGGGAACCAGCCCGGCTTCCGCAGGGCCCGATGCGCGGTCTGGACCACCAGCTCGGTCTTGCCGACCCCGGCCATCCCCGCCACCGCCGACACCAGCACCGGCCCGCCCGCGCCCTCCGGGGACAAACCAGCCAGCAGGGCGTCGACCTGAACGTCGCGGCCGGTGAAGACCGCCGCCGGGCGGGGCAGCCCGGTCAACGCGGGACGGATCTGCGCGGGCAGGGTCACCTGGATGTCCCGTCCCATCACCACCGCGTGGAAGAACACCCCGTCGCTGATCCGGTTCGACACGCCCACCGGCTCGTCGGCCGGCGTCCCGCTCACCGGGCCGACCCGTCCGCGTCGCCGGCCGGGGCGCCGCCAGACGGGGGCAGGACAATGCCCCGGATGTCCCGACCCATGATCACCGGCCCGCCGAAGCTGCCGTCGTCGATCCTGTTGGAGACGCCGCCCGACCGGGAGGCACCCGTGAGCGGCGACCGACCCGCGGCCGGATCCGGAGCTGGTCCACCGGTGGCGGACACCTGCTCCACGTCCCGACCCATCACCACCGCGTCGGTGAACTGACCCTTGGTGATCCGGTTGTCGACGTCCCCACCCACCACCGGAGGCGGGGCGGGCAGGGTAGCGGCGCGGCGGGCCTGCACCGCGCTGTAGCCGGCCACGACCACCCCGGCGAGGTTCAGGAACACCCCGAGCACGCTGGCCCACCGGTCGGCGTCCGCCAACCCCGCCCGCGCCAGCAACACGCCCAGGGCGCACACCGCCAGCCCGACCGGTACGCCCACCAGCCACCAGCCCCTGCCACGTACCCTCATCAGTCCATTGTCGACCGACCAGGCCACCTGACGGTTCCTCAACCGCCCAACGCCGAAGCCGCAACGGCCATCGACAGTCCGGCCACCCTTGACTCCCCGGTCGCCGTTACGGCCTGTCGCGCTCGGCCTGTCGCCGCAGCCAGCGCTCCTTCCGCGCTCGGTGAGGGTGTCGCCTCTCCGAGCCTGTCGAGCTGCCCCGAATATGGGGCACGCGGTTCCGGCCTCGGTGTCCCAGATATGGGGCAGCTCGACAGGCTCCGACCACCCATGTCCTGGTCTCCCCGGTTACTATGAGTGACGAACTCTCGCGAGCGTGTAGCCGCGACGGGTCAGGGCTCGCGTAGCCAGAGGGCGGGGTCGTTGACGAAGACGCCCTTGCCCTGTTGACGCCTGATCACCCGCATCGCTTCCAAGCGAACGTAGGCCAACTGCACGGTGCCGTAGCTGACGTCATAGGTCGCTCGTGTGTCGGCGACGGACGGCAGTTGATCACCAGGTTTCAGCTTCCCGGACCTGACGTCGGCAATCACCCGGTCGGCAATTTGGAGGTATGAGGCTGATTCGGGCATGTCGCTCCTCGTGTGGCAACCCGAATTCGACCACACCTCAAACACTTGAACAATGTGCTTTGACTTCCCTGTGTTCACTAGTTAAGTTGAATCGGAGCCGTTCCTCGTGTGGCAACGGGATCGGCTCACTCCCCGGTCGGGGTGGGTCACGCGTGCCTGCCCCGACCCTCGGGCCGGCTCGGCCTCCGTACCGCTGAAGGAAAGGCTGCGGGGGGCGGGCCTGGCGGGTCGCCGCGTGCCGGCGTGCGGCGGCCCGCCCTCCACCCCGCGCGCCGCAGCGCCGCGCGGCAAAAGCGCTACCGCACCACCGCACGGACCTCCGCACCGGAAAGGACCGACGTGGCTCAGGTGTACCGCTCCGGGCAGCCCTACGGGACCGGGCTGCCGTACCGGAAGACCCCGCACGAGGTGCGGACCCGCGAGTTCAGTCCGCGTCGGCGTGGCGTCGACGCGGGGGAGGTGCGCGCGTTCCTCGACGAGCTGGCCGACGAGTTGGCCGACCTGTACCGCCGGTTGGGAATGCTCGACCAGGAGAACGAGCGGCTCAAGCGGGCGCTGCGCGACTGGCAGACCCGGCACGCCCGGGAGTCCCGGCCCAACCGGGGGCGCTGGTGAGCGCGCCGCTGAAGCCGGGTGACCTGGTGCGGGTGGACGGGTGCGCGTCGGTGCAGTTCGGCGGGGACTGCGCCCTGACGCTGCGGGTGGTGGCGGTGCTGCGGGACCGCCCCACCTTCGACGGGTGGATCTGGCTGGCCGGGTACGCGCTGGACGACGACGGCCTGGCCACCGCCAAGCGGGAACTGTTCGTCCAGGTCGCCGGCCTGCACCCGGTACGACACGTGCTCGCGCCCGCCCCGTGCGCTACGGCGCAGCCGGTCCACCCGTGACGAGCGCGCGGGGGATCAGTCGACGCGTAGGCGGTAGCCGCGTTTCACCACCGTCTGCACGATGCTGGGGGCCTCCAGGCCGGCGCGGATGCGGGCCACCGCCATCTCCACGGCGTGCTCGTCCGCGCCGCGCGGCAGGGTCCGCAGCAGCGCGGTACGGGAGAACACCCGGCCGGGGGAGCGGGCCAGCGCCCGCAGCACCGCCATCGGCGCGGGCGCGAGCGGGCGCAGCTCGCCGTCGATCACCGCCGCGTGGCCGCGCAGGGTCAGCAGGTGACCGGCGGCCTTCAGGGTGACGGTACGGCCGGGCAGCTCGTCGACGATGTGCCGGACCAGCGCGCCGAGCCGGGCCCGGTTGGGCATGCTGACCGGTATTCCCCTCCGGTGCAGCGGTTCGGCGGTGACCGCCCCGACACAGCTCGCCATCACGTCGCTGCGGAACGCCCCGATCACCGCCTCGGCGCGGTCTCCGGCGGCCCGCAGCATCGCCTCGGCGGCCGGCGCGGAGGTGAAGGTGACCGCGTCGACCAGCCGGGAGGCGACCAGGTCGACCAGCCGGTGCAGCGGCGCGGAGTCGGTCGGCGGGGCCCACCGGTAGACCGGCACCTCGATCACCGTGGCGCCGGCCGCCTCCAGCGCCTCGGTGCACTCCGGTTGCCGGTCGCCGTGCAACTGCATGGCGATGACCTGGCCGGCGACGCCGCGTCGGCGCAGGTGCTCGACGACCTCGTCGCAGCTCTCCGAGTCCGGGGACCACTGGTCGTGCAGGCCGGCGGCCCGGATCGCGCCCCGGGCCTTGGGACCCCGGGCCACCACGTACGTGTCGGCCAGCACCGACCGCAGCGACTCGGCCAGCCCCCAGCCCTCGGCCGCCTCCAGCCAGCCACGCATGCCGATGCCGGTGTTCGCCATCAGGATGTCCGGCGGGCGGGCCAGGCAGGCCCGGGTGGCGTCCCGCAGGTCGGTGTCGTCGGCGAGCGGCACGATCCGCAGCGCGGGCGCGAGCACCACCCGCGCGCCACGCCGTTCCAGCATCGCGGCGAGCTCGTCGCGCCGCCGGTCGGCGGTCACCCCGATGGTGAAGCCGGCCAGCTCGTCAGCCATCGTGACTCCCGTGCAGCGGTTCCGGACCACCGGGGACAGCGTTGGCCCCGGTGGTCAGCCTTATCTCCACCACGCCGTCGCGGCAGCGCACCCCGTGGGCGGTCACCGCCGCGCCCGGCCGGTCCAGGCACTCGCCGGTACGCAGGTCGTACACCTGCTTGTGCAGCGGGGAGGCGACGGTGGGCGCCCCGCCCCGGCTGCCCACGATGCCCCGGGACAGCACGTACGCCCCGGAGACCGGATCCCGGTTGTCCAACGCGAACAGCCCGTCGAGGGTACGGAACAGGGCCACCTGCGCCCCGTCGACCAGGGCGGCGACGCCCCGGTCCAGCTCCAGCCGGTCGTGCCCGCAGACCGGCGTCCAGCCGTCCGTCGTGCTCATCGCCGTACCTCCGGCAGGCCCAGGGTGACCGGCTGCCGGCCGGTGACGGCGGGGACCGGCTGGCCCCGTTCCTCGGTGAAGGTGATGGACGGGTCGGGCACGTCCGGCGCGTTGACGAACGACGAGAAGCGGCGCAGCCGTTCCGGGTCGGCGAGGGTGTCCCGCCACTCGTCCGAGTACGACCCGACGTGCCGGGCCATGGCCGCGTCGAGTTCGGCGGCCAGCCCGAGCGAGTCGTCCACGATCACCGCGCGCAGGTGGTCGAGGCCGCCGTCCATCGCCTCGATCCAGGCGGCGGTGCGTTGCAGCCGGTCGGCGGTGCGGATGTAGAACATCAGGAACCGGTCGACGTAGGTGACGAGCTGCTCGGTGGTCAGGTCGGTGGCGAACAGGTCGGCGTGCCGGGGCCGGAAGCCGCCGTTGCCGCCGACGTAGAGGTTCCAGCCGTTGTCGGTGGCGATGACGCCGAAGTCCTTGCTGCGCGCCTCGGCGCACTCCCGGGCGCAGCCGGACACCGCCGACTTGATCTTGTGTGGGGCGCGCAGACCCCGGTAGCGCAGCTCCAGGGCGACGGCCAGCCCGACCGAGTCCTGCACCCCGTACCGGCACCAGGTCTCGCCGACGCACGACTTGATGGTGCGCAACGCCTTGCCGTACGCGTGACCGGACTCGAAACCGGCGTCGACCAGCCGTCGCCAGATCGCCGGCAACTGGTCCACCCGGGCCCCGAACAGGTCGATCCGCTGCCCGCCGGTGATCTTCGTGTAGAGGTGGAAGTCCCGGGCCACCTCACCGATCACGATGAGCTTCTCCGGGGTGATCTCGCCACCGGGGATCCGGGGCACCACCGAGTAACTGCCGTCGCGTTGCAGGTTCGCCAGGAAATGGTCGTTGGTGTCCTGCAACGACGCCTGTTCGCCGTCGAGCACGTACCCGCTGCCCAGCGAGGCCAGGATCGAGGCGACCACCGGCTTGCAGATGTCGCAGCCCCGACCCCGCCCGTGCTCGGCGATGAGCTGCGAGAACGTCCTGATCCCCCGGACCCGGGCGATCTCGAACAACTCCTTGCGGCTGACGTCGAAGTGCTCGCAGAGCGCCGTCGACTGCGCCACCCCGGCGGCGTCCAGCAGTTGCTTCAGCAGCGGCACGCAGGAGCCGCAGCTCGTCCCGGCCCGGGTGCACGCCTTCACCGCCGGCACGTCGGCGCAGCCGTCGGCGATGGCCGCGTCCACCTGCCCCCGGGTGACCGCGTTGCAGGAGCAGACCTGCGCGGACGCCGGCAGCGTGGCCGCCCCACCGCCGCCCTCGCCGCCGGCCGGCGCGAGCAGCGCCAACGGCGGACCGGGCAGCTCGCCGCCGACGCTGGCCCGCAACGTCGGGTACGCGCTGGCGTCCCCGACCAGCACCCCACCGAGCAGGGTGCGCGCGTCGTCGGAGAGGACCAGTTTCGCGTAGACCCGGGTCGCCGGGTCGGTGAACGTCACGTCCAGGCAGCCCTCGGTGACGCCGTGCGCGTCACCGAACGACGCCACGTCCACCCCGAGCAGCTTCAGTTTCGTCGCGGTGTCCGCGCCCGGGAAGACCGCCGCCCCGCCGAGCAGCCGGTCCGCCACCACCTCCGCCATCGCGTAGCCGGGCGCGACCAGCCCGAAACAGACCCCGTCGACCGCCGCGCACTCGCCGACCGCCCACACCCGGTCGTCGTCGGCGCTGCGGCAGGTCGCGTCGACCAGCACCCCGCCGCGCGGCCCCACCGGCAGTCCGGTCGCGCGGGCCAGCTCGTCCCGCGGGCGGATGCCGGCGGCCACCACCACCAGGTCCGCGTCGACCGTCGCGCCGTCGGAGAGGACCAGCCCGGCGACCGTGCCGTCGGCGCCGGCCCGCAGCGCGGTGGTGCCGACCCCCAGGTGGGTACGTACCCCCAGCTCCTCGACGTAGCGGCGGAGCATCGCCCCGCCCGCCTCGTCCACCTGCACCGGCATCAGCCGGGGCGCGAACTCCACCACGTGCGTGTCCAGGCCGAGCAGCCGCAGCGCGTTCGCCGCCTCCAGGCCGAGCAGCCCGCCGCCGATCACCGCGCCGACCCGCCGGCCCCGGGCGTGCGCCCGGATCGCCTCCAGGTCGTCCAACGTCCGGTAGACGAACACCCCGGGCAGGTCCGTGCCGGCCACCGGCGGCACGAACGGGTACGAGCCGGTGGCCAGCACCAACGCGTCGTACGGGTACTCGCCGGCCGGCGTGCCCACCACCCGCCGCTCCCGGTCGAGCGCCGTGACCGGCTCGCCCAGCCGCAGGTCGACCCCGTCGTCCGGGGTGTGCAGGTTCAGCTCGTCGGCGTCCGCGCCGTCGAAGAACGCCGACAGCCGCACCCGGTCGTACGCCGGGCGGCGCTCCTCGGCGAGCACCGTGACCCGCCAGCGGCGGTCGACGTCGCGGGACCGCAACGCCTCCACGAGCCGCTGGCCGACCATGCCGTTGCCGACCACCACCAGGTTCCCGCCGGTCAGCGTGCCCCCGGCGTCCCCTCGGTCCGTTCCACTCATCGCGTCACCTCCACCGAGTCCACCTCGGACAGCCATTCGACGATGCCGGTGACCGCGTCCCGGCACGATCCGCACCCGGTGCCGGCCCGGGTCGCGGTGACCACTTCCGGCACCGAACGCGCCCCGGACCGCCAGCACCGGACCAGGTCGGCCTTGCTGACCGCGTTGCACCGGCAGATCGTCGCGCTGTCCGGCACCAGCGCCGGGGACGTCGCCTCCGGCACGGCGGTCGCCCCGCCCAGCGCCCGGCCCAGCAGCAGCGCGCGCCGGTCGGCGGGCACCGGGCCGCCCCGGTCGAAGAGCTGGATCACCGTGCCGACGCTCGGGTTGTCGCCCAGCAGGATCGCGCCGGTCAACCGCTCGCCGGTGATCAGCAGCCGGGCGTACGTGCCCCGGGACGGGTCGGCGAAGGTCAACTCCTCGCGCCGGTCCCCGCCCGCGACGCCCGGGTCGCCGGCGCCCGGCGCGGCCGGCGGGGCCAGCTCGCCCATCGCGGCCAGGTCGATGCCGGCCGCCTTGAGCCGGGTCACCCCCGGCTGCGGCCGGTACCGGTCGTGCCCGTCGTCACCGGTCAACAGCCGGGCCACCACCCGGGCCTGCGCCCAGGCCGGCGCGACCAGCCCGGTCACCACCCCGTCGTACTGGGCGCAGTCGCCGATCGCCGAGATGTGCGGGTCGCTGGTGCGCAGCCGGTCGTCGACCACCACGCCCCGCTCCACGGTCAGCCCGGCCGCGGCGGCCAGCCCGGTCTCCGGCCGCACCCCGCAGGAGAGCACCAGCAGGTCCGCGTCGAGCGTCCGGCCGTCGGCCAGCTCCAGGCTCACGCCGTCCGGGCCGGCGGTCACCCCGGTCGCCCCCACCCCGAGCCGGGTACGCACCCCGAGACCGGCCAGGGTGTCCGCGAGCACCGCCCCGGCGGCCGGGTCGAGCTGGCGTTCCATCAGGTGCCCCACCGGGTGCACCACCTGCACGTCCAGTCCCCGGGCGGCGAGCCCGCGGGCCGCCTCCAGCCCGAGCAGCCCGCCACCGAGCACCAGCACGCTGCGCGCGTCCCGGACGGCGGCGAGGATCCGCCGGCAGTCGTCCAGGGTGCGGAACGGGACCACCCGGTCGGGCAGCCGGCGCACGTCCAGCCCGGCCAGCGGCGGCACCGCGGCGCGGCTGCCGGTGGCGAGCACCAGGTGGTCGTACCCGACCTCCTCGCCGGCGTCGGTGCGGACCGTGCGGGTGGCCCGGTCGATCGCGGTGACCGCCACCCCGGACCGCACGTCCACGCCCTGCCCGGCCAGCTCGGTCAGCTCCACGTCGGACTCGTCGACCTTCCCGGCGAGCAGCGTGGAGAGCATGATCCGGTTGTACGCGCGGTGCGGCTCCGCCCCGAACACGGTGACCTTCCGGTCGCCGGGGCGGGCGTGCAGCTCGGTGGCGAGCCGGGAACCGGCCATGCCGTACCCGACGACGACGATGCGCTGGCTCACGGCGTCACCTTCTCCACCCGGACCGCGCAGACCTTGAACTCCGGCATCCGGGAGACCGGGTCGAGGGCGTCGTTGGTGACGGAGTTCGCCCGACCCGCGCCGCCCCAGTGGAACGGCGCGAAGACCGTGTCCGGGCGGATGGTCGGGGTGATCCGGGCCGGCGCGCGCAGCTCACCCCGGCGGGAGGTGACCCGCAGCTCGTCGCCCTCGGCCACGTCCAGCCGGGCGGCCAGGTCGGGGTGCAGCTCGACGAAGGGCTCCGGCGCGGCCCGGCGCAGCGCCGCCACCCGCCGGGTCTGGGCGCCCGACTGGTACTGGGCCAGCACCCGACCGGTGGTGAAGTACAGCGGGTAGTCGGCGCAGACCTCCTCGGCCGCCGGCCGGTGCTCCACCGGGTGGAACCGGGCCCGCCCGTCGGGCGTGGCGAACCGCTCGGTGAACAGGCGCGGGGTGTCCGGGGCGTCCTCGTCCGGGCAGGGCCAGAAGACCCCGTCGGCGGCGTCGATCCGCTCCCAGGTCACCCCGGCGTAGTCGGCCGACCCGCCCGCCGACGCCCGCCGCAGCTCCGCGAACACCACCCGCGGATCGCCCTGGTCGGGTGCGAGGAAGGGCGCCGGCCCGCGCAGCAACGCGGTCAGGTCGGCCAGGACCCGCAGGTCGGTGCGGACGCCGGGCGGCGGCTCGCGCAGCGCGCGACGCCGCAGCACCCGGCCTTCGAGATTGGTCATCGTGCCGTCCTCCTCGGCCCACTGGGCGGTGGGCAGCACCACGTCGGCGATGGCGGCCGTCTCGGAGAGCAGGAAGTCCGCGACGACCAGCAGGTCCAGCGAGCGCAGCCGGGCCTCGACCCGGGCCGCCCGGGGCGCGGAGACCACCGGGTTCGAGCCGAAGACCAGCAGCGCCTTCGGGCCGCCCCCGGCGCCCAGGGCATCCAGCAGCTCGTACGCGGAGACCCCCGGGCCGGGCAGGTCGGCCGGGTCCACCCCCCACACGTCGGCCACGTGCGCGCGGGCCGCCGGGTCGTCGATCTTCCGGTACCCGGGCAGTTGGTCGGCCTTCTGCCCGTGCTCGCGGCCACCCTGGCCGTTGCCCTGACCGGTCAGGCAGCCGTACCCGGAGCCGGGTCGGCCGGGCAGCCCCAGGGCGAGCGCCAGGTTCACGAAGGCGCTGACCGTGTCGACCCCCTTGGCGTGCTGCTCCGCGCCCCGGGCGGTCAGGATGATCGCGTTGTCGACGGTGGCCAGCGCCCGCGCCGCCGCCTCCAGGTCGGCCACCGGCACGCCGGAGAGCCGCTCGGCGCGCGCCGGCCACCAGCCCGCCGCGACCCGCCGGACCGCGTCGAAGCCCTCGGTACGCTCCGCGACGTACCCCCGGTCCACCCAGCCCTCGGTCAGCGCGACGTGCAGCAGCGCGTTCGCCACCGCCAGGTCGGTGCCGGGCAGCGGTTGCAGGTGCAGGTCGGCCAGCCGGGCGGTGGCGGTGACGCGGGGGTCGACCACGATCAGTTTCCCGCCGCGTTCCCGCAGCTCGGTGAGGTAGCGGGCGAGCGGCGGCATGGTCTCCGCCGGGTTCGCCCCGACCAGCAGCAGGGTGTCCGCCCGGCCCAGGTCGGCCAGCGGGAACGGCAGCCCCCGGTCGAGGCCGAAGGCACGCATCCCGGCCGCCGCCGCCGAGGACATGCAGAACCGGCCGTTGTAGTCGATGTTGCGGGTGCGCAGCGCGACCCGGGCGAACCGGCCCAGCGCGTACGCCTTCTCGTTGGTCAGGCCGCCGCCGCCGAAGACCGCCACCGCGTCCCGGCCGTACGCGGTCTGGGTGTCGCGGACCCGGGAGACGATCCGGTGGTACGCCTCGGCCCAGGTCGCCGGGCGCAGCTCGCCGGTCGGGGCGCGCAGCAGCGGGGTGGTCAACCGGTCCGGGTGGTCGAGCAGGTCGGTCGCGGTCCAGCCCTTCTGGCAGAGCCCGCCCCGGTTGGTCGGGAAGTCGCGGGACCGGACCTCGATCCGTCCGTCCTCGTCACGCAGGATCATTCCACACTGGAGGGCGCAGTACGGGCAGTGGGTGGCCGCCTCGCGGGGCGCCCGCCCCGGTCGGGTCGCGGCTCGTGCACCGTCTGTCATGTCGGCAAAGCGTGCCGGTGGGCGGTTTCCGCGCCGGGTCCCGTTTGTTTCGGCCCTGTCAAGAGCCGCTCACTTCCTCCCGGGGCAGCGGATCGGCGGGGATCGACGCCTCATCCGTCTCACCACTGGTCGGGCGGGTTCGTGCGGCGCATGTTTCCGCGGCGACGCGAAAGCGCGCACTCCCGGGTAACCGCCGCGCCCTAGCGTCCCTGCCCATCCCGCAGACCGAGGAGGAGCCGCCGTGAGCACCCTCGCCACCACCCCGCCCCGCACCGACACCCCGTCGCCCCCGGCCCGCCGGCACCAGTTGACCGACTGGCGACCCGAGGATCCCGGGTTCTGGCGCACCACCGGGGCGTCCATCGCCCGCCGTAACCTGTGGGTGTCGATCTTCGCCGAACACGTCGGCTTCTCGGTGTGGAGCCTCTGGTCGGTGACCGTGCTCTTCCTCGGCCCCGCCTACGGCATCGACCCGGCCGGGAAGTTCCTGCTGACCGCCGTGCCGGCCGCGCTGGGCGCGGTGCTGCGCCTGCCGTACACCCTGGCGGTCGCCCGGTTCGGCGGCCGGAACTGGACCATCGTCAGCGCGCTGATGCTGCTGCTGCCGGCGGTGCCGATGACGATCCTGCTGGAGCCCGGGGTGTCGTACCCCACCCTGATGGTGCTGGCCTGCCTGACCGGCGTCGGCGGCGGCAACTTCGCCTCGTCGATGGCGAACATCAACCTGTTCTACCCGGAGCGGCTCAAGGGCCGGGCGCTCGGCCTCAACGCCGGCGGCGGCAACCTGGGCGTGCCGGCGGTGCAACTGGTGGGCCTGGCGGTGCTGGCCACCGCCGGAGCCGCGCACCCCCGGCTGGTGCCGGCGGTGTACCTGCCGCTGATCGTGCTCGCGGCGCTGGCCGCCGCCCGCTGGCTGGACAACATCCCCGCCGCCCGCAACGAGCCCGGCGCGCTGCGGGAGACCGCCCGGGACGGGCACACCTGGGTGATGGCGCTGCTGTACATCGGCACGTTCGGCTCGTTCATCGGCTTCGGCTTCGCCTTCGGCCAGGTGCTCCAGATCGAGTTCGCCGACCGGTTCGCCACCCCGATCGACGCGGCCGGGCTGACCTTCCTCGGCCCGCTGGTCGGCTCGCTGATCCGGCCGGTCGGCGGTCAGCTCGCCGACCGCTTCGGCGGGGCGAAGGTGACGTTCTGGAACTTCGCCGCGATGGCCGGTGGCGCCTCGCTGGTGCTGTACGCCGCCGGCCAGAAGTCCCTGCCGCTGTACCTGACCGGGTTCATGGCCCTCTTCGTGACCAGCGGGATCGGCAACGGGTCGACGTACAAGATGATCCCGGCGATCTTCCGGGCCCGGGTCGCCGACGAGGTGGCCGAGGGGCGGCTCGACCCGGCGGACACCGAGCGGCGGGCCCGACGGCTCACCGGGGCGCTGATCGGCATCGCCGGCGCGGTGGGGGCCTTCGGCGGGGTGCTGGTGAACATCGCCTTCCGGCAGTCCTTCCTGACCTGGCACAGCGCCGACGCGGCGTACCTGGCGTTCATCGGCTACTACGCGCTGTGCCTGGCCCTCACCTGGGTGGTGTACCTCCGGCCGGGCCGGCGTACGCTGGCCGGCGTGTGAGAACTCTCACCTGGTACGCCGCCCCGCGCGTCGGGCGGACCCCGTTTTGACCGGCGCGTCGGGCGGCGGGTATCGTTGCCTGCTGTTGTACGACATTCAGCGGCGTACCGCTTCAGGTACGCTTGGTCGTTCGTGCGCGCTGGTCCGGCCTGGTTCCCTGGTCACCTCGGGTTATCTGGTCACCTCGACGCGCGACCCCAGACCGACGACGAGACAAGGTAGACCTGTGCGTACGTACAGCCCGAAGCCGGGTGAGATCGAGCGTCAGTGGCACGTCATCGACGCCTCTGATGTCGTGCTGGGCCGCCTGGCCACCCACGCCGCCACGTTGCTGCGTGGTAAGCACAAGCCGACTTTCGCGCCGCACGTCGACACGGGCGACTTCGTCGTCATCGTGAACGCGGGCAAGGTCGCGCTGACCGGCAACAAGCGGCAGCAGAAGATCGCCTACCGGCACTCCGGCTACCCCGGTGGCCTCAAGCGGGTCGGCTACGACGAGCTGCTGACCAAGCGTCCGGAGCGCGCCATCGAGCTGGCCGTCAAGGGCATGCTGCCGCACAACAAGCTCGGCCGTCAGCTCCTCAAGAAGCTGAAGGTCTACGCCGGCGCCGAGCACCCGCACGCCGCGCAGCAGCCGGCGCCGTTCGAGATCAAGCAGATCGCGCAGTGAGCGCGGGCGAAGGAAGCAGCATGACCGACATCACCGAGACCGAGGTCGCCCCCGAGGCCACCGAGGCGCCGGCGCCCGTCGCGCGCGCGCCCCGCGGAGACCGCCCGATCCAGACCGTGGGCCGCCGCAAGGAGGCCATCGTCCGGGTGCGGATCATCCCCGGCAGCGGCAAGATCACCTGCAACGGCCGTGACCTCGAGGCCTACTTCCCGAGCAAGGTGCACCAGCAGCTCATCAAGGACCCGCTGGTCACCGCCGAGAAGCCCGAGGCGTTCGACGTGATCGCCAACCTGCGTGGCGGCGGCACCACCGGCCAGGCCGGCGCGCTGCGGCTGGCCATCGCCCGGGCGCTGATCGTCAGCGAGCCCGACGACCGGCCCGCGCTCAAGAAGGCCGGCTTCCTCACCCGGGACGCCCGGGTCAAGGAGAGCAAGAAGTACGGCCTCAAGAAGGCCCGCAAGGCCCCGCAGTACTCGAAGCGCTGATCAGCGTCAGCACCTTGTACTCCTGACGGACGGCCGGTCCGCCTCCCGCGAATTCCCGGGGAGGTGGCCCGGCCGTTCCGCTTTTCCTGGTATCACCGTTCTCCCTGGTGTCACCCTCTGCGTGGCATCACCGTTTCTGGAGGTTGGCGGGTATGGGTCGGTTGTTCGGCACGGACGGCGTACGCGGGCGGGCGAACGTCGACCTGACACCCGAGCTCGCGTTGGCGGTGGCGGTGGCCGCCGCGCACACCCTCGCCGAGTCGGACCGCAGCCACCCGCCGCTGGCCGTGGTGGGGCGGGACCCGCGGGCCAGCGGCGAGATGCTGGAAGCCGCCGTGGTGGCCGGGCTGACCAGCGCCGGCGCCAACGTCGTCCGGGTCGGTGTGCTGCCCACCCCGGCGGTCGCCTTCCTGACCGCCGAGGCCAAGGCCGACCTGGGCGTGATGCTCTCCGCGTCGCACAACCCGATGCCGGACAACGGCGTCAAGCTCTTCGCCGCCGGTGGACACAAACTGCCCGACGACCTTGAGATCCGGATCGAGGACGCGGTCGAGGCGAACGCCACCACCGCCTGGGAACGCCCCACCGGGGCCGGCATCGGCCGGGTGCACGACCTGCTCGACGGGGCCGACCACTACGTCCAGCACCTGATCGGCACGGTCCCGCACCGGCTGGAAGGCATCAAGGTCGTGGTGGACTGCGCCAACGGCGCCGCCGCCGAGGTCGCCCCGGTCGCCTACCGGGAAGCCGGCGCCGAGGTCGTGGCGATCAACGCCGACCCGGACGGGCTCAACATCAACGACGCCTGCGGCTCCAACCACATCGAGGCGCTGCGCGAGGCCGTGGTGGCGCACGGCGCGCACCTGGGCATCGCCCACGACGGCGACGCCGACCGTTGCGTGGCGGTCGACGCCAACGGCGACGAGGTGGACGGCGACCAGATCATGGCCATCATCGCGTTGGCCATGCGCGAGGCGGGCACGCTCACCGGCGACACCCTGGTCGCGACCGTGATGAGCAACCTCGGCCTGCGACTGGCCATGTCTGCCGAGGGCATCCGGCTGGTCGAGACCAAGGTCGGCGACCGGTACGTGCTGGAGGAGCTGCGCGCCTCCGGGCTCGCCCTGGGCGGTGAGCAGAGCGGGCACATCGTGCTGCCCGCGTACGCGACCACCGGCGACGGCGTGCTCACCGGCCTGCACCTGATGGCCCGGATGGCGCAGACCGGCCGGAGCCTGGCCGAGCTGGCCGGGGTGATGACCAAGCTGCCCCAGGTGCTGATCAACGTGCCGGTCGGGGACCGGACCGTCGGCGCGGGCGCTCCCGACGTCCTGGCCGAGGTCGAGCGGGCCGAGACGGAGCTGGGCGACACCGGCCGGGTGCTGCTGCGCCCCTCCGGCACCGAGCCTTTGGTCCGGGTGATGGTCGAGGCGGAGACCGAGCAGACCGCCCGCGCGGTCGCCGAACGCATCGCCACCCGGGTCCGCGCCGCCAGCCCCGCCGCCTGACCGTACCGTCGGCCGGGCGTCTCCCGCCCGCGCGGAAGGCGCCCGCCCGTCGGCTGGTCCGCCCGTCGGCTGGTCCGCCCGCCGGCTGGTCCGCCCGCCGGCTGGTCCGCCCGCCGGCTGGCTGGCGGGCGCGCCGCCCGCCGCCGTGCCGCTCCTGCGGCCGTGCTGTGGTCGACCTGGTCGGCGCGGCCGGTTGTTCGTGCGGCTGTGCTGGTCGTCGCGGCGTGTCGGTCGCTGGGCCCGGTCGGTCGCTGGATCGGGCCGATCGCTGGGCCTGGTCGGTCCCGCCGAGCGGCTGTCGATCGCCGGCGACCGTCCCTGGGCTGACCGCCGAGCTGCGGGGGTGTGTGCTGTCCGGAGCCTTTGGAGCTGCCCCGGATATGGGGCACGCCGCCCGCGGATTGCCGCCCGCCGGCTGCCTACCGTCGCCCGTCGCCCGTCGCCCGTCGCCCGTCGCCCGTCGCCCGTGGCCGGTGGCCGGTGGCCCGTTGTCCGTGGTGCGTGGTGCGTGGTGCGTCGTGCGTGGCCGGTGGCCCGTTGTCCGCGGCCGGTGGCCTGGCCGGTGATTCAGCGTCGACGGGCTGGTGGTCGTTCCTCGGAGGCCGGCGGTACCGAGGGGCCCCGTCGTTCGTTGTCCGTCGGCTGCCGCGCGCGTCGCCCGGCGTCCAGGCGCCACTGCCCCATATCCGGGGCAGCTCCAAAGGCTCACTCTCAGAACCCAATGGGGGAGTCCGACGACCGGACTCCCTTCTTGTCGCACGCGAGCCAGCGCCCCGGGTCGAGCCGCCCCGGGTCGAGCCGGGGCGGGTCGAGCCGGCCCGGGCCAGGGGGCCTGATCCGGGTCGGTCCTTCCCGGGACGGGCCGGACGGTGCGCGTACCGCTGGAGTGTTCGGGGGGTGCTGGGCGGCGGCCCGGCGCGGCCCGACCGACGGCGAGCGGCTGCGAGCCGGAGCCGTCGGCGCGCGCCGTGGCGGGGCGGGCCGTGTGCTGCGGGACGGTCAGCGGGGACGGAGGGCGTGCAGCCGGGTCACCGCCTCGGTCAGCACCTCGGGGCGTTTGCAGAAGGCGAACCGGACCAGCCGGCGGCCCGCCTCCGGGTCGTCGTAGAAGACCTGGGTCGGAACGGCCACCACGCCGCAGCGTTCCGGCAGGGCGCGGCAGAACTCCACCCCGTCCGTCCCGCCCAGCGGGGTGACGTCGGCGGTGACGAAGTACGTCCCCTCCGGGACGAGCACGTCGAAACCGGCCTCGGTGAGCCCGTCGACGAGCTGGTCCCGGCGCTGTCGCATCCCGGTCAGCAGGTCGGTGTAGTAGTCGTCCGGCAGGGCCAGCGCCACGGCGACGGCCGGTTGCAGCGGCGCCGCGTTCACGAACGTGAGGAACTGCTTCACCCGCAGCAGCGCCGACACCAGGGCGGCGGGGCCGCTGGCCCAGCCGACCTTCCAGCCGGTGCAGGAGAACGTCTTGCCGGCCGAGGAGATCCGCAGGGTGCGCTCCCGCATGCCGGGCAGGGTGGCCAGCGGCGCGTGGCCGGCGCCGGCGAAGACCAGGTGCTCGTACACCTCGTCGGTGACCGCGTACGCGTCGTGCTCCTGGCACAGTTCGGCGACCAGGCGTAGCTCGTCGGCGGTGAAGACCTTGCCGGTGGGGTTGTGCGGGGAGTTCAGCAGCACCACCCTCGTGCGGGGGCCGAACGCGGCGCGCAACGCGTCCGGGTCGAAGGCGTACCGGCCGTCGGGCCCGGGGCGCAGCGTGACCGGGCGGCGGACCGCGCCGGCCAGGGCGATCGAGGCCGCGTAGGAGTCGTAGTAGGGCTCGAAGCAGACCACTTCGTCGCCGGGCTCGCAGAGGGCGAGGATGGCCGCCGCGACCGCCTCGGTGGCGCCGGCGGTGACCACGATCTCGCCGTTCGGGTCGTACTCCAGGCCCCAGAAGCGGCGTTGGTGGGCGGCGACCGCCGCCCGCAGGACGGGGACGCCCGGACCCGGCGGGTACTGGTTGTGGCCGGCGCGCAGCGCTTCGGCGGCGGCGGCGAGCATCTCGGGCGGGCCGTCGGAGTCGGGGAAACCCTGGCCGAGGTTGACCGCGCCGGTGCGCACCGCGAGCGCGGACATCTCGGCGAAGATGGTGGTGCCGAACGGACGCATCCGGGCCACCAGCGGATCGGCGCCCGTCGGCGCGCCGGCCTTCGTCGTCGTCACGTCGGCAAGCCTACGGCCCGGACCCGGTAGGGCCCGCCCGGGCGGTGGCGCTCGGCGACTGCGGCGTCGGTCGTCGGCTCACCGACCGAGCGGCGCGAGGTGCTCGACCCCGCTGGTCAGGAAAGCGGTGCCACGGCGGTTTTCGGTCACCTGGCGGTTTTCGCTCATGTGCGGTGAGCGATAACCCCCCTTCCGCGCAAACGTGGTGAGCGAAACTGGGTTAGGCTGCGGGCCATGTGTGGAATCGTGGGTTACGCCGGCGCGCGCCCGGCGCTCGGCATCGTGCTCGACGGGCTGCGGCGACTGGAATACCGAGGCTACGACTCGGCCGGCGTCGCCATCGTCTGCGACGACGAGCTGCTGACCGAGAAGAAGGCCGGCAAGCTGGCCAACCTGGAGAAGGCGCTGGGCGAGCGGGCCACCACCGGGTCGGGCGGCGCCGCCGCGACCGGCATCGGCGACGGCCTCACCGGCATCGGGCACACCCGCTGGGCCACCCACGGCGGCCCGACCGACCGCAACGCCCACCCCCACCTCGCCCCGGACAACGGCGTCGCGGTGATCCACAACGGCATCATCGAGAACTTCGCCAAGCTCCGCGCCGAGCTGGAGGACGACGGCGTCACCTTCGCCAGCGACACCGACACCGAGTGCGCCGCCCACCTGCTCTCCGCCGCGCTGGCCGACCTGCGCGCCGCCGGTCAGCCCGACGGCCCGGCCCTGCTCTCCGCCGCGATGCGGGTGGTGTGCCAGCGGCTGGAGGGAGCGTTCACGCTGCTGGCAGTGGACGCCCGGGTGCCCGGCGCGGTGGTCGGCGCGCGCCGCAACTCGCCGCTGGTGGTCGGCCGGGGCGACGGCGAGAACTACCTGGCCAGCGACGTGGCCGCGTTCATCGAGCACACCCGGGAGGCGGTCGAGCTGGGGCAGGACCAGATCGTCCTGATCACCGCCGACACCATCGAGATCACCGACTTCGACGGGCAGCCGGCCAGCGGCAAGGACTTCCACATCCACTGGGACGCCTCCGCCGCCGAGAAGGGCGGCTACGACTGGTTCATGCTCAAGGAGATCGAGGAGCAGCCGCAGGCCGTCGCGGACACCCTGCTCGGACGGCTCACCGACACCGGCGAGATCATGCTCGACGAGGTACGCCTCAGCGACCAGGACCTCCGGGACGTCGACAAGATCTTCATCGTCGCCTGCGGCACCGCGTACCACTCCGGGATGGTCGCCAAGTACGCCATCGAGCACTGGACCCGGATCCCCTGTGAGGTGGAGCTGGCCAGCGAGTTCCGGTACCGCGACCCGGTCCTCGACCGGTCCACGCTGATCGTGGTGATCTCGCAGTCCGGCGAGACCATGGACACCCTGATGGCGCTGCGGCACGCCAAGGAGCAGAAGGCCCGGGTGCTGGCCATCTGCAACACCAACGGCTCCACCATCCCGCGTGAGTCGGACGCGGTGCTCTACACCCACGGCGGGCCCGAGATCGCCGTCGCCTCCACCAAGGCGTTCCTCACCCAGCTCGTCGCCTGCTACCTGATCGGCCTGCACCTGGCCCAGGTACGCGGGATCAAGTTCGCCGACGAGGTGGCCGCCGTGGTCGACCAGCTCCACCAGATGCCCGGCAAGCTGCGTGAGCTGCTGGACCGCATCGAGCCGGTCCGGGAACTGGCCCGCGACCTGAAGTCGGAGCCGACCGTGCTGTTCATCGGCCGGCACGTCGGCTACCCGGTGGCGCTGGAGGGCGCGCTGAAGCTCAAGGAGCTGGCGTACATGCACGCCGAGGGGTTCGCCGCCGGCGAGCTGAAGCACGGCCCGATCGCCCTGATCGACCAGGGCACCCCGGTGATCTGCGTGGTGCCGTCGCCGGTGGGCCGGGGCATGCTGCACGACAAGGTGGTCTCCAACATCCAGGAGGTACGTGCCCGGGGCGCGCGCACCATCGTGATCGCCGAAGAGGGCGACGAGGCGGTCGCCCGGTACGCCGATCACCTGATCTACGTGCCGCGCACGCCGACGCTGCTGGCCCCGCTGGTGACCACCGTCCCGTTGCAGGTGCTCGCCGCCGAGATCGCCGCCGCCCGGGGGCACGACGTCGACCAGCCGCGCAACCTGGCGAAGTCCGTCACCGTCGAGTGAGCCGCCGGCCCCGGCGCGCGCCGCTGCGTGCCGGGGCCGGCGACCGGCGCACACCGGGCGGCGGCCGGTCCGACCCCGGCGGCCGGTCATCGGCCCAGCACGATCCGGGCCATGCCGTCCAGGGCGGGATTGGCCGGCTCCCAGTAGCCGGTGTGGCCGTACCGGCCGCTCGGGAAGGTGCGCCCGCCGAAGCTCGGGTCGCTCGGATCCCGGCCGAACCAGAGATCGTCGTCGGGGCGGCCGACCAGGTCACCGGCCAGCCACGGCAGGACCCCGCCGACCGCCGCCCGACCGGCCAGCTCCACCGGCCGGCGGACCACGCCGATCACGTCGTCGTCGGCGGTGCTCGCCCACACCTGACCGGGCGGCAGACGCAGATCGGCGGCGTGGTCGACGCCCACCCCGGGTGAGCCGACGAAGACCAGCGCGTCGGCGGCCAGCCCGTGCTCCCGGGCGGCCGTGCCGACCACCAGTGACCCGTAGCTGTGCCCGAGCACGGTCTGCCGGGCCGGCGGCCCCTCGTGGGTGAGCCGCAGCCCCTCCTGGAACCGGTGCAGCCCGGCCCCGGCGTCCACGGCCTGCCGGTCGCGGTACGCCTCGTGGACGAAATCCGGGGCGTCGTAGTCCAGCCAGAGCACCGCCGAGGTGGCCCGGGTCGGGTCGAGCGTGGCGCAGCGGGCGGCCACCCGCGCCGCCCGACCCAGCTCGTCGTCGGCGTCGGCCAGGTCGGCGGTCATCCCCGGCACGTACGTCAACACCCGGTCGGTGCGGTCCGGGTTGCCGACCGCGACCACCGCCCGGCCGTCCCCGGCCACGTCCAGCCCGAGCAGGTACGCCCGGGGCGCGCCGGCCGAGCCCGGCGTGGCCAACCGGTCGGTGAGCGCGTCCAGCCCGGCCAGCCGGGCGTCGACCCGGGCCACCGCGGCCAGCTCCACCGGCCCGAACGGCTTCCGGCGCGACAGCTCCCGCCGCTGGGCGAGCAGCCGCTCCCGGAGCTCGGGCAGCAGGAGACGGTTCGCCTGGTCCCGGGCGGCCACCGGCACGCCGTCGAGGCGTCCGATCCGGGCCGGCTCGTGAGCGACCAGCCAGCGTCGCTGGGCCGGGGTGAGCCCGGTCCACCAGCGTCGGACCAGCGCCGGATCGGCCCCCGGCGGCGGACGGTACCCGGGCGGCGGCTGCGTCCAGCCGGCGCGCCCGGCGGAGGCCAGCTCGCCTAGCCGGGCCGCCGCCTCCCGGTCGGCCGCCTCGGCGAGCGCGAGCGCGCCCCCGATCGCGCCGGAGAGCCGAGCGACCTCGGCCGCCTGCCCGGCCCCGAGCGCCTGCCCGGCCCCGAGCGCCTGCCCGGGCCCCGCCCCGGGCCGGGCCGGCCCCGGCGCGCTCGACCGGCCCGGGGCGGCGGTCGGGGCCGGGCCGGGCGACGGTGGCCGGTAGGTCGGGCCGGCGCTGACCCGGCCGGCCCGGTCGACCTGGAGACCCGCCGCGTCGATCTGGCGTACCGCCTCGGCCAGGCGGGCCCGGGCCAGCCGCAACCGGGCGGCGAACTCGGCGAGGGTCTGGTCCACCTCGATCAGGGCCGGCGCGACCGAGGTCAGCTCGGCGCGCAGCGCGGTGAGACGGCCGTCCGCCGTGTCGGCGGCGACGCCCCGCCAGCCGGCCCGCAGCCGCCCCGCCCCGGCGGCCAGCCCGGCGGCCCGTCGGCCCAGCACGGCGTCCAGTCCCCGCCAGGCCACGCCGGCCCGATCCCAGACGCCCGGGTCGGTCGCCCACAGCCGGGCGTACCCACCGTCGGCGGACACCCCGGCGGACACCCCGGCGGCCCCTCCCGCCGGGCCGCCGCCTCCCGCCGGGGTGGTCGTCGGCCGGCTCGTCGGCCCGGCCATCGGCCCGGCCATCGACCCGGTCGGCGGGCGGGTCATCGGCCCGGCGGGCGGGCCGGCGCGGTCGTCGGCCCGGTCGTCTGACCGGTCGTCGGGCGGGTCATCGGGCGGTGGGCAGGCGGCGGGCCGCCCGGTCGTCGGCCGCGTGATAGCCGTCGGCGGCGCCGCGCACCGCCGTGCCGGCCTCCCCGACCCGCCCGCCGAGCGCCCCGAACCAGGCGTGCGCCGCCGACTCCAACCCGGCCAACGCCGCCGTGCTGCGCCAGGCCGGCGCTGCCGGCACGAGCCCCGGCGTGCCGGCCACCCCCTGCCCCAACGCGTACGCCTCGTCGATGAGGTGGGCGGCAGCGGCGCGCAGCGCCGGGATGTCGACGCTCAGGGGCGCCCCGCCCACCTCGACTGACCTGGTCATCGCCACTCCTCCCACCGGTGGTGCCTCGACCCGCCCGACGCTAGGCGGCGACGGGCGCGCGCCGCAGCCCCCTGTGGACGACGGGCCGCTGACCGGGTCGCCGGTTGTCCACAGGCATTGCCCACAGTGGTCCCGACCGCTACCCTGCGCGCCGCCGGACCCTGTGTCGAAGTCCCTGGTCGGCCCACGGCGGGCCCGGACGACGGCCGGCGGCGTGGGGGATCGGTCCGGACACCGGTGTCCGGACCGATCCCCGCCCTGCCGGACCGCCGCCTGGACTCCGCCTCGTCTCGACCGGGGACTTCGACCAGGGCCTAGGGTTGACCTGACATCATCCGGCCGGGTCGCCGGATGTCCGGTGTGCCGGGCCAGGCGGAACGGGGTGGACATGAAAGCGGTGTGGCGGGTCGCCGACGTACGGGCGGCCGAGGCCGGCCTGATGGCCACCCTGCCGGCGGGCACGCTGATGCGACGGGCCGCCGCCGGGCTGGCCCGCCGCTGCGCGCTGCTGCTCGCCGACCGGGGCGGGGCGTACGGCGCCCGGGTGCTGCTGCTGGTCGGCAGCGGCGACAACGGCGGTGACGCCCTGTACGCCGGCGCGCTGCTGGCGGGCCGGGGGGCGGCGGTCGAGGCGCTGCTGCTCAGCCCCGACCGGGCCCATCCCGAGGGGTTGGCCGCGCTGCGGGCCGCCGGTGGTCGTACCGTCGACGACCTGCCGGCCCGCGCGGACCTGGCGCTCGACGGCATCGTCGGCATCGGCGGCACGGGCGGTCTCCGTGAGCCGGCGCGCCGGCTGGTCGAACGGCTGCCGCAGGTGCGTGGGCGGGACGGCGGCCGGGCCACCGTGGTCGCCGTGGACGTGCCCAGCGGCGTCGCCGTCGACACCGGCCACGTGCCCCGTGACCCGGCCGGTCGGGCGGACGCGCTGCGGGCGGACGTGACGGTGGCCTTCGGCGCGCTCAAGCCGGCGCTGGTGGTGGGCGAGGCGGCCGGCTACGCCGGGCAGGTGGACCTGGTCGACATCGGCCTGACCCCCTGGCTGCGGGGCACGCCCGCGCTGCGGGTCACCGAGTGGTCGGACGTGGTGGACGGCTGGCCGCGGCTCGGCCCGGCCTCGGAGAAGTACACCCGGGGCGTGGTGGGGCTGGCGACCGGCTCGGCGACGTACCCGGGCGCGGCCGTGCTCTCGGTCGGCGGGGCGCTGGCCGGGCCGACCGGGCTGGTCCGGTACGCCGGCAGCGCCGCCGCCGAGGTGCTGCGCCGGTACCCGTCGGTGATCGCCACCGGTCGGGTCGCCGACGCCGGCCGGGTGCAGGCGTGGGTGTGCGGCTCCGGGCTGGGCGCCGGCGAGGAGGCCGCCGCCGAGCTGCGTGCCGTGCTGGCCGCGCCGGTGCCGGTGGTGCTCGACGCGGACGCGCTGACCATGCTGGTGGACGGCTCGATGGCGGACCGGCTGCGCGGTCGGGACGCGCCGATCGTGGTGACCCCGCACGACCGCGAGTACGCCCGGCTCTGCGGCGAGGAGCCGGGCGCGGACCGGGTCGGGGCGACCCTGCGGCTGGCCGCCTGGATGAACGCGGTGGTGCTGCTCAAGGGGGACCGCACGGTGGTCGGCACGCCGGCCGGTCAGGCGTACGTCAACCCGACCGGCACCCCGGCGTTGGCCACCGGCGGCACCGGTGACGTGCTGGCCGGGCTGCTCGGCTCGCTGCTGGCCGCCGGGCTGCCGCCGGAGCGGGCCGCCGCGCTGGCCGCGTACCTGCACGGGCTGGCCGGTCGGGAGGCGGCCCGGCACGGCCCGGTGACCGCTCCGGACGTGGCGGTCGCGTTGCGCCCGGTGCTCGCCCGGCTGCCCTGACCGCTGCCGGTCAGTAGGCTGGGGGCATGTGGCAGGCCGAGGCACGAGTCGATCTTGACGCGATCCGGGAGAACGTCGCCCGGCTGCGGTCCGGCACCAGCGCCGAGCTGATGGCGGTGGTCAAGGCCGACGGGTACGGGCACGGCATGCTGCCCTCGGCCCGCGCGGCGTTGGAGGCCGGCGCGGACTGGCTCGGCGTCTGCACCCTGGACGAGGCGTTGACGCTGCGCCGGGCCGGGGTCACCGCGCCGGTGCTGGCCTGGCTGCTCAGCCCGGGGCTGCCGCTGCACGAGGGGGTCGCCGCCGACGTGGATCTCTCCGCGGCGAGTCTGTCGCAGCTCGACGAGATGGTCGGGGCGGCCCGGCTGGCGGGGCGTCCGGTCCGGCTGCACCTCAAGATCGACACCGGCCTGTCCCGCAACGGCGCGACCGTCGCCGACTGGCCGGCCCTGCTGGAGGCGGCCGCGAAGGCCCAGGCCGACGGCCTGGTGGACGTGGTCGGGGTGTGGAGTCACTTCGTCTACGCCGACCTGCCCGGCCACCCGACCATCGACCGGCAGCTGGCGGTCTTCCACGAGGGGCTGGGCCTGGTCGAGCGGGCCGGGCTGCGCCCCCGGCACCGGCACCTGGCCAACTCGGCGGCCACCCTGACCCGCCCCGACACCCACTTCGACCTGGTCCGTCCCGGTATCGCGCTCTACGGTCTCTCCCCGGTGGCCGGCGAACGCTACGGGCTGCGCCCCGCCATGACCGCCCGTGCCCGGGTCATGCTCACCAAACGCGTCCCCGCCGGCACCGGCGTCTCGTACGGCCACACCTACACCACCGCAGGGGAGACCACGCTGGCCGTGGTGCCGGTCGGCTACGGCGACGGGGTGCCCCGGCACGCCTCGAACGTCGGCCCGGTCCGGCTGGCCGGACGCAACCGCACCATCGCCGGCCGGGTCTGCATGGACCAGATAGTCGTCGACTGCGGCGACGACCCGGTGGCCCCCGGCGACGTGGCGACCCTCTTCGGCGACGGCGCCGACGGCGGACCCACCGCCGACGACTGGGCCGAGGCCGTCGGCACCATCAACTACGAGATCGTGACCCGGTTCGGCGGCGTCCGGACCACCCGGGTCTACCACGGCGAGCGGACATGACCTCCCTGCTCGGCCGGGTGCCCCGCCCCCGCGGCGCGGTCGGGAAGGCGGCCGGTCTGCTCGGCGCGGCGGTCGGCGTGGCCGCCGCCGGGCTCGCCGCGGGCGTGGCCACCGAGCGCGCCCTGGTCCGCCGCTACAAGGCCGACCCCACCGACCGGTACGCCGACGAGGTGTTCGGCCAGCAACGGTACGACGAAGCGTTCCGGATGACGCTGCCCGACGGCACCGACGTGTACGTGGAGGTGGTCGAGCCGACCCGCCCGCCGGTCGACGGCGTCCCCCCGGCGGACCGGCCCACCGTCGTCCTGGTGCACGGCTTCTGCCTGGACATGGGCACCTTCCACTTCCAGCGCAAACTCCTCGCCCAGCGCGGCGGGCACCGGGTCGTCGCGTACGACCAGCCCGGCCACGGCCGCTCCGGCAAACTGGCCAGCGGCGACTACGACATCGCCGCGCTCGGCCACACCCTGCGCCGGGTGCTCGACCGGACCGCCCCGGAGGGGCCGCTGGTGCTGGTCGGGCACTCGATGGGTGGCATGACCATCATGGCGTTCGCCGAGCTGTACCCGGAGATGTTCGGTGACCGGGTGATCGGCGCCGCGCTGATGGCCACCTCCGGTGGTCTGCTCGCCGAGACGAAACTGGTCGCCCCGGCCCTGCTCGGCAAGGTCGGGCCGCCGGTGCTCTACATGGTCAACACCACCACCCGGTACGGCGGCCCGGTCATCGACCGGGTGCGCCACTCCACCTCCAACGTCTCCTGGCTGCTCACCCGCCGGTTCGGCTTCGGCACCCCGAACCCGAGCCCGGCCCTGGTGTCGTACGTGGAGGAGATGAACTCCCGGACCTCCGCCGACACGGTGACCCGCTACCTGCGTACCCTGGCCACCCACTCGCGGTACCCGGCGCTCGCCGCGCTGGCCGGCACCCCCGTGCTGGTGGTCGCCGGCGAGAAGGACATGATCACTCCGGTGACCCACTCGGAGGAGATCGTCCGGCGGCTGCCGCACGCCGAGTTCGTCCGGATCCCCGACGGTGGCCACGTGGTGATGCTGGAGCACGCGGACGAGGTCGACGCCGCGCTGACGAGCTTCCTGGAGAGGCTGTGACGATCACGGTGACGGTGGGGCTGCCCACGCTGGCCGACACGCACGCGTTCGGGCGGCGGCTCGCCGGGCTGCTCCGCGCCGGTGACCTGGTGCTGCTCACCGGGCCGCTGGGGGCCGGCAAGACCGCGCTCACCCAGGGCATCGGCGCGGGCCTGGGCGTGCTCGGCGACGTCACCTCGCCGACCTTCGTGATCGCCCGGGCGCACCGGCCGGACCCGGCCCGGGGCGGCACGCTCGGGCTGGTGCACGCCGACGCGTACCGGCTGGGGGACGCCACCGACCCGCGCGCCGAGATCGACGACCTTGACCTGGACGCCTCGCTGGACGACGCGGTCACCGTGGTCGAATGGGGAGAGGGGCTGGCCGAGCACCTCACCGAGTCGCACCTGCACGTCCGGCTGGACCGGCACGACGACGACACCCGCACCGCCGAGCTGGTGCCGGTGGGCGGCGACTGGCCCAGCCGCCTCACCGCCCTCTGACGCCGCCCCGTCCCGTCACGATTCGCCGCGCCATTTCCCCGATATCGGGGCGTCCAGGTTGAGGGATGCCCCGATATCGGGGAAATGGAGTTGGTCAACTCGGCAGAGGACGGTGGCCTGCCGCCGGTACTCACCGGGCGTCACGCCGTAGGCGGCGCGGAAGAGCCGGCTGAAGTGGGCGTCGCTGGTGAAACCCCAGCGGGCCGCGATCGCCTGGACGGTACGCCGGCGCTGGCGCGGGTCGGCGAGGTCGTGACGGCAGCGCTCCAGCCGGCTCCGCCGTATCCATCCGGCCACCGTCAGACCCTGTTGCTCGAAGAGTCCGTGCAGGTAGCGGGGCGAGACTGCGTGGGCCGCGGCGATGCCGGCCGGGGGAGGTCGGGGTCGCCGAGTCGCCGCGCGATGAACTGGTGGATCCTGACCTGGAGGGCGTTCTGGCGGGTCTCGAACGACAGGGTGTCGGCGCGTTCGATCGCGTGGGCGCCGGTGGCGGCGAGCAGGTCCAGGGTGACCGCGCTCAGCCGGGCGGCGTCGTTCAGCGAGTACGTCTCGGCCTCCCTTGTCAGCCCGACCAGATGACGGGCGAGGAGCGCGCCGGGACCGCGCTGCCCGGAGAGCGGTACGGCGACGAGGTGGTCGAGTACCGTCGGCGACAGCGGGACGAGCGTCCTGGGGGCCTGCACGACGGCGCGGACCAGGTCGCCGGATCGTGCGGTGGCCCAACTACCCAACGGCCGGGAGAGGTCGTACAGGACCATCTCCCGGTCTCCCAGCCGGGCCTGCCGGCCCTGCTGGGAGATCCGCACCTCGCCGCGTAGGCGCAGCACGAAGTGCACCATGCCGGGATCGGACTGCCGGATCAGCTTCGCCGTCCGGATCACCTCCAGCGGACTGTAGGCGAGCGTAGAAACCTGGACCGGGTCGAGTCGGAACAGGCTGATGGTGCCCCGGAAGTCGTTCTGGTGGACGGTCCGGATGTCGATCGGGACGTGTTGGCTGACCCCGAACTCGTACCAGCACGGCCACCGGTCCGATCGAGGAAGGTCGTCGGTATCGAACCGGATGACGTCCACCATGCCCTTCGGTATATAGGAACGACAATTGTTGCGCTGTCGGTAAGGCGATGGGACGGTGAACTGTCAAATCCGTGTCGGAAGCGGCGGCCACCGGGGCCGGAGGCGAACTCTTCCCCGGCCGGGACGCGCGAGCGGCCCCGGAACCGACCAGCTCCACCTCGGAGCCGACCGGCCCGATCGTCTCCGACGGCGGGATCCGGCGGGGAAGTGTCGGCCGGTGCTGGTAGGAAGTAGCCGATCCGGTCGGCGGGGCGCGCCGACCGCGCTACGGAAAGGTGGCCCATGCCCGACGACGTGCCGACCCTGGACCTGCCGGCCCTGCTGCCGCAGCCCTGGCGTGCCGTGCTCGCCCCGCACCTCGACCCGGCCCGTACGGCCGCGCTGGGCGGGTTCGTCGCCCGGGAGTACGCCGCCGGCCCGGTCTACCCGCCGCTGGAGGACCTGTTCTCGGCGTACCGGCTGTGCGCCCCGCAGGACTGCCGGGTGCTGATCCTCGGGCAGGACCCGTACCACAAGGCCGGGCAGGCGCACGGGCTGAGCTTCAGCGTCCGCGACGGGGTGCCGGTGCCGCCGTCGCTGCGCAATGTCTTCAAGGAGCTGGCCGAGGACGTCGGCGTCCCGAAGCCGAGGGGCGGCAACCTGAGCGGCTGGGCGGCACAGGGGGTGCTGCTGCTCAACGCGGTGCTCACCGTCCGGGAGGCCAAGCCGGGCTCGCACGCCAACTCCGGCTGGGAGGAGTTCACCGACGCCACCATCCGGGCGTTGGACGCCCTCGACCATCGGGTCGTCTTCCTGCTCTGGGGCGGGTACGCCCGCAAGAAGGCCGCCCTGGTCACCAACCCGCGGCACGTGGTGCTGGAGGCCGGTCATCCCAGCCCGATGAACCCGCGCGGCTTCCTCGGCAGTCGCCCGTTCAGCGCCACCAACAAGGCGCTCGCCGACGCCGGCCTGCCCACCCTCGACTGGGAGCGCACCGCCGGCTGACTCCGGCCGCGCGTGGGCCCGGCCGCCCGGTTCGCCGTCCGGGCCCACGTGGTGACGCTCTGCACCCGCCCGTGCGCTCACCGGTCCGTGAGTTCGTCACGCAAGGTAGTTGGGGTGGCCCGGCAAGCGGCCGTTACGAGGAGTGATCTGTTCCCTGGTCTGGCGCACCGCTTTCAACGCTTTGCTCTGCACCCATATCCGCGACACCGGCATCGAGCTGGGCTTTCGTGAAGTGGTGGCTGGCCGGGCAACGAGAGTGGCCACAGAAAGCGACCGGCGCGTGGGCGGGTGCAGAGCAAAGGGATCGAAAAGAGCTACCGGGCTGAGCGCGGAGATTACGAAAGGTGACGGCGTTCGGCTGGCGGTCGCGCTGGTCGGGTCGCTCCTCCCGGCTTCGATGCGGGTCCACGGTGGCGGTCGGCGCGCGGTCGACCGCTGGACGCCATGGCGGGCGCTCGCCGACCGCGATGCGGTTCAGGGCCGCCACCAGGTGGTGCGAGTGCGACGCGTCAGCCCGACGTCAGCCCGACGTTGGCCGGGCGGCAGGCCGGGCGGCGTTCCTACGCGAATTGGGCCCGGGTGGCGGGCCCTACGCGCGGCGGTCGCGGGTCGGGCAGGTCGAGTCGGAGCCGGACCCGTCCCGCCGTCCGGCTAGGGTGGCAGCGTGCTCGTACTGGTGGTGGACTCCTCGACCCCGGCGGTGACCGCCGCCCTCGCGGAGGTCACGGCAGACGGCGTCACGATCCGCGCCCAGCGGCACGCCGTCGACGCCCGCGCCCACGGTGAGCTGCTCGCGCCGCAGGTCGCGGCGGTGCTCGCCGAGGTGGGCGCCCGCCCGGCCGACCTGGGCGCGATCGTCGCCGGGCTCGGCCCCGGCCCCTTCACCGGGCTGCGGGTCGGACTGGTCACCGCCGCCACCATGGGGCAGGCGCTGGGCGTCCCCACGTACGGGGTGTGCTCGCTGGACGCCATCGGCCAGCCGGCGGCGGCCGGCGAACCGGTGCTGGCCGCGAGCGACGCGCGTCGCCGCGAGATCTACTGGGCGGTCTACGACGGGGCCGGCGAGCGGATCGCCGGGCCGGACGTGGCCCTGCCGACGGTGGTCGCCGAGCGGGCCCGCGACCTCGGCGTCACCGGCATGGTCGGGGACGGCGCGCACCGCTACGCCGACGTGCTCGGCCTGCCGCTGCGGGCCGAGCCGCGCTACCCGTCGGCCGCCGCGCTGGCCGCCCTGGTCGCCGGACGGATCCGCGCCGCCGCCCCCGGTGACCGGCTCACCCCGCTCTACCTGCGCCGACCCGACGCGGTGGCGGCCACCGCCCGCAAGTCCGTGCTGCCGTGACGGCCGATCCGACCCCGCGCCGGCCGGTCCGGATCGGCCGGTTCCGCTGGTGGCACGTCGCCGACGTGCTGCCGATCGAGGCCGACCTGTTCGGCGTCGAGCAGTGGTCGGCGGCGATGTTCTGGAACGAGCTGGCCAACCGGCACCACTACCTGGTCGCCACCGACGGACCGGACGGGCCGGTGCTCGGCTACGCCGGGCTGGCCGTCCAGCCACCGGACGAGGCGTGGGTGCAGAACATCGCGGTCCGGCGGGACGCCCAGCGCCGCGGCGTCGGGCGGGCCCTGCTGGAGGCGCTGCTCGCCGAGGCCGACGCGCGCCGCGTCCGGGCCGTGCTGCTGGAGGTCGCGGTGGACAACGCCCCCGCGCAGAAGCTCTACGCGGCGTACGACTTCGAGCCGGTCGGCATCCGGCGCGGCTACTACCAGCCCACCAACACCGACGCGCTGGTCATGCGGCGTGCCCGAGACTGACGAACCCCAGGGACTGGCGAGAGACGATGGCTGACGAACCGCTGATCCTCGGGATCGAGACCTCCTGCGACGAGACCGGCGTGGGCATCGTCCGGGGGCACACCCTGCTCGCCGACGCGCTCGCCTCCAGCGTCGAGCAGCACGCCAGGTTCGGCGGGGTGGTGCCCGAGGTGGCCAGCCGCGCCCACCTGGAGGCCATCGTGCCCACCATGGACCGGGCGCTGACCGAGGCGGGCGTGACCCTCGCCGACATCGACGCCATCGCGGTCACCTCCGGCCCCGGCCTGGCCGGCGCGCTGCTGGTCGGCGTGGCCGCCGCCAAGGGTTACGCGCTCGCCGCCGAGAAACCGGTGTACGGGGTGAACCACCTGGCCGCGCACGTGGCGGTGGACACTTTGGAACACGGCCCGCTGCCCGAGCCGGCGATCGCGCTGCTGGTCTCCGGCGGGCACTCCTCCCTGCTGCTCGTCGACGACCTGGCCCGGGGGGTCACCCCGCTCGGCGCGACCATCGACGACGCGGCCGGCGAGGCGTTCGACAAGGTGGCCCGGCTGCTCGGCCTGCCGTTCCCCGGCGGCCCGTACGTCGACCGGGAGGCCCGCGCCGGCGACCCGGCGGCGATCGCCTTCCCCCGGGGGCTGACCGCGCCGAAGGACCTGGCCGCCCACCGGTACGACTTCTCGTTCTCCGGTCTGAAGACGGCGGTGGCCCGGTGGGTGGAGGCCCGGCAGCGGGCCGGCGAGCCGGTGCCGGTGGCCGACGTAGCCGCGTCCTTCCAGGAGGCGGTCTGCGACGTGCTGGTCGGCAAGGCGCTCGCCGCCTGCCGGGCCAACGGGGTCGAGACGCTCGTCATCGGCGGGGGAGTGGCGGCCAACTCGCGGCTGCGGGCGCTGGCCGGGCAGCGGGCCGCGAAGCACGGGATCCGGGTCCGGGTGCCCCGGCCGAAGCTGTGCACCGACAACGGCGCGATGGTCGCCGCGCTCGGCGCGCACCTGGTGGCCGCCGGGGTCGCGCCCAGCCGGCTGGACCTGCCCGCCGATTCGGCCATGCCGCTGACCAGGGTCAGCGGGTAACGTTCCGCGGGGAACGCCGCGGCGGGGGGACGGGTGACGTGATCGTACGGATGTGGGAGGCGCGCGCCGAGCCGTACGGGCTGGCCGAACTGCTCACCTGGGTGTGCGACGTCGCGTTGCCCGAGTTCGAGCACGACCCGGCGCACGTCTCCAGCGAGGTGTTCACGTCCACCGATCATCGGCTGGTGGTCGTCTCGAAGTGGCGCAACACCCCCCGCGTCTGGCCGGACCCGCCGGTGACGCTCGTCGTCCGCCCTCCGCACGCCTGGGACTTCACGCAGGTCGACCGCTGACCGTCCGGCCCTGCCCCGGCCGCCTGGCGATGCGGTGACCCGCCGGTTCCTGACGACGAGCCGGGGTCAGCGGGGGCGGCGGAGCAGGCGGTGGGTGGTGATGCCGGCGGTGGCCAGGGCGGCCAGGAAGACCAGCCAGACCACGGTGGTGCTGACCGGGAGGTCACGGGCGGGGTTGGCGGCGGCCACCGCCAGCAGGGAGTCCTCCTGCGGGGCGGGCAGGGCGGCCGGCGGGAGTTCGGCGTACCGCACCAGGCCGGTACTTTCCAGCATGGACATGTGGTGCAGCACGAACTCGTTCGCGTCGTCGGCGAGTTTGCGGACCGTGGCGTCCCGGGTGCTGGCCCGTACCGCCGAGATCACCGGCAGGATCTTGCCGTGCGCCACCCGGAGCCGGGTCACGAAAATCTGGTCGAACCGGGCGCCGGTGGCGTTCTGCATCTCCGCCAGCCACGCCTTCTGCTCGGCGGTCGGCTCGTCGGGAATGGTCGCGCCGAGCCGGTTGGCGGCGTTGACCACCAGCTCGTCCAGTTCGCGGTGCTCGTCGGCGATCGCCGCGCCGATCTCGCGGACCTTCGGGGCGCTGCCCTTCTCGGCCGCCATCTGACCGGCCGGCATCTCCCACAGTCCGGCCAGCCGCACCCCGTTGAGCAGGGTCATGTCGGTGGCGTTGAGCTGCTTCGGCCCGGCGGGAGCGGCGAGGACCGCGCTGCCGGGCACGACGGCACGAGCCGCGGCGGCGCGCGCCGGGCTGCCGCCGGCGGCGCGGACCATGTCGGCGTGGACGGTGTCGGCGTGGACGGTGCTGGCGTGGGCTTCGCTGGCGGGGAACGCGGCGTGGGCCGGGTGGTCGGGGGGCGCGGTACGGGCCGCGCTGGCCGGGGCGGCGCGGGCCGTGCTGGCGTGGGCCGGGCCGGTGGTGGTGAGGCTGAGGGCGGCGGCGAGGGCGAGGACCAGCGCCGTCGCCCCCGGGCGGGCCGGGCGGTGGGCGGGTTCCCGGCGTACGGAATCCAGCGGTGCCATGCTGCGGTGCCTCCTCGAACCGGACCGACGACGTCTGCCCCGGCCGGAGCGGCCACCGGGGCGCCCGGTGGTACGCAAACCCGTGCCGAACGGTTCACCCCGCGACCGGCGGGAGCCCGATCCGGTGCCGGCGGGAGCCCGATCCGGGCCGGCGGGAGCCCGATCCGGGGCCGCCCGGACCGACACCAGCCGCCGGGCGCCGGGCGTCGAGGACGGGTTCCTTGATATGGCGCTCACCGAGAACGGGGACACCGCCATATCGGCGAACTGGCGCGCGACCGCCGACGGGGCGGGGCGGCGCGCGGGGCGACGCCGCGCGTGGGTCAGGCGGCGTCGAGGGGGTCGGCCAGGAGGCGTTCGAAGGCCAGCTCGGCCGCGCCGAGCAGGGCGGCGTCCTCGCCCAGTCCGGGGGTACGCAACCGGACGTGCTCACGGCAGGCGGGCAGCGCCATCGAGTTGAGCCGGCTGCGCACCTGGGCCGCCGCGGCGAGGTAGAGGTCCCGCAGGGTGCCGCCGAAGATGACCATCTCCGGGTTGAAGATGTTGACCAGGTTGGCCACGCCGAAGCCGAGCCAGTCGCCGACCTGTCGTACCGCGGCCTGGGCCTGGGCGTCGCCCCGGGCCGCCGGGTCGACGACCCCCAGCACCGCGTCCTGTCCTTCCAGGCCGTCCCGGCCGGCGGCGCGCAGCAGGGCGTGCTCGCCGATCTCGGTCTCCCAGCAGCCCCGGGAGCCGCAGCCGCACCGGTGGCCGCCCGGGTTGACCACCATGTGGCCGACCTCGCCGCCGTACCCGCCGTGGCCGGTGACCCGCCGGCCGCCGGCGATGATGCCCGCCCCGACGCCGGCGTCGCCGTGCAGGTAGATCAGGTTGTCGCAGTCGACCGCCACGCCCCGGACGTGTTCGGCCAGCGCGGCCAGGTCGGCCACGTTGCCGACGGCCACCGGCCGCTCGTCGCCGAGCTCGGCGCGGAGCAGCTCGCCGAGGGGCTCGTCGACCCAGCCGATGGTGGGGCTCAGCCGGACCAGGCCGTCGCCGCGGCGGACCATGCCCACCACGGCCACCCCCGCCCCGACGCAGATCGATCCGATCGGGGCGGCCTGGCGCATGTCCTTGACCAGGCCGGCGAGCAGTGGCGCGGCCTCCCCGGCGGCCGGTCCGTGCGGGCGGGGCAGCTCCCGCCGGTCGAGCACCTCGCCGCCCAACCCGATCCGCGCGGCCCGCAGCCGGTCCACCTCCACGCTGAACGCGTACGCGAAGACCCGTTCCGACTCGGGCCGGACGACCAGCGACGGTCGCCCGGCCCGGCCGGTCTCCCGGGGCGCGCCCTCGCTGACCAGGCCGGCGCCGGCCAGGTCGGCGGTGAGCGCCCCGATGGTGCTGCGGTTGAGCCCGAGCGTGGTGGTGAGCTGGGCCCGGGAGGTCGCCCCGTGCACGTGCACGTACCGGAGCAGCGCGCCGAGGTTCTGCCGGCGGATCTCGTCCTGGCTGGGTCCTACGCGCATGCTCCTGGCATTCCGGTCGAGGGACGTCGTCAACGGGTGCCGGTGGTGGCGGCGCGTCGTCGGGAGAACGCGTCGACGCTGGCGGCGAGCAGCAGCACCACGCCGGTGACCACGTACTTGACGCCGGAGCTGTAGCCCATCAGGCCCATGCCGTTGTCGATGACGGCGACCACCGCGCCGCCGAGCACCGCGTCGAGGACCCGTCCCTTGCCGCCGAAGAGGCTGGTGCCGCCGATCACCGCCGCGCCGACGGCGTAGAGCAGCACATTGCTGCCGCCGGTGTTCGGGTCCACCGAGTTGGCCCGGCTGGCGGCGACGATGCCGCCCACCGCGGCCATGGTGGAGGCGATCACGAAGACCGAGATGCGGATCCGGTCGACGTTGATGCCGGCCCGGCGGGCGGCCTCCTTGTTGCCGCCGACGGCGTAGATGTGCCGCCCGTACGCGGTGCGCTGGAGCACGAACGTCCAGACGATCAGCAGCACGGCGATGATCGGCACCACGATCGGCACGCCCTTGAGCGAGCTGATCAGGACGTTGCGGCTGCGTTCCAGGTTGAGGATGTAGACCGCGATGCCGAGGATCACGGCCAGTCCGCCGATCCGGGCGAGCACCACCGGGAACGGGTCGGCGACCAGGCCCCGGGCGGCGCGCCTGCGGTGGCGTAGCAGTTGGGTGGCGGCGTACCCGCCGACGACGAGGGCGAAGAACAGCCAGCCGAGCACCGGGGGCAGGTTGCGGTTGGCGATCGCCACCAGCACGTCGTCGCGTACGGAGATGTTGCTGCCGCCGCTGATCAGCAGCAGCACGACGCCCTGGAACGCGAGGAAGGCGGCCAGGGTGACCACGAACGACGGAATGCCGATCTTGGCGACCAGGAAGCCCAGGGTCAACCCGATGACCAGGCCGGTGGCGACCGCCGCGAGCACCGCCACGTACCAGGGCAGGCCGGCGACGGTGACGATGTTCGCCAGGACGGCGGCGCACACCCCGCTGGCGAAGCCGGCGGAGAGGTCGATCTCGCCGAGCAGCAGCACGAAGACCAGCCCCATGGCGATCAGCGTGACCGCCGCGCCCTGGGCGAACAGGTTGGCGAAGTTCACCGCCGACAGGAACGTCGGTCGCATGATCGAGAAGATGGTGCAGAGCACCACCAACCCGAGTACGGCGGGCAGCGCGCCGATGTCGCCGCCGCGTACCCGGCTGACGTAGTTGCGGACGTGGCCACCCACTGTCGGTGTCTCGGTGACCGCCACCGGACCGACCTTGCGCACGGCGGTGCTGGTCATCGCAGGGCTCCTGGGTTGCTGTCGGCGGCGTCGCCGCCGTTGTCGGGGCGGCCGGCGTCGTTGCCGGCGGTGAGGCCGAGCGTGCCGGACCGGCCGGCGGTGATGAGCTCGACCACCTGGGAGTGGGTGATGTCGGTGGTCTTCACCTGGGCGACCATCTGCCCGAGGTAGAGCGCGGCGATCCGGTCGGAGACCGCGAAGACGTCGTTCATGTTGTGCGAGATGAGCACGACGGCCAGGCCGTTGTCGGCGAGCCGGCGGACCAGTTCGAGCACCTGGGCGGTCTGCGCGACGCCGAGCGCGGCGGTCGGCTCGTCCAGGATCACCAGGCGACTGTTCCACAGCACCGCCTTGGCGATCGCCACGGTCTGCCGTTGGCCGCCGGAGAGGCTGGACACGTGCTGGCGCAGCGACTTGACCGTCCGGACGCTCAGCCCGGCCAGGGTCTCCGCCGCCATCTGCTCCATGGTCGGCTCGTCGAGCACGATGCCGCTGCGCTTCTCCCGGCCGAGGAACATGTTCTGCACGATGTCGAGGTTGTCGCAGAGCGCGAGGTCCTGGTAGACGACCTCGATGCCGAGCGCGGCGGCGTCCCGGGGGCTGTGGATGGTGACCGGGCGGCCGTCGAAGAGGAACTGGCCGCCGTCGGTCGGGTAGATGCCGCTGATGCACTTGACCAGGGTCGACTTGCCCGCGCCGTTGTCACCGACCAGGGCGGTCACCTCCCCCGGGTGGGCGGAGAAGGCCACGTCACGGAGGACCTGGACGGGACCGAAGCTCTTGTCGATCCCTCGTAGTTCCAGCAGGGGGGTGGTGGACACGGGACTCCTTCGTTCGGTGAGGCCGGGGCGGGCGTCACCCGCGGGTGTGGCCGGGTGACGCCCGCGGCCGGTAGGCGTTACCGGCGGGCCGCTGCGGCCTAGCTGATCCCGGCCTCGGCGCAGAGCGTGGCGTACGCCCCGGCGCAGAGCGCCTCCTTGGTGACGTAGCCGTCCGCCACCACGTCCTTGACGTTCTCCTTGAAGATCAGCTTCGGGGTGAGCAGGACCGACGGCACGTCACGGTTGCCCTCCGGGTCCTTGACCACCTGGCCGGTCTCCTTGCGCTCGCCCTTGGCCAGCGCGATGGCCAGCTCGGCGGCGGCGTCGGCCTCCTGCTTGATCGCCTTGTAGACGGTCATGCACTGGTCGCCGGCGAGGATGTTCTGCAGCCCCTGCACGTCGGCGTCCTGGCCGGTGACCGGCACCTTGCCGTTGAGCTTGTTCTTCTTGAGCACCGAGATGGCCGCGTTGCCGAGCGCGTCGTTCGCGGCGAGCACCCCGTCGATCTTGCCGCCGCTCTTGGTCATCATCTGCTCGAACAGGGTGGCGGCCTGGGCCGGGTCCCAGGCCGGGACGGACTGCTCCGGGCCCTTGGTGTACTCGCCGGAGTCGAACTTCGGCTTGAGCACCGAGTCGTAGCCGTTCTTGAACAGGGTGGCGTTGTTGTCGGTGGGGGAGCCGTTCAGGTACGCCACCACGGGCTTCTGCACGCCCTTGTCGGTCAGGCACTTGCTCAGGCCCTCGCCCTGGAGCTTGCCGACCACCTCGTTGTCGAAGCTGACGTAGTACTCGGCGCTGCCGCCGAGGGTGAGCCGGTCGTAGTCGATGGTGGCGACGCCCTGCGACTTCGCCTTGTCCAGCACGGCCTTGCCGGTGCCGGAGTCCAGGTTGACGATCATCAGAGCGGTCACCCCGCTGGTGATCATCTGGTCGGCGATGGTCTGGAACTGGTTCTTGTCGTCCTGGGCGTTCTGGATGTCGTACTCCACACCGGCCGCCTCGAAGGCCGCCTGGAGGTACTTGCGGTCCGCGTTCTCCCACCGGCCGGAGGACTTGCTGTCCGGCAGGATCACGCCGATCTTGGCCTTCTTGTCCGAGCCGGCGTCGGTGCCGCCGCTGTCGGAGTCGTCGCCGCAGGCGGCCAGGCCGCCGGTGGCGAGCAGGCCCACGGTCGCGACGGTGAGGATCCCTCTACGCATGGTGCGGGATTCCTTTCAGGTGGGGGTGGGTGTGAGGATCTTTTGTTGTGTCCGGCAACGTATTTCGCGTCACACGGCGGACGCAAGGGCCTCGCGCTCACGGATTTGTTGGCAGCGGTAACAATTCAGCAACGCGGCCGAAAAGTCGCTGGTGACGGCGCTGCCGCCGGGCCCGACCCGACGACGACGGTCGACGTCGGTGGAGTCAGCCGGCCGTGGGCGACGGGCCGGTGGCGAGCGGGCCGGTGGCGAGCGGGGCGGTGGCGAGCGGGGCGGTGGTCGCGCCGGTCAGGGCGATCAGGTCCGCCGGGGCGAGCTGGACCTGGAGCCCGCGCCGGCCGGCCGAGACGTAGACCGTCGGAAAGCCGAGGGCGGAGGAGTCCAACACGGTCGGCAACCGCCGGCGCTGCCCCAGCGGGCTGATCCCGCCCCGCACGTAGCCGGTGACCCGCTCGGCGAGGACCCGGTCGGCCAAACCGGCCCGCTTGCCGCCCACGGCGGCGGCCAGCGCCTTCAGGTCCAACTCGCCGGTGACCGGCACGACCGCCACGGTCAGCCCGCCGTCCACCTCGGTCACCAGGGTCTTGAAGACCTGCCCGGTCGGCACGCCAAGCGCCGCCGCCACCCGGGCGCCGTACTGCGGGGTCTCCGGCGGGACCCGGTACGGGTGCACGCTGTGCCGTACGCCGCGCCTGGTCAGCAGCGCCGTCGCCGGGGTGCCCTGGCCCGCCACCCGGCCAACCTAGCCGATCGGCTGGGCGACCAGCACGGTCGGCGCCCCGGCGACCCGGGTGAGCACCAGGCTGGCCGAGGCGTCACCGGCCAGCCGCAGGTCCCGGCGCAACCGCTCCGGCTCCAGCGCCGAACCGCGCTTGAGGATCTCCACCCGGCCGACCCGCCGCTCGCGCAGCAGGGCACGCAGCCGCTTCAGCGAGAACGGCAGCACGTCGGTGACCTCCAGGCACCTGGTGTACGGGGTCGGGGCGGGGGTGTCGGCGTACAGGTAGGCGATGCTCGGGTCGGCGATCGTCGCGTCCAGCCGGTCGGCCAGCTCGGCCACCAGGTGCGCGCGGACCACCGCCGGGTCCGGGTCGTGCAGGTAGCGCCGGACCGGGCCGACGCTCGCCTCGGCGACGCCGCTGCCGGTGAGCTGATGCGGGGAAGGGCCCCTTTCCGTGCCGGAGGCCTCGGGAAGGGGCCCTTCCCCGCACAGGGTGGCGCGGCGGGGGACTTCGGCGAGGTGGCCGCACCAGAGGGCGGCCTCGACCAGGTCGCCGCGTACGCTCACCCACTCCGCCTCGGCGTCGGCCGGGATCAGCGCGTGGTCGAGGCCGGGGGCCACCTTGACCACGGTGGCCGGCGCCCGTTCGGTGAGCGCGGTCACGAACCCCCAGGGCGGGGAGTAGGCGTCGGGGTCGAAGATCCGCCGACCGGTGCCGGCCTTCCGTCGGGCCGGGTCGCAGAAGACCGCGTCCATCCCGGACACGTCGACGGTGGTGGCGTCGGCGCACTCCACGGTGAACCGGTCGGCCAGCCCGGCGGCCTCGGCGTTGGCGGCGGCCAGCGCGGCGGTCAGCGGGTCGGCTTCCACCCCGTACACCCGGATGCCGGCCCGGGCGGCGGCCAGCGCGTCCGCCCCCAGGCCGCAACCCAGGTCGGCGAGGGTGCGCACCCCGGCGGCGCGCAGCCGCGCCGCGCGCCGGTCGGCCACCTCCCGCCGGGTGGCCTGCTCCAGGCCGGCCCGGGTGAGGAACATCCCGGCCGCGGCCGGGCCGAACTTGCCGACCGCCCGGCGGCGCAGCTCGGCCTGGGTGAGCGCGGACGCCGCGAGCCCGGCCGGCACGCCGGCCGAGCGCAGCGCCGCCGCCGCGGCCAGCGGGTCGCCGCCGGCCACCCGCGTCGCGGCGGTCAGCGCCGCCGACCCCTCGGCGGTACGCAGCGCGGCGAACTGGTCCAGATCCACCGGCCCATTCTCCGGTGCCCCCCGGGGGACGCCCCAAGGGGTGCGACCCGGACGACTCGCCGCCCTCTTCGTTGGCACTCTCCTTGACGGAGTGCTAGCCGCCGGCCTAATCTGCGATTAGCACTCTCCCATCGAGGGTGCCAGCTTCCGGGCTCCGCCCGGGAGTTTGACGCCAGGCGGACCGGCACCCGCGACGACGGCCCCGCCCGGTGGCATGTGGCAGATTGATGCTGGTCGGCAGCGCCGGCCGGTAACGAAACCAGTACCCCAGGAGGGTATGCCCGTGACTACCGCGACCAAGGTTGCGATCAAGCCGCTCGAGGACCGGATCCTGGTCCAGGCGAACGAGGCTGAGACCACCACGGCGTCGGGCATCGTGATCCCCGACACCGCCAAGGAGAAGCCGCAGGAGGGCACCGTCCTCGCTGTCGGCCCGGGCCGCGTCGACGACAAGGGCAACCGGATTCCGGTTGACGTGCAGGTCGGCGACACCGTCATCTACTCGAAGTACGGCGGCACCGAGGTCAAGTACGCCGGCGAGGAGTACCTGGTGCTCTCCGCCCGCGACGTCCTCGCGGTCATCGAGAAGTAGGCAACCGATCAGTGCTGCTGCCCCGGTCCGGCTCGCCGGGCCGGGGCAGCAACGCTTCGAAGGGATAATCCATGGCGAAGATCCTGAGCTTCTCGGACGACGCCCGGCACCTGCTCGAGCACGGTGTCAACGCGCTCGCGGACGCGGTCAAGGTCACTCTCGGCCCGCGCGGGCGCAACGTCGTCCTGGACAAGAAATTCGGTGCGCCGACGATCACCAACGATGGGGTCACCATCGCCAAGGAGATCGAGCTCACCAACCCGTACGAGAACCTTGGCGCGCAGCTCGTCAAGGAGGTGGCGACCAAGACCAACGACGTCGCCGGCGACGGGACCACCACCGCCACCGTGCTCGCCCAGGCCATGGTCCGGGAGGGCCTGCGCAACGTGACCGCCGGGGCGAACCCGTCCGGTCTCAAGCGGGGCATCGACGCGGCGGCCACCAAGGTCTCCGAGGCGCTGCTGGAGCGGGCCGTCGACGTCGACGACAAGAAGTCGATCGCGCACGTGGCGACCATCTCCGCGCAGGACTCCACCATCGGTGAGCTGATCGCCGAGGCGATGGAGCGGGTCGGCCGCGACGGTGTCATCACCGTCGAGGAGGGCTCCGCCCTGCACACCGAGCTGGACGTGACCGAGGGTCTCCAGTTCGACAAGGGCTTCATCTCGCCGAACTTCGTCACCGACACCGAGTCGCAGGAAGCGGTTCTGGAGAACCCGTACATCCTGATCACCACGCAGAAGATCTCCGCGATCGAGGAGCTGCTGCCGCTGCTGGAGAAGGTCCTCTCCGACAGCAAGCCGCTGCTGATCATCGCCGAGGACGTCGACGGGCAGGCGCTCTCCACCCTGGTGGTCAACTCGATCCGCAAGACCCTCAAGGTCTGCGCGGTGAAGGCTCCGGGCTTCGGTGACCGCCGCAAGGCGATGCTCCAGGACATGGCGATCCAGACCGGCGCCGAGCTGGTCGCGCCGGAGCTGGGCTACAAGCTCGACCAGATCGGGCTGGAGGTGCTCGGCACCGCCCGCCGGGTCGTCGTCGACAAGGAGAACACCACCATCGTCGACGGCGGCGGCCGGGACACCGAGGTCGCCGACCGGGTCGCGCAGATCCGCAAGGAGATCGAGGCCTCGGACTCCGAGTGGGACCGCGAGAAGCTCTCCGAGCGGCTGGCGAAGCTCTCCGGCGGCGTCGCGGTGATCAAGGTGGGCGCGGCGACCGAGGTCGAGATGAAGGAGCGCAAGCACCGCATCGAGGACGCCATCGCCGCGACCAAGGCCGCCGTCGAGGAGGGCACCGTCCCGGGTGGCGGGGCCGCCCTGGCCCAGATCCTCCCGGTGCTCGGCGACGACCTCGGCTTCACCGGGGACGAGAAGGTCGGCGTCTCGATCGTCCGCAAGGCGCTCGTCGAGCCGCTGCGCTGGATCGCCCAGAACGCCGGGCACGACGGGTACGTCGTCGTGCAGAAGGTCTCCGGCCAGGATTGGGGCCACGGCCTCGACGCCGCCACCGGTGACTACGTCGACCTGGTCGGCAACGGCATCATCGACCCGGTGAAGGTGACCCGCAACGCGGTCACCAACGCCGCCTCGATCGCCGGCCTGCTGCTCACCACCGAGAGCCTGGTGGTGGAGAAGCCGGAGAAGGCGGAGCCGGCCGCCGCCGGCGGTCACGGCCACTCGCACGGCCACGGCCACCAGCACGGCCCCGGCTTCTGACGCAAGGAAGGGCGCCTTTCTGACGCCTCGTGCAGAGGAAGGACCTTCCTCACCCCAGGGCGCCTCGCCAGCAGCACCACGGCGAGGCGCCTTCGGCGTACCGGAGGAACCTCTTACCGAACGGTGACGTGGGTGGTGGCGGCGCCCCGGCGGCGGCGAGGATGGGCGGGTGAGGCGCAGCGGCTGGACGCGACGGTTCGGGGCGGTGGCGGGAGTGACCGCCGCGGCGGTGGCGATCGGGGTGGCGGAGCTGGTCGCGGTGGCGACCGGCCCGCGGTCCGCGCCGCTGGTGGCGGTCGGCGGGGTGGTCGTCGACACCGTGCCGGAGCCACTGAAACAGTTCGCCATCGACGTCTTCGGACGGTACGACAAGATCGCCCTGCTGGTCGGCACGGCCGTGCTGCTGGCGGCGTTCGCGGCCGGGCTGGGCGTGCTCGCCACCCGGCGGCTCGCCCTCGGGGTCGCCGGGATCGCGGCGTTCGGGGCGCTCGGCGTGGCCGCCGCGCTCACCCGCCCCGGCGCGGACGTCCTCGACGCGCTGCCCACGCTGACCGGGGCGGCGCTCGGCGCGGGGGTGCTCTGGCTCTGCGTCGCCGGCCCCCTGGAGCCGGACCCGTGGCCGTGGACCCCGCCCGGCCCGACCCCGTCCGGCCCGACCCCGCCCGACCCGACGTCGGATGCCAACCTGGCGGGCGTGCGTCCGGTGGGTGGGAACCCGGTCGGCGCGGACCCGGCGGACGTCGATCCGGAGGCGCGGCGGCGCTTCCTCACCGGCGCGGGCCTGCTGCTCGGGGCCGCGACGGTGACCGGGCTGGGCGGACGGTGGCTGGCCGGCCGGCGGGGCGTCTCGGCAGCCCGCTCGGCGGTCGCCCTGCCGACCCCGGCCGCCCCGGCCCCGCCGGTGCCCGCCGGCGCCGACCTCGGCCTGCGCGGGCTGGCGTCGTACGTGACGCCGAACACCGGCTTCTACCGGATCGACACCGCGCTGGTCGTGCCGCAGGTGGACCCGGCGACGTGGCGGCTGCGCGTCCACGGCCGGGTACGCAACCCGATCGAGCTCAGCTTCGCCGACCTGCTGGCCCGACCGATGGTGGAGCGGTACGTCACCCTGGCCTGCGTCTCCAACGAGGTGGGCGGGGACCTGGTCGGCAACGCCCGCTGGCTCGGCGTGCCCGTCCGGGACCTGCTGGCCGAGGCCGGGCCGCTGGACGGCGCGGACCAGGTGGTGAGCCGCTCGGTCGACGGCTGGACCTGCGGCACCCCGACCGAGGTGCTGCGCGACGGGCGGGACGCGTTGCTCGCGGTGGGGATGAACGGCGAGCCGCTGCCGGTCGAGCACGGTTTCCCGGCGCGGATGGTGGTGCCGGGCCTGTACGGGTACGTGTCGGCCTGCAAGTGGATCACCGAGTTGGAGCTGACCAGCTTCGCCGACTTCGACGCGTACTGGGTGCCCCGGGGCTGGTCGGCCCGGGGGCCGGTGAAGACCCAGTCGCGGATCGACACGCCCCGGCCGCGCAACCGGTTGACCGCCGGCCCGGTGCCGGTGGCCGGGGTGGCGTGGGCGCAGCACGTCGGCGTCCGCCGGGTCGAGGTACGGGTCGACGACGGCCCCTGGCAGGAGGCGACCCTGGCGTCGGCGGTCTCCGCCGACACGTGGGTGCAGTGGTCCTGGCAGTGGACCGCCACGCCGGGGGAGCACACCCTCCAGGCGCGGGCCACCGACGCCAGTGGCGCGACCCAGCCGGAGCAGCGTCGACCGGTCGCCCCGGACGGGGCCACCGGTTGGCACACCGTCCGGGTGACCGTCGACTGAGCGTCGGTCGTCCGGGTTCCGGACAGCGGACCGCCGCGCCCCGGCGGGACGCGGCGGTGCTGGTGCTCGATGTTCTCCCGGCCGACCCGCCGCCGCTCACGGGAGCTGCCCGCCGGTCGGCTGTGGGCCCGGTCCGCTGTGGAGCGGGTCGGTCGTGGGTCCGGTCGGGGTGGGTCAGGCGACGCTGCGCTGGGCGGGCACGGTGGACTTGTGCGGGCGGCCCAGCCGGGCCTCCAGGCGGGACACGTCGACCCGGTGCCCGCGGCGGTCGGCCAGGTCCTCCCAGCCGATGGCGAGCAGTCGCAGCCGCTCGGACTCGCTGAACCCGCCCCACACCCCGTACGGCTCGCGGACGGCGAGGGCGTGCGCGGCGCACTCGGCGCGCACCGGGCAGGCCCGGCAGACCGCCTTGGCCCCTGACTCACGGCGCAGCCGGGAGGAGCCGCGTTCGCCGTCCGGGTGGAAGAACTGCGCGCTGTCACGCCCTCGGCAGGCGCCGAGCCGCTGCCAGTCCCAGAGGTCGACGATGGGTCCGGGCAGTCTACGTACGTTCGACATCAGCACCCCTCCTCCCGCGCGGCACCGCCGCGAATGGTCCCTGCGGCCGGACCCGGGCGACGGTTCGCGCGAGCACGCCGTTCCGGCCTGGCCCCCCGATACCCTGCGCGTCGTCGGCTCACACGTGCGGTACTCGAAAAGATCGACAATCTGCGGCATAGGACCCATATGTCGGAAAAGTTCGGAGAATTGCCGGGAACCCCCTCATGATCAGCGTCGCTCGTGGTCTGCTTCCACACGGAAAGGAGACCCACTGTGCGTACGGTTCTCGTCTGCGTCCGGACACCACTCGCGGCGCAGCACCTGTCTTCCGCGGCGGCGCGGCTCGGCCTGTCCGCCGTCATCCGTACCGCCGTCTCCGACCCCGAGGTGATGCTCCGGATCGCCGAGCAGCCGCCCGACGTGGTGCTCGCCGACACCGCTTTGACCAGGCCGGACAGCGCGGGCTTCGTACGGCGGGTGCTGGCCCGCGCGCCCCGGGCGGCGGTGCTGCTGTTCGGCGCGGAGGAGTCCGGCGCGGCGGCGGCCACCATCAGCGCCGGGGCCCGGGGCCTGATCCAGGGCGCGGACCACGACCTGACCACCGCGGTCGCCAAGGCCCTGCTGCTGCTCGCCGCGTCCGGTCGGTCCGCGCGGCCGGTCACCGACCCCGCCCGGGACGCCGCGGCCGTCGGGGGCGGCGTCGGCCGGCCGAGCGTTCCGCCGCCCGCCGGCGGGGCGGGCCGGGCGGGTGGCCCCGCCGCCGGTGACGCCGGCCGGTCGGGCGCTGCGCCGTCCGGCGCCGCCGGCCGCGCGGGTGGCCCGTCCGCCGGCGGCGCGCGCCCCGGCGACGCGGCGCTGACGGGCGGCCGGACCGTCGGGGGGCCGACGCCGGGCTGGTCGGCGACGCCTGCGGACCCGCCGCCGGGACCCGGCCGCCGGTCGGCAGCGCCGGCCGGCGTCGACGCCGTGGTCCCGGTGCAGCGTGGCGACGACGAGCTCGACGAGGCCGCCGGGGAGCCGGAGGGCCGGACCGGCCCGGAGCCGGGGCGCCGGCCCGGAGCCGGCCGGGGCGGCCGGGGTGGCGTCGGCCTGACCGAGCGGGAGCTCCAGGTGCTGCTGGGGATGGCCGAGGGGAAGAGCAACGCCGAGATCGGCCGGGAGCTGTTCGTCTCGGAGGACACCGTCAAGACGCACGCCCGCCGGCTGTTCCGCAAGCTCGGCGCGCGGGACCGGGCCCACGCCGTCGCCGCCGGCTTCCGCGCCGGCCTGGTGGTCTGACCCGCCGCTCTGCCGCCCGACCTGTCGCTCTGCCGTCGGACCCGCCGCTCTGCCGCCCGACCCGCTGCTGCGTCGTCCGACCCGCTCGGCCCGGGAGCGGGGCCGGGTGGGTCAGTCGGTCGCCCCGGGCTCGTCGTCGCCGGACTCGGTCAGGGTGTCGTGCACCCCGTCGGCGTAGCCACGCGCGTAGTCCCAGGTGACGTAGTGGTCAGGGTCCGGGTCGTAGGCGGGCTCGTGCACCCGGGGCCGCCCGGAGCTGAGCAGATGCCGCAGGTTGCCCCGGAGCAGGTCCCAGTCGAAGTAGTGCGGCTCGCGGCAGTCCTCGCACTCGATCACCAACCCACGGACGCCGATCGGCGCCAGCAGCGCCTGGTAGATCTCCAGATCGGCCAGATCCTCCAGGACGTCCTGCCGCTCGACGTCGGTCAGCGGCTCGGGGGGAGAGTCGTCGCCAGGGTCGTGCAGGCCGGCGGCCGGGTCGGCCGGGTCGCCGTTGAACGGGTCGATGGGCTCGTCGTGCACCCCCTCACCGTAGACCCAACCCCGCCGGCACGCCCGCCCCCGCCCGCGCCCGTGGGTCGCGCCGCCGCCCAGGGCCGCGCAGCTCAATGGGTACGATGGGGCGACGCGCCCGGCCCTGGCGTGTTCCGGCGCCCGCGCGCCACCTCACTGACGCCCGTTCGACCAGCTCAGGGGAGCAATCGTGGAAACTACGCCCAGCGCCGATCGTCCGGCCGGTGTCGAGCCCGGCGAGCTGGGCGGCCACCTGCCGGAGCTGCCCGCCGGTTCGGCCCGGGTGGTACCGCTCGGTCTGACCTTCGACGACGTGCTGCTCCAGCCGGGCGAGTCGGACGTGGTGCCGAGCCGGGTCAACACGGTCACCCGGCTGACCCGCAACGTCACCCTCTCCGTGCCGCTGCTGTCCAGCGCGATGGACACCGTCACCGAGGCCCGGATGGCGATCGCGATGGCCCGGCAGGGCGGCATCGGCGTGCTGCACCGCAACCTCTCCGTCGAGGACCAGGCCCTCCAGGTCGACCTCGTGAAGCGCTCCGAGTCCGGCATGATCACCAACCCGGTGACCGCCAGCCCGGACGACACCCTCCGGGACGTCGACGCGCTCTGCGGCCGGTACCGCATCTCCGGGGTGCCGGTGGTGGACGCCGACGGCCAGCTCGTCGGCATCGTCACCAACCGCGACATGCGCTTCGTCACCGAGCCGACCACCCCGGTCCGCGAGATCATGACCCGGACGCCGCTGGTCACCGCCCCGGTCGGGGTGAGCAAGGACGAGGCGCTGGCCCTGCTGCGCCGGCACAAGGTCGAGAAGCTGCCGATCGTCGACGAGGCGGGCCGGCTGCGCGGGCTGATCACCGTCAAGGACTTCACCAAGAGCGAGCAGTACCCGAACGCCACCAAGGACGACGCCGGCCGGCTCCGGGTGGCCGCCGCGGTGGGCGTGGGCGAGGACGCCTACAAGCGGGCCCGGGCGCTCGTCGACGCGGGCGTGGACGTGCTGATCGTGGACACCGCGCACGGGCACCAGCGGGCCGTGCTGGACATGGTCCGCCAGCTCAAGAAGGACACCGCCGCCGACGTGGTGGGCGGCAACGTGGCCACGTACGCGGGGGCGAAGGCCCTGGTCGACGCGGGCGCGGACGGCGTCAAGGTGGGGGTCGGGCCGGGCGCGATCTGCACCACCCGGATCGTCGCCGGGGTGGGCGTGCCGCAGATCACCGCGATCATGGAGGCGGCCCGGGCCGCCCGTCCGGCCGGCGTGCCGGTGATCGGCGACGGCGGCATCCAGTATTCGGGCGACATCGCCAAGGCCCTGGTCGCCGGCGCCGACACGGTGATGCTGGGCAGCCTGCTGGCCGGCTGCGAGGAGAGCCCCGGCGAGCTGATCTTCATCAACGGCAAGCAGTTCAAGGCGTACCGGGGGATGGGCTCGCTGGGCGCGATGCAGTCCCGGGGGCAGGCCAAGTCGTACTCCAAGGACCGCTACTTCCAGCAGGACGTGACCAGCGACGAGAAGCTGGTCCCGGAGGGCGTCGAGGGGCAGGTGCCGTACCGGGGGCCGCTCTCCCGGGTCGCCCACCAGCTCATCGGCGGGCTGCGGCTGGCGATGGGGTACGCGGGCGCGGAGAACATCCCCGAGCTGCACCAGCGTGGCCAGCTCATCCGGATCACCGCCGCCGGCCTGAAGGAGAGCCACCCGCACGACATCCAGATGACCGTCGAGGCGCCCAACTACCACACCCGCTGACCACCACCCCTTCGTGAAACCTGGAGACCCCCATGCGTGACGTGGTCGAGATCGGGCTGGGCAAGACCGCGCAGCGCGGCTACCACCTGGACGACATCGCCATCGTGCCGAGCCGCCGGACCCGGGACGTCGACGACGTCTCCACCACCTGGCAGCTCGACGCGTACCCGTTCGGCATCCCCTGTGTGGCGCATCCCTCCGACGCGACGATGAGCCCGGCCTCGGCGGTCCGGCTCGGTCAGCTCGGCGGCCTGGGCGTGCTCAACGTCGAGGGGCTGTGGACCCGGTACGAGAACCCGACCAAGATCCTGGAGGAGCTGGCCGGGCTGGGCGAGGAGGCCCGCGCCACCAAGCGGCTCCAGGAGGTCTACGCCGAGCCGATCCGTCCCGAGCTGATCGCCGAGCGGGTCCGTGAGCTGCGGGCCGGTGGCGGCACGGTGGCGGTGCGGGTGTCGCCGCAGCACACCCTGGCGCTGGCCCCGGTGATCCTGGACGCCGGGGTGGACATCCTGGTCATCCAGGGCACCATCGTCTCCGCCGAGCACGTCTCCACCACCGACGAGCCGTTGAACCTCAAGGAGTTCATCGCCGACCTCGACCTGCCGGTCATCGTCGGCGGCTGCACCGACTACAAGACCGCGCTGCACCTGATGCGTACCGGCGCGGCGGGCGTCATCGTCGGCATCGGCGGCGACAGTTGGTCCACCACCGAGTCGGTGCTGGGCATCCGGGTGCCGATGGCCAGCGCCATCGCGGACGCGGCGGCGGCCCGGCGGGACTACCTCGACGAGACCGGCGGCCGGTACGTGCACCTGATCGCCGACGGCGACGTGCAGACCTCCGGCGACATCGCCAAGGCGCTCGGCTGCGGCGCGGACGCGGTGATGCTCGGCGAGCCGTTGGCGCTGTGCGCGGAGGCCCCGGCCGGCGGCGCGTGGTGGCACTCGGCGGCCAGTCACCCGTCGCTGCCCCGGGGCGCGTTCGAGGTGGCCGGCGAGCCGCTCGGTGCGATGGAGCGGCTGCTGTTCGGCCCGGCCGACGAGCCGGACGGCCAGCTCAACCTGTTCGGCGGGCTGCGTCGGGCGATGGCCAAGTGCGGCTACCGCGACCTGAAGGAGTTCCAGAAGGTCGGCCTGGTCCTGGACCGGTGACCCGTCCTGCGCGGGGCGCGCGGAGGTGGCGATGAGACAGGTGCGACGGACCGGCCGACGTCGGGTCGCGCTGCTGGCCGTCGCGTCGCTGGCCGTCGGGCCGACGCTGGTCGGCTGCGACGCGGGCCCGGCGGACCCGGACGGTCCGCCGCTGTCCACCACCGCCTCGCCCAACGTCCGTCGGTTCTCGCCCGGCCAGCCCGGCGTGGGTGACCCCTACTTCCCGACCTACGGCAACGGCGGCTACGACGTCCGGGAGTACGCCGTCAAGGTGCGCTACGACCCGGCGTCGGACCTGCTCAGCGGGGTGGTCGGGCTGCGGGCCACGGCCACCGCCGACCTGTCCCGCTTCAACCTCGACCTGGCCGGGCTGACCGTCCGCGCGGTCACCGTGGACGGCGAGCCGGCCACGCACGCCCGCGACGGCGACGAGCTGACCGTCACCCCGGCGGCCGGGCTGCCGGCCGGCAACGGCTTCGCCGTCGAGATCCGGTACGACGGAAAGCCGACCCCGCTGGACAATGCGCTGCTCGGCGCGGGCGGTTTCCGGCACACCCCGGACGGGGCTGTCGCGTTGGGGCAGCCGGAGTCGGCGAGCAGTTGGTTCCCGGTCAACGACCACCCGTCGGACAAGGCCACCTACGACATCGAGGTGACCGTGCCGGACGGCGTGACGGCGTTGAGCAACGGGGCGCCGGTGGGGCGGAGCAGCTCGGGCGGGTGGACGACGTGGCGGTGGGCGGAGCGCACGCCGATGGCGAGCTACCTGAGCACGTTGGTGATCGGTGACTACCGGGTGTCCACCGGGGAGCACCGGGGCCGACCGGTGGTCACTGCGGTCAGCGAGCGCCTGCCGAAGGGGGCGGCGGACGCGTCGATGGCCGCCACTGTCGAGGTCGCCGACTACCTGGAGAGCGTCTTCGGCCCGTACCCGTCCGGGGCGTACGGCGGGGTGGTGATCTCCGACAACCGCATCACGTACGCGCTGGAGACGCAGTCCCGTCCGGTCTACTCGGCCGGGTTCTTCCGGGCCGGCGAGAACACCTCGGTGGTGGCGCACGAGCTGGCCCACCAGTGGTTCGGCAACAGCGTGTCGATCACGCGTTGGCAGGACATCTGGCTCAACGAGGGGCTGGCCACGTACGCGGAGTGGTTGTGGGTGGAGCACCGGGGCGGTAAGACCGCGCAGCGGAGCTTCGACGACGCGTACGCGGGGTCGCCGGCCGGCGTCTGGCGGACGCCGCCGGGTGATCCGGGGGTGGCGGAGCTGTTCGGCGACTCGGTGTACCAGCGGGGCGCGATGACCGTGCACGCGCTGCGGGTGACGATCGGCGACGACGCGTTCTTCCGGTTCCTGCGGACCTGGGCCACCGAGAAGCGGGACGGCAACGCCACCACCGACGAGTTCGTGGCGACGGCCGAGCAGGTTTCCGGCCGGCAGCTCGACGACCTCTTCGACGCCTGGCTGTTCGGCGCGGAACGCCCCGCCCGCCCCCGGTGAGGCGGGGCTGGCGCACCCGTCACCGCTGGGTAGATGATGCCGGCATGCGGTACGACGTGGTGGTCGTCGGGTCGGGCTTCGGTGGCAGCGTCGCGGCGCTCCGGCTGGCCGAGAAGGGCTGGTCGGTCGGGGTGCTGGAGGCCGGCCGCCGGTTCGCCGACGACGAGTTCCCGGAGACCTCCTGGCGGCTGCGGCGGTTCCTCTGGGCGCCCCGGCTGGGCTGCTACGGCATCCAGCGACTGAGCCTGCTCCGCCCGGCCGACCGGCGGGCCGGCGGGGGAGTGCTGGTGCTCTCCGGCGCGGGGGTGGGCGGCGGCTCGCTGGTCTACGCGAACACCCTCTACGAGCCGCTGGACGCCTTCTTCGACGACCCGCAGTGGCGGGACGTCACCGACTGGCGGGCCGAGTTGGCTCCCCACTACGACCAGGCGAAACGGATGCTCGGGGTGGTCACGTACCCGGTCGAGACGGCCGCCGACCGGGCGATGCGGGCGGTGGCCGGGCGGATGGGCGTCGGGCACACGGCGCGGCCGACCCCGGTCGGGGTGCATCTGGGTCGCCCCGGCGAGCGGGCCGCCGACCCGTACTTCGGTGGGGTGGGGCCGGCGCGGACCGGCTGCACGCACTGCGGCGGGTGTCTGACCGGCTGCCGGGTCGGCGCGAAGAACACCCTGGTCAAGAACTACCTCTGGCTGGCCGAGCGGCTCGGCGCGCGGGTGCGCCCGCTGACCACGGTGACCGCGGTCCGGCCGGCGCCCGGTGGCGGCTACCGGGTGGAGACGGTCCGTACCGGCGGGTGGCGGCGGGACCGGCAGGTCTTCGAGGCCGACCAGGTGGTCTTCGCGGCGGGCGCGCTCGGCACCCAGCGGCTGCTGCACGCGATGCGGGCCGCCGGGGCGCTGCCGGGGTTGTCGCCGCGTCTGGGTGAGCTGACCCGGACCAACTCGGAGGCGATCCTCGGCGCGACGGTGCCCCGGTCGCGGGCCCGCGCCGAGGGGCTGGACTTCACCGCGGGGGTGGCGATCACCAGCTCGTTCCACCCGGATCCGCAGACCCACGTCGAGCCGGTCCGCTACGGGCGGGGCTCCAACGCGATGGGCCTGCTCCAGTCGCTGCTGGTCGACGGCGGCCCGCGCCGGGTCCGCCGCTGGGTCGGCGCGCTGCTGCGGCAGCCGGTCCGGGCGGCCCGGACGTTGCTGGTGCGGGGCTGGTCCGAGCGTACGGTGATCGCGCTGGTGATGCAGTCGACGGACACCTCGTTGACGACCCGGCTGCGGCGCGGGCGGTTGGTCTCCCGGCCCGGGGCCGGCGCGTCGAACCCCACCTGGATCCCGGCGGGGAACCGGGCGGCCCGGCTGCTCGCCGAGGAGATCGGCGGGGTGCCCGGCGGTTCGGTGACGGAGCCGTTCGACATCCCGATGACGGCGCACATCCTGGGCGGGGCGGTGATCGGCACGTCCCCGGCCGACGGGGTGGTCGACCCGTACCACCGGGTCTTCGGTCATCCGGGTCTGCACGTGGTGGACGGGGCGGCGGTCTCGGCGAACCTCGGCGTGAACCCGTCGCTGACCATCACCGCGCAGGCGGAACGGGCGATGGCGTGCTGGCCGAACCGGGGGGAGGCCGATCCGCGTCCACCGCTGGGAGCGCCGTACCGGCGGGTCGACCCGGTGCCGCCGCGCCGTCCCGCGGTGCCGGCCGACGCTCCGGGCGCCCTGCGGAGGTGACCGGACGTCAGGCCGGTCACCCCCGCGGGGACCACCCGGGCGGCCGGGGCGCGGGGGTGTGACGTCGGTCCGCCCAGGCGACCAGCGCCGCGTGCGGGAGGGTCAGCGCGGCCAGTACGGCGAAGGTCGCGGGCAGTGGGTCGGCCCGGTGGCCGGGCCAGGTGACCAGGGCGATCAGGGCGGCGACGGCGACCACCGTGGGGGCGGCCGCCTGGCGGGCGAAGCGACGCAGCGGCGGCCCGACCCGTCCGGCTTCCAGGTCGGCCGTGTTGCGTGGGTCGTGTCGCGTCAGCCGGGCGACGTGCCGGCAGGAGTGCCAGGCGGCGAAGTACGCGCCGATCGCCAGGGCCGGCGGGACGACGCCGAAGAGCCCGGTGAGCAGGAGGGGCGGCACCGCGTCGCGGGCGCGTCCGGCGCGGAGCTCCCGTACCACGGTGAAGCCGACCGCGGCCAGCACGGTGACCAGCGCGAGCATCCGCGCCTCGGTGGTGAGCAGCGCCGGCGCCCGGGGGGCCACCTGCGCCAGTAGTGGATCGACCTGGTTCGGCCAGAGCGCCAGCGGAACGACCACCGGCGGTCCCCCGTAGGCGAGCACGGCGTGCGCGCTCGGTCGGCTCCGCCGGTGGTCGCGTTCGGCGTGGAACGCCTCGTCGGCTGCGCCGAAGTGGACGATCGAGAGCAGGAGAAACCCGATCAGCGCCAGGTCCGGCGCGGCCCGGAAGACGGCCAGCCCGACCGCGGCCGTTCCCGCGTAGGCCACCAGCAGCGCCACGCGGGCCGGCAGCGGCCGGGCGCGCGCCGACAGCCAGGCGGGGACCAGGTGGTCGACGGCGCCGTGCGGGAGCCCGAGGAGCAGTCCCGCGATCAGCAGGACCGACGAGTCGCCCAGACCGGCCGCGCGGATCAGCGGTGACAGCGCCAGTAGACCGCCGAGCGCGAGTTGTGAGGCCGTTCCGGCACGCCACAGCAGCCGGTCCGGTCTGTCCGGTCCGTGCCCCGGGCCGTTCGGTCCCGCCCCGGCGACGGCGGTCCGGCGGCGCGCCGCGGGATCCGTCGGGCCGCTGCCACGGCGCGGCTGGCCGGGCCCGGCCGCTCCCGCGAGCGGGTCAGGCGACGGTGAGGTGACCACGATCGGACAGCGCACGTAACCGGCCGAGGTCCACGACGCTCCAGCCCACTTTCGACAGGACGGACAGCACGGCGAACAGCAGGCTGGTGGGGTCGGGGTCCAGCAGGCCGACACCGGACGGACCGGCCAGCCACAGCAGCGGGTAGCCCAACCAGAGGACGCTGAGCAGCAGCGCGGCCTCCTGGTACACCGCGGCCATCGCCCGCGGTTGCCGGCGCGCGTGGTCGCGCAGGGGGCCCCAGATCAGGGCGTACACCACGACGAGGGCCAGCACCCCGAGCGCGTACAGCGTGTAGCGGCCGGAGCGGTCGGCCGTGGTGTCGGCGGCCAGGCCGCTGAGGATCATCGCGAGGTTCGCGCCGACGAGCGCGCCGAGCAGGCCGGGGCGGCGTCCGGGCAGGGCGTGCGTCCCGGTCAGGGTCAGGGCCACCAGCAGCAGGGAGGCGCTGCCCATCCAGTCGACGTACTGCGCCCAGTAGACCTGGCGGCCGGCCACCTCCGTCCGCCCGCCGCCCAGCGCCGTGAGCAGGTACCACCCGCCGGACCAGAGCGGGACGGCGATCGCCACCCGGTACTCGCTGCGCGGAACGTTGCGAGGGTCCGCGTACCAGCGGGCGAAGAGGACCACGCCACCTGCCATGGCGGCGACGTACATCCACAGCCACCAGTGGGCCATGCGCACTCCTCGGCGCGGAGATCTCGTTCGGGCGGTCGATCAGGGCTGGTTGAATTACCCTATACAGTGCGAATAGTGCATATAGCTCCAATGGCTACGTTTCACTGCGGAAAGGGGTGACGGCCGTGAACTTCGAGAACCTGTTCGACTACGACGTGACGCAGTACACCCTGGTGTCGCACGTCCTCACGTTGGGCTTCGCGGTCATGGCGGCCGGGTTGGTCTACTTCCTGGCGACCCGGGGCTCGGTCGCGCCGCGGTACCAGTTCGCCTCGGTGCTCTCCGCCGTGGTGATGGTCTCGGCCTTCTTCGAGCTCTGGGTGCTCTCGGAGCGGTGGAGTCAGGCGTTCACCTGGAACGGAGCGGCGTACGTCCAGTCGGACACGCTCTTCTCCAACGGCTACCGGTACATGAACTGGTCGATCGACGTTCCCGTTCTGCTGATCCAGTTGCTCGTCGTGCTGGGGGTCACCGGGCGGGCGTTCCACCGGAGCTGGGTGACCTTCGTGGCCGCCGGTCTCGCGATGATCTACACCGGCTACGCGGGACAGTTCCACGAGACGGAGCGCTCGGCGCCGTACTGGGTCTGGGGCCTGGTCAGCACGGTGTTCTTCCTCGGTCTGCTGGTGCTGGTGGCCCGGGTGATCTTCGGGAGCCTGGCCCGACTGCCGGAGTCGGCGCGGGGCGTCGCCCGAGCGGTCTGGTGGCTCGTGCTGGTCTCCTGGATGCTCTACCCGGGGGCCTATCTGATGCCGGCGCTGTGGGACTCCGCCGACGGGGTGGTGGCGCGCCAGATCACCTACACCGTCGCGGACATCACCTCCAAGGTGGTGTACGGCGTGCTGCTCGGCATCATCGCGCGGAAGGTCAGCGCGGCGGAGGGGCACGCCCCGGCGGTCGACGACGACGTGGCCCGGCCGCGCGGCGGGATCACCGCGGCCGCCCGGTGAGCCACCGGTGCGGGCCGAACCGCGCCGTCGGTAGGATTTGCTGCCATGAGCACGCCTCGCCCTGTCCTCGTGGTGGACTTCGGAGCCCAGTACGCCCAGCTCATCGCGCGTCGGGTGCGGGAGGCCCGGGTCTACTCCGAGATCGTGCCGCACTCGATGTCGGTCGCCGAGATGCTGGCGAAGGACCCGGCGGCGATCATCCTGTCCGGTGGTCCGTCGAGCGTGTACGCGCCGGACGCGCCGCGGGTCGACGCCGGCCTGTTCACCGCCGAGGTGCCGGTGTTCGGCATCTGTTACGGCTTCCAGGCGATGGCGCAGGCGCTCGGCGGCACGGTCGCCCGCACCGGCAACCGGGAGTACGGCGGCACCCCGCTGCGTCCCCGCGCCGAGGCCGGGGTGCTGCTGCGGGAGCTGCCGGCCGAGCTGCCGGTGTGGATGAGCCACGGCGACTGCGTGACCGAGGCCCCGGCCGGGTTCGTGGTGACCGCCGAGTCGGCCGGCGCGCCGGTCGCCGCGTTCGAGGACCTGGCCGGCCGCCGGGCCGGCGTGCAGTTCCACCCGGAGGTCGGGCACACCGCCCAGGGGCAGGACATGCTCAAGCGCTTCCTCTACGACATCGCCGGCATCGAGCCGACCTGGACCCCGGCCAACATCATCGACGAGCAGGTGGAGCGGATCCGCGCCCAGGTCGGTGACAAGGAGGTCATCTGCGGGCTGAGCGGCGGGGTCGACTCGGCGGTGGCCGCGGCCCTGGTGCACAAGGCGGTCGGTGACCAGCTCACCTGTGTCTTCGTCGACCACGGTCTGCTCCGGGCGGGCGAGGCCGAGCAGGTGGAGAAGGACTACGTGGCGGCCACCGGCATCCGGCTGAAGGTGGTCGACGCGCAGGAGCGGTTCCTGGGGGCGCTGGCCGGGGTGACCGACCCGGAGCAGAAGCGCAAGATCATCGGTCGGGAGTTCATCCGGGTCTTCGAGGCCGCCGCCCGTGAGGTCGCCGCGCACGGCGACGTGGAGTTCCTGGTGCAGGGCACCCTCTACCCGGACGTGGTGGAGTCCGGCGGCGGCGCCGGCACCGCCAACATCAAGAGCCACCACAACGTCGGCGGTCTCCCGGACGACCTGCGGTTCGCCCTGGTCGAGCCGCTGCGCACGCTGTTCAAGGACGAGGTCCGCACGATCGGGCTGGCGCTGGGCCTGCCCGAGGCGATGATCTGGCGGCACCCGTTCCCGGGGCCCGGGCTGGCCATCCGGATCATCGGCGCGGTCGACCGGGAACGCCTCGACCTGCTCCGCCAGGCGGATCTGATCGCCCGCGAGGAGCTGACCGCCGCCGGGCTGGACCGGGGCGTCTGGCAGTTCCCGGTGGTGCTGCTGGCCGACGTGCGCAGCGTCGGGGTGCAGGGCGACGGCCGCAGCTACGGCCACCCGGTGGTGCTCCGGCCGGTCTCCAGCGAGGACGCGATGACCGCCGACTGGTCGCGGCTGCCGTACGACCTGATCGCCCGGATCTCCACCCGGATCACCAACGAGGTGGCCGAGGTCAACCGGGTGGTCCTGGACGTGACCAGCAAGCCCCCGGGCACCATCGAGTGGGAGTGACGCCGCCGCTCACCGGGGCGGCGCGGCGCCGGTGGGCCCCGACCAGGGCGTCGGCGGCGCGGCGCCGGTGGGCGGCGCGACGTCGGTCGGGCGCGGCCAGGCCGGCGCGTCCGGCGGCTCCTCGGGCATCAGGAACCACATCACCGGGTACGCCAGCAGCGCCGCCCCGGCGGTGAACAGCACCGACACGGCGAACACCACCCGGACCAGGGTGGGGTCGACGTCGAAGTAGCGGCCGACGCCGCTGGCCACCCCGGCCACCATGCGGTCGGTGGTGGGTCGCCGGAGCTGACGGTACGGGGGCTGGGTGTTCGGGGGCTGCGGGTACGGGGGCTGGGTGTTCGGGTTCGGGTAGCTCATGGCTTCCACGGTCCACGCGGCGACGCCCGACGACCTCAGTGGCCGCCCGGATCTATACCCTGATCGATCCCTGATGTGGAGCCGTCAGTCAGGAATCTGACTCTTTTCGGTTGCGGTAACGGACGCGGGGGAGAATTTTCCCCTGTGACCACCATGCTGGAGCCGCTCCGCAGGATCGCGGCGTACGCAGTCTGTGCCGACCAGGTCGGCCGGGTGTTGCTGGTCCGCGCATCGGAGCGCTCCGGCACCCCCGGCGCGTGGTCCCTGCCCGGCGGGGCCGTCGACCACGGTGAGGATCCGCGGCACACCGTCGTCCGGGAGACCGCGGCGGAGACCGGTCTGTCGGTGGCCGTGGCGAGCCTGGCCGACGTGCTCGCCGACATGCGGGCGCTGCCCGACCGGGGCATCACCATCCACACCGACCGCCTCCTCTACCGTGTCTCGCTGCGCGGCGGGACGCTCACCGACCGGGTCGACCGGCCGACCGACCTGGCCCGCTGGCTCACCCCCGACGAGGCACGCGAGCTGCCGCTGCGCTCGTTCACCGCGCGGGCCCTGGGCCTGCCGCCCAGCTCCGCCGACGTGGTGCCCGACGAGGCCCCCGAGTTCCCCTCCTTCTACGCCGTTCCCGGCCCGGACGGCCTGCACCGGGCGCAGCGTTTCGCGGCGTACGCGGTGGCCACCGACCCGGACGGGCGGGTGCTGTTGACCCGGGTCTCCGACGGCTACCCCGGGGCCGGCTGCTGGCACCTGCCCGGCGGCGGCACCGACTACGGCGAGCAGCCGGGCGCGGCGCTGATCCGGGAGCTGGTCGAGGAGACCGGCCAGACCGGCCGGCTGGTCGAGCTGCTCGGCGTGGCGAGCCACCGGGACGCCGCCTCGCTCGGCCCCGAGGGGTACCCGATCGACTGGCACGGCGTCCGGGCGTTCTACCGGGTGATGGTCGACCGGCCGGCCCCGCCGGTCGTCGCCGACGTCGGCGGGTCCACCTGTGAGGCCCGCTGGTTCGCCCGGCACGAGCTGGCGACCCTCCCGGCCGACACCCTCACCGAGGTCACCGCCGAAGCCGTCCAGGCGGCCCGGCTGACCTGACTCCCGCCGCCCGGCCGCTGGCAGGGATCATGAGGGTGTCGCCGGGGCACGCCGTCCCGGGCCGACCTCACGATCGGGGCGGAGATGGAGCTGGAACGGCGGCGTCGGGTGGCCGCGTACGGGGTGCTGCGGGACGTCGACGGGCGGGTGCTGCTGGCCCGCGGCTCGGCGTCGGCGGACTTCCCCGGCGTCTGGCAGCTCCCCGGCGGCGGGGTGGCGCACGCCGAGCACCCGGCGGACGCGGTGGTCCGGGAGTTCGCCGAGGAGACCGGCCTGGTCGTCGCGGTCGCCGGCCTCCGGGCGGTGGTGGCCGACGTGATCCGTCTCCCCGACCTCGGGGTCGCCCTGCACACCGACCGGATCATCTACCACCTTTCCGGCGTGTCCGGAGCATTGCGGTACGAAACGGGTGGAACGACCGACCTGGTGTCGTGGATCACCCCGGCGCAACTGTCCGATCTCCGCCTGATGCCGTTCACCGCCGAGCTGTTCGGGTTGCCTGTCGTCCCGCTGCCCGAGGACGAGCCGCCGGCCTCCCCGCGCGTGCCCTACCCGCCGCCGGTCGCCGACCGGGGCCAGCGCTTCGCCGCGTACGGGCTGGTCACCGACCCGCGACGGCGGGTGCTGCTCACCCTGATCGCCGACCGGTACCCGGGCGCCGGGCTCTGGCACCTGCCCGGCGGTGGCACCGACCACGGCGAGCAGCCGACCGGCGCTCTGCTGCGCGAGATCGTCGAGGAGTCCGGGCAGCTCGGCCGGGTGGTCGAGCTGCTCGACGTCGGCAGCCTCCACCAGCCGGCCGCGTTCGGCCCGGAGGGACGCCCGATGGACTGGCACAGCGTCCGGGCGATCTACCGGGTCGAGGTGGCGACGCCGACCGAGGCGGTGGTGACCGAGGCGGCGGGTGGCTCGACCGCGCGGGCGGCCTGGTTCACCTGGGCGGACGCCGTCGGGTTGCCGCTGACCGACGTGGCCCGCTGGGCGTTGCGCCGGGGCGACGGGCCGGCTGCGACGCCCTGACCGGTCGGTCCGCCACGCCCGCGCCGGGTGGTCCGCCCGGTCCGGCGGGAGAGTCCGGGTGAGCGGCGCCACGGGGCCGCCGGGTCGCTCACCGAGCCGACATCGATCCCCTCCGGTAGAGTCGATACCAGCGGTTGGCGGAGAAAAGGGCGTTGGTGCCCGGCATGGGAATAACCGGGCGATTAACCCGGTTTACAGGAGATAAGTACCGTCGGCAGCTATCGCCAACTCCCGTTCCACTGTGCAATGGTGTACTCCGCTTGAACGGCTGCCGGGCCAGAAACGCCCGGCACGAGACAGCCGGACGCCCGCCCTCAGGGTGGTGAGCCGATCCGGTGATGGAGGAAAAGTGCCGAGAGCCCCATGGCGCCGGCGTCGTACGTCTGACAGTCCGCGCCCCGCTGGCCGCCGCTGGGCGGGCCCGCTGCGCCGCAGTAGTACGTTCGCCCGCCAGGTGCTGCTGGTCCGGGTGGGACGCCGCGACGGCGATCCCCGCCAGTTGACCGACGTGGCCCTGCCCGAGCACCGTCACACCGGCCGGTTCCGCCGCCGGTACGCCCCGGAGGGACTCAACCGGGCGGAGATCGAGGCGGTCATGCCGGTGAGCCCGGCCGTCGCCCCGACGACACCGGTGGACGACGAGACACCGTCCCGGTCGATCCCGCTGCTCCCCGGCGAGCGCACCGTCGCCCGGCAGGCGCAGTTCGCGCTGGTCAACGCGTGCACCCTGGGCAGCATCATGCTCGGCGTCAGCGCCATCTTCCTGGCCATGCAGGGTGACGTCCGGCTGGCCGCGATCCTCCTGGTCGCCTGCGTCGTGTTCGACGGTCTCGACGGCGCGCTCGCCCGCCGGTTCGGCGTGGCCAGCCCGTTCGGCGCCCAGATGGACTCGCTGGCCGACATGTGCTCGTTCGGCCTGGCCGCCCCGATGGTGGTCTACGCCTCGCTGGCCGGCTCGGTGCCCACCGCCGCCGCCGGTCTGGCCTGCGCCCTCGTGGCGGCCTGCGCCGCGATCCGGCTGGCCCGGTTCAACGTCTCGCCGAAGGACGGCCGGTTCTTCTGCGGGGTGCCGACCACCATGGTCGCCATGGTGCTGGCCCTGGCGGTGGCCATCGAGCTGCCGGTGCCCCCGGCGGCGCAGGTCGCCGGCGTCACCCTGCTGGCGTTCGCGATGGTCTCCAGCTTCCCCTACGTGAAGCTCGCCCGGCTGGTCAAGCTGCCCCCGTGGCTCTGGCTGGCGCCGGTGGTCGGCGCGCTGATCGACCCGCGGCTGACCTTCACCCTGGTGGTGGTCGCGTACCTGGCCAGCGGCCCGGTGCTCTGGCTGCGCCAGCGCCGTACCGCCGCCATGTGATCTGAAAGCAGAAAAAAGGGGCGTCGCGGATGCGACGCCCCTTTTCTGGCGGTACCTGCTCCGGCGCGATCAGCGCCAGCGGGCGATGACCGACGAGCCGCCGACCACCTTGTCGCCCGGCCCGACCAGCGGGTCCGCCGCGTCGGCCGGCAGGTAGACGTCGGTACGCGAGCCGAACCGGATCAGGCCGAACCGCTCACCCCGGGCCAGCAGCGCGCCGACCGGCGCCCGGTGCACGATGCGCCGGGCGATCAGCCCGGTACGTTGCGCCACCACCACCGGCCCGTGCCCGGTCTCCAACACCGTGTACGCGGCCACGTTGTGCTCGGCCTCCGGCTTCATCGCGTTGGCGAAGCCACCGTCGGCCACGAAGTGGTCGACCACCTTGCCGGCCACCGGGGAACGGTTGACGTGCACGTCCAGCACCGACAGGAAGACCGCGACGCGCAGCCACTCGCCCGCGCCGAACCGCTCGTCGTGCAGCCGCTGCACCGAGAGCACCCGGCCGTCGGCGGCGGCGACCACGGCCGACGGGTCCTCGGGGACGTCCCGCTCCGGGTCCCGGAAGAACGCCGCCACCGGACCGGCGGCCAACGCCGGGACCAGCCACAGCTTCGACGACGGCCGGACCACCCGGGCCAGCGCGGCGAGCCCGAGGGCGATCCCGGCCGCCGCGACCCCGTTGGAGTCGATGTGCATGTCCCGCGTCAACGGCACGCTCGACGGCCGGTACGCCGGGGCGAGCCGGGCAGCCACCGACGCGGCGACCGGCGTGAACCGCAACCGGTGCACCCGTACCGGCGGCTGGTTGCGCAGCACCAGGTCCGTGCCGACGCCGTGCAGCGCGCCCTGCCGGTCGAGCTCCGCCGCCGCGCCCGCCGTCCGGCCCGGCCCGGCCGGCGTGGTGACGCTGAGCACGCCGCCCTCGGTCAGGTGCTTGGTGAGGTCGTCGACCGTGGCCCGGGCCTCGACGTCGGTGCCGGTCAGCGCCTCGGCCGCGATCACCACCTCGACGGCGTCGGCCTCGGCGAGGGTGTCGACCACGCTCACCCGGTCCGCCACCCAACTGCCCAGCGTGGCGATGTGCTCGCGCAGGGCGGCGGCGGTCGTCGTCCCGGCCGGCACCACGGTCAGGGTGTCCCCGGGCAGCAGCGCGTCGATCGCCGCGGTCAGGACCGGGGCGTCCGGGGTCGCGCCGACCAGGAGGGCGGCGGAGGGGTCGTTGCGCCGGGCGAGCTCCGCGACGAGGGCACGGGCGGCGCGCTCGCCGATACGGACCGCGCCGGACCAGCCGGTACTGCGCACGGGGGACTGACTCATCGGACTCCTAGCAGGATCGGAACGGAAATCGCGTCGGGTGTGCCGCGGTGGCGCGGACGGGGACGTGCCGACCGGCGCGGGCGAATCTCCAACGGCCAGCATATGCCGCGCCCGTCGGCCCCCGCACCGCCACGGTCAGCGGGACGGGCCGGGCGGCGGCAGGCCCGCCGTCGGGTCCGGGTCCACCACCGCCGTCGGGGCGGGGTCGACCACCGCCGTCGGGGCGGAGTCGACCACCGCCGTCGGGGCCGGCCCGGCGGTCGGCGGCGGGCCGGACGACCGGGCGGCGCGTACCGCGCCCAGCACCCCGAGGACGCCGATCACCACGAGCGCCCCGGCCAGCAGCCAACCGACCGGCAACGTCAGCCCCAGCAACTGGAACAGCAGCCACCAGGCCGCGCCGGCCAGGAACAGCAGACCGAAGGCCAGCGACAGCAGATCCGTACGGTGCGCCCTCACCGGGTCACCTCCAACGTGCCCGCGTTGACCTGCACCAGCAACCGCAGGGCGCCGCCCCCCGGCCCGTCGCCGCCGAGATCGGACACCTCCCGCACCTGCCGGTCCAGGCCGTCCGAGCGGTTGCCGAAGAGGGTCGCCTCACCGGCGTTGACCTCGGCTCGGACGGTCACGTCGACGGTCGGCGGCAGCCGTACGGTCAGGTCGCCGAAGGTGGTCACCACGGTCGTTCCCCCGTCCTGTCCGGTGAAGTCCACCGCGCGCAGGTCCAGCACCGCGTCCCCGAAGGTGTGCTGGTAGCGGGGCGCGAGGTCGGCGTAGCTGGCCGGGGCCCAGGTGACGCTGCCGTTCACGCTGCGCCAGTCGGCGAACGACTCGGCCGCGGTGGCGAAGCCCAGGGCGGCGGCGGTGACCAGACCCAACGCGATCAACCAGCGGGCCCGGCCGAACCAGGCGCCCACCAGCAGCCCGAGCCCGACGGTGGCCAGCGCCGCCGCGAAGTACGCCGACGCGCCGACCCGGATCAGCCCCAGCAGGTCCAGCGCGGCGACCACCCCGCAGGCGAGGAAGACCAGCGAGAACGTGATCGCGCCCAGTGGGGACCGGTCCCGGGGACGCTTCGGCGGTCGGGCCGGCGGAGCGGGCGGGGCCGGCGGCGTCGGACCGGCCCCGGCGTACGGACCGTGCGGCGCGAACGGCGGCCGGTAACCGGTCGGGGCGGGTGCCCCGACGACCGGCGGCGTCCCACCGCTGCCGCCCGGGGCGAGCATCGGGCCGCCCGGGGCGGGGAACGGGCCGCCCGGGGCGGGGAACGGAGCGGCCGGGGCCGGCCGACGGGGCGCGTCGACGCCCACCGGCGGTGCCGCCGCAGCCGGACCCCACGCCGGGGCGACGAGCCCCGGGCCCGACCCGGACGGCGACGACCCCGGCGCGGCGGGGGGCGTGCGGTGGCCCGGGGCGGGGTGGCTCACCGGCGGTACCGGCCCGGGCAGGTGGGGCACGGCGGGGTCGGCCGGGGGCGGCGACCCGACCCGCCGGTCCCGGCCCGGCTGGTCCCGGTTCAGCAACAGCGCGCCGCCGACCAGGATCGCCGCGCCGAGCAGCACCGCCCGGAAAGCGTCGGTGACGATGTAGCCGAAACTCACCGCGACCAGGATGCTGAGCACGATCACGGTGACCGGCGACATGCTCGACCGGCCCCGGCCGAGCATCGACTCGACAGGCGAGGCGCTGTCCCCCTCACCCGGGATGATCAGCCAGGCCGAGACGTAGACCAGGATCCCGACGCCGCCGAAGAACCCGAGCACGGCCAGCAGCACCCGCCACAGCACCGGATCGGTGTTGGTGGCCCGACCGATCGCCGCGCACACCCCCGCCAGGTAGCGCCCGGAGCGGGGCCGGACCAGCCCGTACCGGGAGGTGAAGCCCACGCCGCCGGGGGCGGTGGGCTGGTCGTACCCGGGTGGTGGTGGACCGGCCCCCGGCGGCGGGGGAGCGGCGCCCCCGGCCGGCGGGGTGGAAGAGGCGGAGGGGCCGGCCGGCGGCGGCGGACCGGACGGGTCCCCGGCGGCGGGCGCGGCGGCGGCCGGCTGGGCGGCGGGGGCGGCGGCCGGCGGCGGTGGCCCGTCCGGCCGGGTCGCCTCCGGGCGGGGCGACCGGGCGGTTTCCTCGGTCATACCGACAGACAGTGCCAGGAGTGGGGGCCGGCCGTCGTCGGGACCCACCCTGAGGCCACCCTGAAATCCCCGGCCCGGAATCTCGGGGGCGTCCCCGTGGCCCACCGGACGCTCCGCGTGTGACGATCGGTGGCGACGCCGGCACTGTCGTCGCCGGCGCCTGACGACCATGGTGCCGACCCGGCGTGCCACAGGCGCGGCCCGGCACGTGAGCAGGTGCCCACCGGCACCCGACCAGGGAGCCCGAGATCAGCCTCGTGACCGACCCCCCCCGGCTGTACCGGGCCCGTGAGCACCGGCTGGCCGTGGGCGTGGCCGCCGGCATCGCCGAGCACATCGGTGTGTCGGTGGTCCGGGTCCGGATCGCGTTCATGGTGCTGCTCGGTCTGAGCGGGCTCGGCCTGCTGCTCTACGCGGCGTTCTGGGCGGTGGTCCCGGTGCGTCCCGGGGACGCCGCCGCGCCGCCCCGGCGGGACGTCGCCCAGTTGCTGCCGTTCGTACTCATCGGTCTGGTGGTGCTGCTGGCGCAGATGCGGCTCTTCGACTCGGTCGGGGTGGCCGGCACGGCCGGCTGGCTGGTGGCGATCATCGCGGTCGGGGCGGGGGTGATCTGGCACCAGTCGATGCCGGAACGTCGCTGGCAGAGCAGCGGCCCGTTGCCGCTGCCCTGGCTCAGCGCGGTGGTCGAGGAGACCGACCGGCGGGCCTTCGTGCTCCGGTTCATCGGCGGCGGCGTGCTGGTCGCGGTCGGCATCATCGGCGTCGCGGCGGTCTACTCCCCGGTGCAGAACGTCGACGCGGTGATCAACGGCGTCATCTTCGCGCTGGTCGGGCTGGCCGGCGTGGGGGTGGTGGCCGCGCCGGTGCTCTGGCGGACGTTCACCCAGCTCCGTTCGGAGCGGGAGGGCCGGATCCGGGAGCAGGAGCGGGCCGAGCTGGCGGCGATGATCCACGACCAGGTGCTGCACACCCTGGCCCTGATCCAACGCAACGCCGCCGACGTCAAGGCGGTGCAGCGGCTGGCCCGGGGTCAGGAGCGCACCCTGCGCAACTGGCTCTACAAGCCGACCGCCTCGCCGACCGAACGTTTCGCCGCCGCCTTGGAGCAGGCGGCGGCCGAGGTGGAGGACACGTACGGGATCACCGTCGAGGCGGTGGTGGTGGGTGACCGGGAGACCGACGAACGGGTCGGCGCGCTGGTCGCCGCCGCCCGGGAGGCGCTGGTGAACGCCGCGCGGCACGCCGGGGTACAGACCGTCTCGCTCTACGCCGAGGTGGAGCCGGACCAGGTCAGCGTCTTCGTCCGGGACCGTGGCGTGGGGTTCGACCGGGACGCCGTGGATGATCATCGGCACGGGGTGCGGGGCTCGATCATCGGGCGGATGAAGCGGCACGGCGGCCGGGCGGAGATCCGTTCCGGGCCGGGCGAGGGGACCGAGGTCCGGTTGATCCTGCCGGTCTCCGGGAATGGTGCCACGGCGGAAAGGGACAGGTGACATGGCCGAGCAGATCGAGGAGCCGACCGGCACGGGCGGACGGCTTCGGGTGTTCCTGGTCGACGACCACGCGATGTTCCGGGCCGGGGTCCGGGCCGAGCTGGGCGCGCACGTGGAGGTGGTGGGGGAGGCGAGCACCGTCGCCGAGGCGGTCGCCCGGATCTCCGCCACCGGCCCCGACGTGGTGCTGCTGGACGTGCACATGCCCGACGGCGGCGGTCGGGCCGTGCTGGAGGCGATGCGGCGTACCCACCCGCAGGTCCGGTTCCTGGCGTTGAGCGTGTCGGACGCCGCCGAGGACGTGATCGGGCTGATCCGGGCCGGCGCCCGGGGCTACGTGACCAAGACGATCTCCCCGGACGAGCTGGCGGCGGCGGTCCGCCGGGTGGCCGACGGTGACGCCGTGTTCAGCCCGCGGCTGGCCGGGTTCGTGCTGGACGCGTTCGCGGCCCGGCCGGACGCCCCGGTCGCCGACCCGGAGCTGGACCAGCTCACCAACCGGGAACGCGAGGTGCTCCGGCTGCTGGCCCGGGGGTACGCGTACAAGGAGATCGCCAAGGAGCTGTTCATCTCCATCAAGACGGTGGAGACACACGTGTCGAACGTGCTCCGCAAGCTCCAGATGTCCAACCGGTACGAGCTGTCCCGGTGGGCGGCGGACCGCCGGCTGGTGTGACCGCGGCGCCCGCCGCCGGGTGTGAGAATGGTCGCACCATGTGTCGGTGGGCTGACGCACGGTCCGCCTCCGGCCCGCCGTTCGGGCGGCGCGGGGGCCGCACGGCCGAAGCCGGCATCGGCTGGACGGACAGAAACGGTGGGTCCGTCGACGGGCCGCTGGGCCGCGCTGAGCGGCGGAGGGAACGCCCCGGGTGTCCGGATCGGGCGCGCCGGGAGGGCTCCAGCAGCGCTCGGAGATAGACGATCATGGTGGGAGCGGGGTGTCCCGGTGGGCCGTACCAGCCGATGTCGGCACCGTCCCGGCCGGGTATCGGCTTGATAACACCGCTTTTCGCTACCGCGCATCGGGTGTCACAGTGGCAACCACCTCACAACCCCCTCGTGAGCCGAGCGCCCTGAGGAGGCACTCCCATGCGCGGGAAATTCCTGAAGGTGGCGGTCATGGCGACCGCCACCGCCATGTTGGCCACCGCATGCAGCGGTGGCGACGACGACTCGAACGAGTCGGCGGGCCAGAGCGGTGGCGAGCTGCGCGTCTACGCGTCGGAGCCGGCGTTCCTGCTGCCCTCGGCCGCGGACGACGAGCCGTCGCTGTACGTGATCCGTCAGCTCTACCGTGGTCTGGTCAAGTACAACGCCGAGACCGGCGCTCCGGAGAACGACCTGGCCGAGTCGGTCGACTCCGACGACCAGAAGGTCTGGACGATCAAGCTCAAGGACGGCTACACCTTCGACAACGGTGAGAAGGTCAACGCCGACGCTTTCATCCGGTCGTGGAACTACGCGGCGTACGGGCCGAACGCCCAGAACAACGCGTACTTCATGAAGCGGATCGCCGGGATCAAGGAGGTCTCCTCCACCGACCCCGACGGCGACGGCCCGCAGAAGGCCCCGGAGCCGAAGGCCAAGGAGCTGTCCGGCCTGAAGAAGGTCGACGACCTGACCTTCACCGTCGAGCTGGCCGAGCCGTTCTCCGGCTTCCCGACGATCATCGGCTACCCGGGCTTCTTCCCGATGGCCGAGGCGTGCGTCGCGGACACCGAGAAGTGCAACGAGACCCCGATCGGCAACGGCCCGTACAAGATCGAGGGAAGCTGGCAGCACAACGTCGGCATCAACGTCGTCCGCAGCGACACCTGGAAGGGTGACCCGGGCAAGCCGGACAAGATCAACTACCGGATCTTCGCGGACGTCGACGCCGGTTACGCCGCCTTCCAGGCCGGCGAGCTGGACGTGCTGTACACCCTGCCGCCGGCGCGCTACAAGGAGGCCAAGGCCACCTACGGCGACCGCCTCTACGAGGCCCCGGGCGACAGCTTCACCTACGTCGGCATGCCGATCTACAACGAGAACTTCAAGGACAAGCGGATCCGCCAGGCCCTCTCGCTGGCCATCGACAGGCAGTCGATCATCGACGCCGTCTTCGACGGCCGGTTCAGCCCGGCCACCGGCTACGTCGCGCCGAACTTCGAGGGCGCCCGCGAGAACATCTGCCAGTACTGCAAGAAGGACGTCGAGAAGGCCAAGCAGCTCCTCGCCGAGGCGGGCGGCTGGAAGGGTGGCAAGCTCACCCTGTGGGCCAACGCCGGCGCCGGCCACGACGCCTGGCTCCAGGCGGTCGGCGACCAGATCAAGGCCGCCCTCGGCATCGACTACGAGCTGAAGGTCAACCTGCAGTTCGCCGAGTACCTGGAGACCGCGGACAGCAAGAAGTTCACCGGTCCGTTCCGCCTCGGCTGGGGCCCGGACTACCCGTTCATGGAGACCTACCTGTCCCCGCTCTACAGCACCGACGCGGACAGCAACAACTCCACCTTCAGCAGCGCCGAGTTCGACTCGCTGCTGGCCCAGGGTGACGCCGCCAACTCGATCGAGGAGGCGATCCCCTTCTACCAGAAGGCGGAGGACATCCTCGTCGAGGAGCTGCCGGTCATCCCGATGTGGTGGGGCAAGGTCGGCGCCGTCTACAGCGAGAACGTCGACAAGTTCGTCTGGAACGCCGTCTCCGACGCCGACTACGGCCAGACCTCGCTGAAGCAGAACTGAGCTTCGCTTCCCTGATCTAGCCGTACCACGACGTGGCGGCAGCGGTCTCCCCACCCGGGAGGGCGTTGCCGCCACGTCAGCGCCGAGAGGAGAAACAGACATGGGGCGCTACGTCGTTCGACGGTTGCTCCAGTTCATACCCACCGTGCTGGGCACCATGTTCCTGCTGCACTACCTCACCTCGCTGGCGGTCCAGTTCAGCGGGAACCCGGTCCGAGCGCTGTTCGGTGACCGGACGCCGCCGGAGTCGGTGCTGAACGCGCTGACCGAGCGGCTCGGCTACGACGACCCGTGTCTGAACCAGCGGGGGAATCCGTGCTTCGGGTTGTTCCTCGACCGGATGCAGGGCATCTTCCTCCACTTCGACTTCGGCGTGAACCTGCGCCAGCGGGAGGTCACCGACCTGGTGGCCGACGCGGTGCCGTTCACCCTGAAGCTCGTCCTCATCGCCATCATCTTCGAAGCGGTCGTCGGCATCGCCGCCGGCGTGCTGGCCGGCCTGCGCGGCGGCAGCTTCGCCGACTACCTGGTGAAGATCTCCACCGTCTTCCTGATCTCGGTGCCGATCTTCGTGCTCGGCGTGCTCGTCCGCGAGTACGTCGGCGTGCAGTTCGGCAACGTCCTGCGGGACCAGTCCTGGGTGCCCGAGGTGATCGCCAACGGGGTGTTCAGCCCCGGCTTCAAGCCCGACTACCCCTGGGCCAGCCTGGTGATCCCCGGTCTGGTGCTGGGCGCGATCTCGCTGGCCACCACCGCCCGGCTGACCCGGACCAGCATCATGGAGAACATCCGCGCCGACTTCGTCCGCACCGCCAAGGCCAAGGGCCTGGCCAACAAGCGGGTCATCGGCGTGCACACCCTGCGCAACTCGCTGATCCCGGTGATCACCTACCTCGGCGTCGACATCGGCGGTCTCCTCGGCGGCGCCGTGGTCACCGAGACGATCTTCAACGTGCCGGGCATCGGTCGACTCGTCACCTTCGCCGCGCGGACCGGAGAGTCCTCGGTGGTGGTCGGCGTGGTCACCATGCTCGCCCTGGTCTTCCTGATCGCCAACCTGCTGGTCGACGTCCTCTACGCCGTCCTCGACCCGAGGATCCGGTATGAGTGAGCGGCAGCACGGGCCCGGGCGGGCCCGCACCGACGGTGGCGGATCGAAGCGAAACGAGGTGTGGTCATGAGCGACGTGAGCAGCGCCGCAGGAGCGACCGGGGACTCGTCGACCGTGACGGCGGTCGCCGGCGTGCCCGAGCCCGACAAGGGCGGCAAGGAGCGCAGCGCGAGCCTCTGGGCCGATGCCCGACGGCAGTTGGTCCGGGACCCGATCTTCGTGGTCGCGTCGCTCTACATCCTGGTGGTCGGCACCATGGCGCTCTTCCCGAGGCTGTGGACCAGCCAGGACCCGCGGGCGTGCAGCACCGACCGGTCCCGGATCCCGCCGAGCGCGGACCACCCGTTCGGCTTCGACCTGCTGGGCTGCGACTACTACTCGCACGCCATCTACGGCGCCCGGCCCTCGATGCAGATCGCGGTGCTCGCCACCCTCGGCATCGTGCTGATCGGCGGCGTGCTCGGCCTGCTCGCCGGCTACTACGGCGGCTGGATCGACTCGATCATCTCCCGGGTGATGGACATCTTCTTCTCGCTGCCGTTCCTGCTCGGCGCGATCGTGTTCCTGACCGTGATCAAGCGGCAGAACGAGTGGACGCTCACCCTGGTGCTGGTGACCCTCGGGTGGCCGACCATCGCCCGGATCATCCGGGGCAGCGTGATCTCGTCGAAGGACCTCGACTACGTGCACGCGGCGAAGGCGGTGGGGGCGACCAACGGGCGGCTGATGTTCCGGCACATCCTGCCCAACGCCATCGCGCCTATGCTGGTGTACGCCACCATCGTGCTCGGCTCGTTCGTCGCCGCGGAGGCCACCCTGACCTTCCTCGGCGTCGGGCTCCAGCCGCCCGCGCAGTCCTGGGGCATCATGATCAGCACCCACCAGGTCTACTTCCTGGAGGACCCGTGGCTGCTGCTCTTCCCCTGCGGGTTGTTGGTCGGCACGGTGCTGTCCTTCATCCTCATGGGTGACGCCCTGCGTGACGCCCTCGACCCGAAGTTCCGGTGAGCAGCATGACTACTGACGTCAACGTCAAGATGGACGCTCTGCCCGGCCTCGACCCGAACGCGTTGCCACTGCAGGTCAAGAACCTCCAGGTCGAGTTCCGTACCCGCAACGGCATCGCCCACGCGGTCAACGGGGTCAGTTTCGACGTGGCGCCGGGCGAGACCCGGGCGATCCTGGGCGAGTCCGGCTGCGGCAAGAGCGTCACCGCCCAGGCGATCATGGGCATCGTGGACTCGCCGCCCGGCTTCGTCACCGGCGGCGAGATCCTCTACCGCGGCGTGGACCTGCTCAAGCTCCCCGAGGCGCAGCGGCGCAAGGTCCGCGCCAACCGGATCGCCATGATCTTCCAGGACGCGCTGTCCGCGTTGAACCCGGTCTTCACCGTCGGGTTCCAGCTCGGCGAGCTGTTCCGCAAGCACCGGGGCATGTCCCGCAAGGACGCCAAGGCGCGCGCGATCGAGCTGCTCGACCTGGTGAAGATCCCGGCCGCGAGGCAGCGGGTCAACGACTACCCGCACCAGTTCTCCGGCGGCATGCGGCAACGGGTCATGATCGCCATGGCGCTGGCCCTCGACCCCGAGGTGCTGATCGCCGACGAGCCCACCACGGCGCTGGACGTGACCGTCCAGGCGCAGATCATGGCCCTGCTGGCCGAGCTCCAGCGGGAACGCAACATGGCCCTGGTGCTGATCACCCACGACATGGGCGTGGTGGCCGACGTGGCGGACCGGATCTCGGTCATGTACGCCGGCCGGGTCATCGAGGAGGCCGGGGTCGACGACATCTACGGCAGCCCGGCCCACCCGTACACCAAGGGCCTGCTGGAGTCGATCCCGCGGCTGGACATCAAGGGCCAGGAGCTCAGCGCCATCAAGGGGCTGCCGCCGATGTTGACGAACATCCCGCGTGGCTGCTCGTTCAACCCGCGCTGCCGGTACGCGCAGAACGTCTGCCGGGCCGACCCGCCGCCGCCGCTGTACACGGTGTCACCGGACCGGACCGCCGCCTGCCACTTCTGGAAGGAGGTCAAGGGCGATGAGTGATCTCGTACTCGAGACCCGTGACCTGGTCAAGCACTTCCCGCTGACCCGGGGCATCGTCTTCAAGAAGCAGGTCGGCGCGGTCCGCGCCGTCGACGGGGTCAGCATCGAGCTGCGCCGGGGGGAGACCCTCGGCATCGTCGGCGAGTCCGGCTGCGGCAAGTCGACGCTGGCCCGGCTGCTGGTCGGCCTGGAGACGCCGACCTCGGGCGACCTGTTCGTCCAGGGGCGGAACATGTCCACGATGGGCGCGACCGAGCGGCGGAAGGGTCGCCGCAACATCCAGCTCGTCATGCAGGACCCGTACACGTCGCTGAACCCCCGGATGACCGTCGGCGACATCGTCGGCGAGCCGTTCGAGGTGCACCCGGACGTGCTGCCGAAGGCGAAGCGGCGGGCCCGGGTGCAGGAGCTGATCGACCTGGTCGGGCTCAACCCCGACCACATCAACCGGTACCCGCACCAGTTCTCCGGCGGTCAGCGGCAGCGGATCGGCATCGCCCGGGCGCTGGCGCTCAACCCGGAGATCATCCTCTGCGACGAGCCGGTCTCGGCGCTGGACGTCTCCATCCAGGCCCAGGTGGTCAACCTGCTGGAGAAGCTCCAGGCGGAGTTGGGGCTGTCGTACATCTTCATCGCCCACGACCTGTCGGTGGTCCGGCACATCGCCGACCGGGTCGCGGTGATGTACCTCGGCAAGATCGTCGAGATCGGCACCGAGGACGAGATCTACGAGCAGCCGACGCACCCGTACACCCAGGCGCTGCTCTCGGCGGTGCCGGTCCCCGACCCGAAGCTGCGCGGGCTGCGGGACCAGATCGTGCTGACCGGCGACGTGCCGTCACCGGCCAACCCCCCGTCCGGATGCCGGTTCCGCACCCGATGCTGGAAGGCGCAGGACATCTGCGCCGAGCAGCCGCCGGCCCTGGAGGCACGGGAACACTCCGCTCACCCGAGCGCGTGTCACTTCGCGGAGCCGCGCGACGTGGTCCACGCCAACGGGTAGCCCGTGACGCCGCCGGCCCGGCCACCCGTACCAGGTCGACGGTGAAAGGAAGTGCCTCCTCAGTGTCCGGGGCGTCGGTCGAGACTCGGCCGGCGCCCCGGACCTGTTGGGCGCCCCCGGCGCGGGCGGTCGACGACGGGCCCGCGGGGCGTGCCGAACGACCGGGCCGCCGCGCCCCACGCGCCGCGGGTCAGAGCGGGCCGCGACCGGCGCGCAGCAGCAGCAGCGCCAACTGGACGCCGTCGGCCCCCAGCGCGGCGCGGAAGCGCTCCAGGATCGCCTGCTCCCGGGAGAGCACCAGCCGGGTGCCGCCGGAGGCCATCCGGGTCCTGCCGACCTGCTGCGACAGCCCGGCCCGTTCCTGCCAGAGATCGATCAGGGCCTGGTCGATCTCGTCGATGCGTTCCCGGATGGCGACGATCCGGGCCGCCGCGTCCGGCTCCTGCGTCCCGGTGCGTACGTCCAGCGGGTGCTCCTGGACGTCGGAGCGCTCTGTCCGGACCGGTTCGCCGTTCTGCTCCATCACGTCTGTCATCATCGGGTACCTCTCGCACGGTGGTGCCCGGTGCCCGGATCCCGGGACGAAAAAGCCCCGGACTCCAGGAGCCGGGGCCTTCGTAGGTCTGATCGATCAGGCGCTACCTACGGCTGCCGGACTCCCGCAGCCGTAGTAAAAGGAGAAGCGCTGGTCGAACACGTCGTCGAGTATGCCCAGCCGGCGACGCGCCGCGCAAGCGTTTCCCGGCGGCCCGGCGGGGAAGCGGGCCGCCGGAGAGCCGACGGGCGGGAATGTCGGGCGGTCGGCATAGACTCGCCGTGCGATGCATGCTCTCTTCGAAATCCCGCCGTCCCAGTCCGCGTCGGAGTCTCCGGCCGCCGTGCCCCGTCGGGCCGGCGCCGGCGCCGCCCGGCCCGATCCGCAGGCCCTCCTCGCCGGGCTGAACGGGCCGCAGCGGGAGGCGGTCACCCACGCCGGGTCACCACTGCTCATCGTCGCCGGCGCCGGCTCGGGCAAGACCCGGGTGCTGACCAGCCGGATCGCCTACCTGCTCGGCGCGCGGGACGTCCACCCCGGCGAGATCATCGCGATCACCTTCACCAACAAGGCCGCCGGCGAGATGAAGGAGCGGGTGGCCCACCTGGTCGGCCCGCGCGCCCGGCTGATGTGGGTGTCGACGTTCCACTCCGCGTGCGTACGCATCCTGCGGGCCGAGCACGAGCACGCCGGGCTGAAGTCTTCGTTCTCCATCTACGACGCCGACGACTCCCGCCGGTTGATGCAGCTCGTGGCCCGTGAGCTGGATCTCGACCCGAAGCGCTACCCGGCACGCGGGCTGGCCGCCCAGGTCTCCAACCTGAAGAACGAGCTGGTCGACCCGGAGGAGTTCGCCGGCCGGGCCAGCGGGCCCAACGAGCGGGCGCTGGCCGAGGCGTACACGCTCTATCAGCGGCGGCTGCGCGAGGCGCACGCGTTGGACTTCGACGACCTGATCATGACGACGGTGCACCTGCTCCAGTCGCACCCGCACGTGGCGGAGAGCTACCGCCGTCGGTTCCGGCACGTGCTGGTCGACGAGTACCAGGACACCAACCACGCCCAGTACGTGCTGATCAAGGAGTTGGTCGCCGGCACCGAGGGGATCGCGCCGGCCGAGCTGTGCGTGGTCGGTGACGCCGACCAGTCGATCTACGCGTTCCGGGGCGCGACGATCCGCAACATCCTGGAGTTCGAGCGGGACTTCACCGACGCCCGCACCATCCTGCTGGAGCAGAACTACCGCTCCACCCAGACCATCCTCAGCGCCGCCAACGCGGTCATCGACCGGAACACCTCCCGCAAGCCGAAGCGGCTGTGGAGCGACGCCGGGGCCGGCGAGCAGATCGTCGGGTACGTCGCCGACACCGAGCACGCCGAGGCGGACTGGGTGGCCCGGGAGATCGACCGGCTGGTCGACGCCGACGAGACCCGCCCCGGTGACGTGGCGGTCTTCTACCGCACCAACGCCCAGTCGCGGGTCTTCGAGGAGGTCTTCATCCGGGTCGGCCTGCCGTACAAGGTCGTCGGCGGGGTGCGCTTCTACGAGCGCAAGGAGGTCCGGGACGCGCTGGCCTACCTGCGCGCGGTGGCCAACCCGGACGACACGGTGAGCGTACGCCGGATTCTGAACACTCCCCGCCGGGGCATCGGCGACCGGGCCGAGGCGTGCCTGGAGGCGCTGGCCGGGCGGGACAGGATCTCCTTCGGGGCGGCGCTGCGCCGGGCGAAGGACGCCCCGGGCATCTCCACCCGGGCGGCCAACGCCGTCGCCGACTTCGTCGCGCTGCTCGACGGGGTACGCGAACTCGCCGCCACCGGCGCCCCGGAGGAGGTCCTGGAGGCGCTGCTGACCCGCTCGGGTTACCTGTCCGAGCTGGAGGAGAGCCTGGACCCGCAGGACGCCGGCCGGGTGGACAACCTCCAGGAGCTGGTCAGCGTGGCCCGCGAGTACACCGAGCGGATCGAGGCCGGCGGCGCGGAGGACGAGCGGCCCACCGTGGCCGGTTTCCTGGAGCAGGTCGCCCTGGTCGCCGACGCCGACCAGGTGCCCTCCGACGACCCGGAACACCAGGGCGTGGTCACCCTGATGACCCTGCACACCGCCAAGGGGCTGGAGTTCCCGGTGGTGTTCCTCACCGGCCTGGAGGACGGCGTCTTCCCGCACCTGCGCACCCTGGGCGACACCCGGGAGCTGGAGGAGGAGCGGCGGCTGGCGTACGTTGGCATCACCCGGGCCCGGCAGCGCCTCTACCTGTCCCGGGCGGTCACCCGGACGGCCTGGGGGCAGCCGGCCTACAACCCGCCGTCGCGCTTCGTGGCGGAGCTGCCGACCGAGCTGGTCCGCTGGGAGCGCACCGAGGGCTCGTACACCTCGTGGGGTGGTGGGGGCGGCGGGGTCGGCGGGCGCGCGGACGCCGCGGACCGCTTCGGCCCCGGTCGGGGCGGCGGCTTCACCGGCGGTACGCCGCGGGCGGCGCAGCTCGCCAAACGGCTCGGCGTGGACGCCAGTCGACTCACCACCGCCAGCGAGTTGCCGCAGGGCCCGAAGGTGGCGGTCGGCGACCGGGTCAACCACCAGCGGTACGGGCTGGGGCGGGTGGTCCAGGTCGAGGGGCACGGGCCGGGCGCGCGGGCGCAGATCGACTTCGGTGACCAGAAGATGTGGCTGGTGCTCCGGCACGCCCCGATCGAGAAGCTCTGAGGCGCGCCGGAGCGCCGTCGCCGGTCAGCAACCCAGGTCGACGCCCCGGGCACGCATGAACGGTGCCGGGTCGATCTGGTTCCACATGCTGCCCTCGTGCACCTCGAAGTGCAGGTGCGGGCCGGTGGAGTCGCCGGTGGAGCCCTCCCGGCCGATGGTCTTCCCGGCGTCGACCTTCGCGCCGACCGCCACGGTCGCCTGGCTGAGGTGGGCGTAGTGCGTCAGGTAGCCGTTGCCGTGGTCGACGACGACGGAGGTGCCGTACCCGTCGCCGGCGTCGCCGGCCTTGGTCACCGTGCCGGCCGCGACGGCGCGGACCGGGGTGCCGGCCGGCAGGGCCAGGTCGATGCCGGCGTGCAGCACGCCCCAGCGTGGCCCGTAGCAGGACGTGACGGCCGCGCCGGGCATCGGGTTCACCCAGGCGGCTTTCGGCTTGCTGGTGGCGCTGCGGGTCGGCTTGGGGGCCGCGGTGGCCTTGCGGGTGGCCCGCGGCTTCGTGCGGGCGCTGGCGCTCGGGCTCGGGCTCGGGCTCGGGCTGGCGGTGGTCGGGGCGGGCGTCGGGCTGGTCGTGGTCGCCGAGGGGCTGGGGCGGGTGGCCCGGTCGGCCCGCGCGGCGGCTTCGGCCCGTTCCTCGGCGTCGATCGCGACGGCCGACGGGGCGGGGGAGTCGTCGTGGCGGGCCACGGTGACGGTCACGCCGGTGAGGCCGAGGGCGACCAACGCCGCCGCGCCGGCCACCAGGTGCCGGTTGCGGGGCCGCCGGGCCAGCCGGTGCCGGGCCGTCCGGGGGTCCTTTCCGGCGCTGGCGGTGGTCTGCTCGTTCTGGGTGATGTCGTCTTCCTGCACGGTTGACCTTCGAGTCGTCGGCTACGGGACCTGAAAATCCTGAGGTCGACGGGTCGGCTGGGCGTGCCCGGGGCCGGTGGGCCGGACGAGGGTCGCCGGTCGGCTGTCCGGTTCCGTGCCGCTCTCGGGAGTTCCGTCCAGAAAGGTGATCATGCGGTCTGGTGACACCTGCCACATCTGATCAGGTGACGCAGGACACTGTTTCGCCGGGCCGCGCACAGCAAACCGCCCGGATCGGATGATCCGGGCGGTCAACGGGCGATACGGTGGGTCAGGAGGCGGACACGTCGCTGTAAAGTGCCTCGACTTGCAGCTTGATGTCCACTCCGCGTTCCTGGAGCCAGGGCACCGGGTCCAGCGGCTCGCCCTTGACGTGCACCTCGAGGTGCAGGTGGGCGCCGTAGGAGTGGCCGGTGTTGCCGACCAAACCGAGCTGGTCACCCGCCTTGACCTGCTGGCCCTCCTTGACGCTGAGCGCCGAGGAGTGGCCGTAGATGGCTTCGCTGCCGTCGGCGTGCCGAACGATCACCGTGTTGCCGTAACCGCCGTACCAGCCGGCTCTGGTGACCGTGCCGTCGTGGATCGCGACGTACGGGGTGCCCTCCGGGGCGACCAGGTCGATGCCGGTGTGCAGCTTCCCCCAGCGCATGCCGTACGGGGACTTGAAGTCGTAGCCCTGTAGGGGCAGCAGCCAGACCTCGGGCTCGGCGGCCTCGTCGGCGGCCATCCGGGTGGTGTCCCGACTGGCGCGCTCGTCGGCCCCGGCCCGGTCGGCGAGATCCTGGCTGGAGATGGAGGCCTGGCGGAGCTCGTCGAGCACCGACGGACTGACGCTCTTGGCGTCGGGCATCGCGCCGGCGCCGAGGGCGACGATCCCCGCGCCGACGAAGGCGCTGGTGACGACGGCGGCGTAGCGGCTACGGGGTGGGGTGGGTACTCGGCGACGGCCGCGATATCGATCGGGCTCATCCAACAGGCGCTGGCGCACGCACACCCTCCGTTGTCGGGTTTCGATGCGATCGGCCGGGTTCGTGACGCTGACGTGAACTCCGGCTGGCCGCGTCGTCACCCGTCCGTGGACCTGATGACAACCGTGGACACGGTAGCCAACGCCCGGACGCCCCACAAGCCGGAGCGCCACATTGCTAGTCAAATTTGTCCGATTGAAAGGCGACTTGCCCAATTTCGTCACCTTTGCCATTCGTCCTCGTTACCGGCTTTTCGTCGCTCTCCGTAACCACTACGCACCGTGTGTCCGCCTCGCGTTCCACTCGCGTCCGACTCGGTCGGAGTCATGCCGCCCGTCGATGGGACGACAGGCGGATTTCCGGCCGGGGCCCGGCCGGGTTACCGTTCGTTCAGGCAGCGTGTCGCAGAGCCGGGAAAGGTGTGCGCTGATGAGCTCTCGGATTCGGGTCGTCGTCGCCAAGCCCGGCCTGGACGGGCACGACCGCGGCGCCAAGGTGGTCGCGCGGGCCCTGCGGGACGCCGGCATGGAGGTCGTCTACACCGGCCTGCACCAGACCCCGGAGCAGATCGTGGAGACCGCCATTCAGGAGGACGCCGACGCCGTCGGGCTCTCCGTCCTCTCCGGCGCGCACATGACCCTCTTCCGCCGGGTGCTGGAGCTGCTCTCCGAGCGGGACGCGCGGGACATCGTCGTCTTCGGCGGCGGCATCATCCCGGACGCCGACCTGCCCGAGCTGGAGCAGCTCGGCGTGGCGAAGATCTTCACCCCGGGCGCGACCACCCAGTCGATCGTCGAGTGGGTCCGCGAGAACGTCGCGCAGCCGGTCGGCTGACTACCGGGCGGGTCGCGGAAACCGGTGGGCCGCCGAACCCAGTCGGTGGCGGGCCGGTCCGGCCGGCGGGCGACCCCGCAGACGGGGGGAGGGACCGGACGCACCCCTCACACGTCCGGCCCCTCTATGCACGATGCCCCGCCGCCACCCCTCGACCGACAGGGCATCGGCCGTCTCCCGTCATCGCGCCACCAGCGCTCCGACACTTCACCTAACGACGGCTTCCCGCGCCGGTTACGCCCTCCCGCCCGACTGCTTTCCCCGTCCGCGCGGCGGCCGTTCCTCCGCCGCGCGGCGGCCGTCGCCACCGCGGCGGCCGGAAGCCTTCCCGGGCCCGGCCGGGCGGGCCGGAGCGCTGTGCGTTTCCGCACACCACGCACCCGCTCGGTTGCCGGTCGTGCCCTTCTCGTTAGGCTGCCGCAAACAGGCCTGTCTTCTGTGACGACAGGTGTCAGGCACTTTCCAACGCTGGTGGCGGCGCGACGGCGCGCCGCGGAGACGGGACGGGACGCGCAATCGTGGACCTGTACGAGTACCAGGGGCGGGACCTGTTCGAGCGGCACGGGCTCCCCGTGCTCGCCGGCGGCGTCGCCACGACCCCGGAGGAGGCCCGCGCGATCGCCGAACGCCTCGGCGGCCGGGTGGTCGTCAAGGCTCAGGTGAAGGTCGGTGGCCGTGGCAAGGCCGGCGGCGTCAAGCTGGCCGAGGGCACGGACGAGACGGTGGCCCGGGCCACCGACATCCTCGGCATGGACATCAAGGGGCACACCGTCCACAAGGTCATGATCACCGTGACCGCGGACATCGCCGAGGAGTACTACTTCTCGTACCTGCTCGACCGCGCGAACCGTACCTTCCTGTGCATCGCCAGCGTGGCCGGCGGCATGGACATCGAACAGGTCGCCGCCGAGACCCCGGACAAGGTCGTCAAGACCCCGATCGACGCCACCGTCGGCGTGGACGAGGCGAAGGCGCGGGAGATCGTCACCGCCGCCGGCTTCCCCGCCGAGGTCGCCGACCAGATCGCCGGCATCGCCACCCAGCTCTGGCAGGCGTTCGTCGCCGAGGACGCCACCCTGGTCGAGGTCAACCCGTTGGCCCGCACGGCGGACGGCACGGTCCTGCTGCTCGACGCGAAGGTCACCCTGGACGCCAACGCGGACTTCCGGCACCCGGACCACGAGGCGCTCGTCGACCAGGCCACCGTGGACCCGCTGGAGCAGCGCGCCAAGGAGAAGGACCTGAACTACGTCAAGCTCGACGGCGAGGTCGGCATCATCGGCAACGGCGCGGGTCTGGTCATGTCGACCCTCGACGTGGTCGCGTACGCCGGTGAGCGGCACGGCGACGTCAAGCCGGCCAACTTCCTCGACATCGGCGGCGGCGCGAGCGCCGCGGTGATGGCCAACGGCCTGGAGATCGTGCTCTCCGACCCGTCGGTGCGGAGCGTCTTCGTCAACGTCTTCGGCGGCATCACCGCCTGCGACGAGGTCGCCAACGGCATCATCCAGGCGTTGGCCCTGCTCGAGGAGCGGGGCGAGCAGGTCACCAAGCCGCTCGTGGTCCGCCTCGACGGCAACAACGCCGAGGCCGGCCGGGCGATCCTGGACGGCGCGAAGAACCCGCTGGTCGAGCGGGTCGACACCATGGACGGCGCGGCCGAGCGGGCCGCCGAGCTGGCGGCTGCGGGGGTCTGACGATGGCGATCTGGCTGACCAAGGACTCGAAGGTCATCGTGCAGGGGATGACCGGCTCCGAGGGGTCAAAGCACACCCGGCGGATGCTCGCCGCCGGCACCCAGGTGGTCGGTGGCGTGAACCCGCGCAAGGCCGGCACCACCGTCGACTTCGACGGCACCGAGCTGCCGGTCTTCGCCAGCGTGGCCGACGCCATGAAGGAGACCGGCGCGGACGTCACGGTGATCTTCGTGCCGCCGCAGTTCACCAAGGGCGCGGTGGTCGAGGCGATCGACGCCGGCATCGGCCTGGCCGTGGTGATCACCGAAGGCGTCCCGGTGCACGACACCGCCGCCTTCTGGGCGTACAACGTGGCGCAGGGCGAGCGGACCCGCATCGTCGGGCCGAACTGCCCCGGCATCGCCTCGCCGGGCGCGTCCAACGCCGGCATCATCCCGGCCGACATCACCGGCTCCGGCCGGATCGGCCTGGTCAGCAAGAGCGGCACGCTGACCTACCAGATGATGTACGAGTTGCGCGACATCGGCTTCTCGACCTGCGTCGGCATCGGTGGCGACCCGATCATCGGCACCACCCACATCGACGCCCTGGCGGCGTTCGAGGCCGACCCGGACACCGACGCGATCGTGATGATCGGCGAGATCGGCGGCGACGCCGAGGAGCGGGCCGCCGAGTTCATCAAGTCGAACGTGACCAAGCCGGTGGTCGGCTACATCGCCGGCTTCACCGCCCCGCCCGGCAAGACCATGGGTCACGCCGGCGCGATCATCTCCGGCTCGGCGGGCACCGCCGAGGCGAAGAAGGAGGCGCTGGAGGCGGTCGGCGTCAAGGTCGGCAAGACCCCGACCGAGACCGCCAAGCTGATGCGGGAGATCATGTCCGCCGGCTGAGCCCGACGTACCCGGCGAAGGGGACCGACCGCCTGGTCGTTCCCCTTCGCCGTCTGTCGGTCAGTTCCAGCCGGGGTAGTTGCCGGTGGCCCGCAGGACCGCGCTACCGATGATGTTGATGACGCCGAAGGCGATGGCCAGCCAGCCGAGGACCTGGGACTGGCCGTAACGGCGGGCGTCCCGGATCGACAGGTAGCCGAAGACGATGCCCAGCAGACCGCAGCAGAACAGACCGAAGACGATGCCGAGCACCCCCCAGAGGGTGGTGCGGTCCCGGCCGGCGGCGGCCGGCGGAGGTGGGGCGTAGGGAGCGGACACGGCATCCTCCGTACGGTCCTGCGGCGACGACCGACCGGCCGCGCCTGCGCCGAGGCTAGACCGGATGGGCCGTCCGGGGCGGAAGGATCACCGAACTCACCACGATCCGACGGGTTATCGGACTGCCGCCGCCGGTCGGGCGTGCCAGAGTAGAACCCGATGTCCGCCAGCGCCCCTGATCAGCCCCGCCGTTCCGCCGGTGCCGACACCGACACCCGGCCCGACCGGCGTGCCGGCCGCCGGCCGCCGGCGCGGCGGCCACCCACCCGGCCGCCGGGGCGGACCGGGGCCGGGCGGGCCCCGCTCGCCGTCGCCGCCGCGGTGGCCGCCGGTTGGGCCGCCCTCACCTCGTACCTTCCGGTCGTCGTCGTGCTCGGGCTCGTGCAGGTCAGCGAGGACGCCGGCTCGCTGGGCGGGGCGGCGCGCGCCGGCCTGGCCGGCTGGCTGCTCGGCCACGGCGTCCCGCTCGCCACCGCCGCCGGCCCGTTCGGGCTCGCCCCGCTGGCGCTCACCGGCCTGGTGGTGTGGCGGCTGATCCGGGCCGGCGTGCACGCCACCCGGGCGCTCGGCGCGCGGGGCAGCGGGGAGACCCGTCCGGCGTTCGTCGCCGCGGGCGCGGTCGCCCTCGGGTACGCGCTGCTCGGCGTGCCCGCCGCGCTGCTCGCCACCCCGGGCGCGGATCCGGTGCGGGCCGTCGGGGTTTTCGGGGCGGTCGCCGGGGCGGCCGCGCTGGCCGGGGCGTTGCGCACCACCGGCGCCGCCGGGGCGTGGGCCCGGCAGGCGCCCGCCGTGCTGCGCGACGGGGTCCGCACCGGTCTGGTCGCCGGGCTGCTGCTGGCCGGCGCGGGCGCGGGCGTGGCCGGGCTGGCCATCGCCACCGGCGGCGGGGAGGCCGCCGACATGATCGGGGCGTACCGGACGGGCGTGGCCGGGCAGGCCGGCATCACCCTGGTCAGCCTCGCCTACGCGCCGAACGCCGCGATCTGGGCGAGCAGTTACCTGCTCGGGCCCGGGTTCGCCGTCGGGGTCGACACGGCGGTCCGCACCAGCGAGGTGTCCGTCGGCGCGCTGCCGGCCGTACCCCTGCTGGCCGGGCTGCCGCGCGGGCCGGTCGACGGAGTGGGCGCGCTGCTGCTCGCGGCGCCGGTGCTGATCGGCATGGCGGCCGGCTGGCTGCTGGCCCGCCGGCTGCTCCGGTCGACCGGCGACGACCGGACGCCGCCCGGCTGGGGGCCGCTGCTCGGCGCGGCGACGCTCGCCGGCCCGGTGGTCGGGCTGCTGCTCGGCGCGGCGGCGGCGGCCTCCGGGGGGCCGCTCGGCGGTGGTCGCCTCGCCGACCTGGGGCCGGCCGCCTGGCAGGTGGCCGCCGTGGCCGCCGCGGTCGTCGCGGTCGGCGCGCTGATGGGGGCCGCCGCCACCCGCGCCTTCACCCGCCCGGACCGCCCCGCCCGCCCCACGTCGTCCCCGTCCGCGCGGCCACCGACCGAGGCCGACGCCCGTCCGCCCGCCCGCCGGGCCAGACCGGTCACCGACTGAGGCCGACCGTCATCTCTTCGATCGTCCCCGGCCACCGACCGGTCCCGGCCGGCGTGCGGGACGGGTGACCGACCGGCGGGTACGGCGACGGGGCGCCCGGCAGGCTCCGGACGCCCCGTGCGACGTGCGCCCCCGTCAGGGCAGGTTCAGCGAATCCAGGTTGAGCGCCGCCCCGACCACCACGTTGACCAGCCCGAGGACGATGCCGACCGCGCCGGTGACCAGGCCGGTGGTGGCCTGACTGCGGTTGTTGGCCAGCCCCTGGGCGGCCTTCTTCTGGCCCAGCACGCCGAGCACCACGCCGGCGATGCCGAGCACGATGCCGAGGGCCGCGCAGCAGATCGCGAACACGATCGAGGTGATGCCGACGATCATGGCGGCCAGGCCGAGCGTGTTGTTCTGCGGCGCCGGCCCCGGACCGTACCCGCCGGCCGGGTAGCCCGGCGCCGCGCCGTACGGCTGCTGCGGCTGCTGCCCGTACGGATCGGAGTACTGCTGCCCGTACGGCTGACCCGAGGTGGGCTGCTGCCCGTACGGGTCGTGCGGCTGCTGCCCGTACGGCGTGCCCGAGGTGGGCTGCTGCCCGTACGGCTGACCCGAGGTGGGCTGTTGGCCGTACGGGTCGTGCGGCTGCTGGCCGTAGGGCGCCTGCGGCGGCTGGGCGTACGGGTCGGAGTACTGCGGCGAGGTCGGGTCCTGCGGCGGCTGCTGGCCGTACGGGTCCTGACCGGGGTTACCGGGCTGCATGTGAACTCCCTTTATTGGGGCTGAGGACGACTCAGACGGTCGTGTCGGCGCTCATGATCGACCCGAGACCGCCCAGCAGGCAGCAGACGAGCGAGATGGCGTACCAGACGAGACCGACGATGAGGGCCCACTTCGACCACTTCTTGCTCTCCGCGGCCGCCGCCTGCGCCCCGGCGTAGTCACCCTGCTGGAGCAGCGGGTTGACCTTCGAGGCGTTGATCAGGGCGGGGATGGCCAGCGGCCAGAACAGGAAGATCGCGACGATCGACATGGTCATGTTGTTGTCGACCTGGGGCGGCTGGGAAGGGTATCCGGGCTGCATCGAGTATGACTCCTTGTTCGGGTGACCGGACCGGTTGCGTGACGTGCGGGGAAGCCACCGGCACGGGTCGAGGTTCGAGCGTCGGCAGAGTACCTGTTCGGTGCGACTTCTGCTGGCGCTGACCTGCGGTCGTCCCACGGTCGGGGCCGACCGGCCCGGATGCCGGCCAGCGGAAGGGCCGCACGGGTTGCCCGATAGGGTGACCGGGTGACCGAGCCCGCGTCCGTCGCCCGCATCGTCGTCCTCGTCTCCGGCTCCGGCAGCAACCTCCAGGCGTTGCTCGACGCCGCCGCCGACCCGGCGTACGGCGCCCGGGTGGTCGCGGTGGGCGCGGACCGGGACGGCATCGCCGGCCTGGACCGGGCCGCCGCCGCCGGCGTGCCCACCTTCGTGGAGCGGCTGAAGGACCACCCGACCCGCGAGGAGTGGGACGCCGCGCTCGCCGCCCGGGTCGCCGCGCACCGCCCCGACCTGGTGGTCTCCGCCGGTTTCCTGAAGCTCGTCGGCGCGCGTTTCCTGGCCGCGTTCGGCGACCGCTACCTCAACACCCACAACACCCTGCTGCCGGCCTTCCCGGGCATCCACGGCCCCCGCGACGCCCTCGCGTACGGCGTGCGGATCACCGGGGCCACGCTGTTCTTCGTGGACGCGGGCACCGACACCGGGCCGATCGTGGCCCAGGTCGCGGTGCCGGTCCGGCCCGACGACGACGAGGAGACGCTCACCGAGCGGATCAAGGTCGCCGAGCGGCGGCAGCTCGTCGAGCAGGTCGGCCGCCTGGTCCGCGAAGGTTGGACGATCACCGGAAGAAAGGTCACCATCGGAGTGAACACCCCCGAGGACGGGCGTCGGCCGATCCGGCGGGCGCTGGTCAGCGTCTACGACAAGACCGGGCTGGCGGAGCTGGCCCAGGCCCTGCACGCCGCCGGGGTCGAGATCGTGTCGACCGGCAGCACCGCGGCGACGATCGCGGCGACCGGCGTTCCGGTGACCGCCGTCGAGACGGTGACCGGTTTCCCGGAGATCCTCGACGGCCGGGTGAAGACCCTGCACCCGTCGATCCACGGCGGCCTGCTGGCCGATCTGCGCAAGGAGTCGCACGTCGACCAGCTCGCCGCGCACGGCATCACCGGCGTCGACCTGCTGGTCTCCAACCTGTACCCGTTCCAGGCCACCGTGGCCTCCGGCGCGGGCCTGGACGAGTGCGTCGAGCAGATCGACATCGGCGGTCCGGCGATGGTCCGCGCCGCCGCGAAGAACCACGCCTCGGTGGCCGTGGTGACCGACGTGTCGGCGTACCCGCTGGTGCGCGCCGCCCTCGACGGCGGCGGCTTCACGCTGGCGCAGCGTCGCGCGCTCGCCGCCCGCGCGTTCGCCGACATCGCCGAGTACGACGTGGCCGTGGCGAACTGGTGCGCCACCCGGCTCGCCCCCGAAGGCGAGGAGTGGCCCGCCTTCACCGGGCTGGGGCTGCGCGCCCAGCGGGCGCTGCGCTACGGCGAGAACCCGCACCAGCGGGCCGCCCTCTACACCGACCCGGACGCCCCGGCCGGGCTGGCGCAGGCCGAGCAGTTGCACGGCAAGGAGATGTCCTACAACAACTACGTCGACGCGGACGCCGCCTGGCGGGCCGCGAACGACTTCGCCGACCGGCCGGCCGTGGCGATCATCAAGCACGCCAACCCGTGCGGCATCGCGGTCGGCACGGACGTGGCCGACGCCCACCGCAAGGCGCACGCCTGTGACCCGGTGTCCGCGTACGGCGGCGTGATCGCGGTCAACCGGCCGGTCACCGTCGAGCTGGCCGGGCAGGTCGCGGAGATCTTCACCGAGGTGCTGGTGGCGCCCGAGTTCGAGGCCGGCGCGGTCGAGGTGCTCCGGGCGAAGAAGAACCTGCGCCTGCTGCGCGCCCCGGCCTGGGCCCCGCCGCCGGCCGAGTGGCGGCAGGTCGGTGGCGGCGTGCTGGTGCAGCTCGCCGACCGGGTGGACGCCGACGGCGACGACCCGGCCGCCTGGCGGCTGGTGTCGGGCGACCCGGCCGACGACGACCTGCTGCGCGAGCTGGCGTTCGCCTGGCGGGCGGTCCGCTCGGTGAAGAGCAACGCGATCCTGCTCGCCGCCGACGGCGCGACCGTCGGGGTCGGCATGGGCCAGGTCAACCGGGTCGACTCGGCGCACCTCGCGGTGAGCCGGGCCGGCGCGGACCGGGCCAAGGGCGCGGTCGCCGCCTCCGACGCGTTCTTCCCGTTCGCCGACGGGCTCAGGGTGCTCGTCGACGCCGGGGTCCGCGCGGTGGTCCAGCCGGGCGGCTCGATCCGCGACGACGAGGTGATCGCCGCCGCCGCCGAGGCCGGCGTCACCATGTACCTCACCGGTACCCGGCACTTCTTCCACTGAGCGTGCCGATACCACCGGCTCCCTCCGGCAGCCACCTGTCGCCGTCGGAGGGAGCCGTGGTCGTTATGCGTGGAGTATCGGCGGCATGGACGTACGGTGACGCGGTGGTTAGGCTCTGATCTGTCGTCCGACCACTCCGGTCGGGAGCCGCGTACGCCGACGGTCCACAGTGGACAGGAGCCGAGATGATGATCAGCCGATCGAGGGTCGCCCGGACCGCCGCCGGCCTGGCGGCGGTGGCCGCCACCCTCCTGGTGTCGCCGGGTCCGGCGCAGGCGTTCTCCTCTCCGGCGCCCCGCTGGGACCCGATCTATTCCGAGGGGCCGTTCGGGAGCCAGGAGGAGTGCCTCCGGATCAGGGACGAGTTCCGGGCGATCGGCTACGTCACCGGCAAGTGCGGATACCGTGACCTCTCCGGCACCGTCAACGACGGGTGGTACTTCAACCACGCCGGCACGCCGCCCCGCCCTGAGTGATCCCTGACCAGCGACGCCCCGCGCTCCCGTGTCCCGTGCCCACGTCGGCGGGAGGGCGGGGCCGGGCGGCACGGCTAGCGCAGGGCCTCGACGGTGAGCAGGTCGACCCGGTCGAACAGGTCCATCTCCACGTTGCGCACCCTCGTGGAGTGGCCGAAGACGTTCTGCCCGTGCCGCAGCGGGATCACCGGCAGGTCCCGGGCCAGCAGGTCCTCCGCCTGCTGGTACTTCCGGATCGCCGCCTCCTCGGTGGCCGCCCGCGCCCCCTCGGCCAGTAGCCGGTCGAACTGCGGGTTGGCGTACCCGTAGTAGTTGGCCGAGCCGGTGCTGCTGTAGAGCGGCCCGAGGTAGTTCTCCATCGACGGGTGGTCCATCACCCAGCCCATCCGGAACAGCCCGACCGGCTCCCGCCGTTCCACCGCGGTCAGCAGGTCGGTGAAGCGGGGCACCGCGCTGCCCACGCACTCCACCCCCAGGTTCGACCGGAGCTGTCCGCAGGTCGCCTCGATCCACGCCTGGTGTCCGCCGTCGTTGTTGTACGACAACTCGATCCGCGCCGGCCCGCCGGCCTCCTCGTACAGCTTGCGGGCCTGCGCCGGGTCGTGCTCGCCGGCGGACCGGATGGTGTCCTCCCGGTAGCCGGCGACCACCGGCGACACGAACGAGCGGGCCGGCGGCTCGGACCCGTGGAACACCGAGTCGCTGATCGCCTCCCGGTCGATCGCCATCGAGATGGCCCGCCGGACCCGGGGGTCGGCGAACTCCTTCTCGAACGTGGGGAAGGCCAACAACTCCAGCGACGAGGCGGGGCTCTGCCGGAACCGGTCGCCCAGCTCCGCGCCGGCGGTGGCGAGCCGGTCGGTCGGGATGGTCTTGATCACGTCCAGGTTGTCCGAGAGGACGTCCTCGTAGGCCGCGCCGGGCTGCTGGTAGATCCGGAAGTCCACGCCGGCCACCCGGGGCTGCTGCCCGGGGAACGCGTCGTACCGCTCCACGGTGATGCTGGCGTCGTGCTGCCAGACCCCGCGCATCCGGAACGGGCCCTGACCGATCGGCGCCTGCCCGTACCCCTCGTCGAGCACGCCGGGGGCGGTGAACGCCGCCGCCGGCAGCGGGTAGAAGGCGGTGTAGCCGAGCATGCTCCGGAAATCCGCGTACGGCTCGGCGAGCGTGACGGTGAAGGTCAGCTCGTCGACCCGGGCCAGCCCGCGCAGCTCCCGGGCCTTCGGCCGCTCGCCCTGCAACTCGGGGTAGCCGAGGATCTTCTCGAAGAAGTAGCTGCTGTTCTGCTCGTTCGGCCCGTACGCCCCGTAGTTCCACGCGTCGAGGTAACTGTCGGCGGTGACCGGCTCGCCGTCGTGGAAGGTGTAACCGGGCTTCAGCCGTACCGTCCAGACCCGGTTGTCGGTCGAGGTGACCGACTCGGCCGCCTCCTCGTACGGCTTGTTCTGCCCGTCGTAGTCGACAAGCGGGCTGAACAGCGCGCTGAGCACCTGCGACCCGCTGGTCTCGACGGTGTTCGTCGGCACCAGGTGCTGCGGCTCGGCGATCTCGATCCGTACCGTGCCGTCCGGGTCGCGTTCCCGGGCTGTTTCCCGGCTGCCGCAGGCGGCCAGCCCCAGGGTCAACGCGAGCGGCACGACGGTCAGGGCGGCGAGCCCTCGAAGCTGCATGGCTCCTCCTCGTCCTCCGGCCCGGGTTCGTGGACGGGCGCGGTGGTTCCCGCCCTGGTCCGCTCGACGTGGGCGGACGTGGGCGGCGGTCTGACGCCGCGTCTGGTGGACGCGCGCGCCTGGGGGAACCTAGGCCATCCCACCTGCGAAAGTGACGGAGGGTGAACAATCCCACGTTCCGATGCGCCCGCGTCCGCGCAGGTCAGGCGGGACACGCCGGCCGGCGCGGCCGGGTCGGCGCAACGGCGGGTGCCGGGCGTGAGACGATCGGGGCGTGACGGCGACGATCCTGGACGGCAAGGCGACCGCGGCGGAGATCAAGGACGAGCTGCGGGTACGGGTCAAGGCACTGGCGGAGCGGGGCATCACCCCCGGGCTGGGCACCGTCCTGGTCGGGGCGGACCCGGGCTCCCAGGCGTACGTCAACGGCAAGCACCGCGACTGCGCCGAGGTGGGCATCGCCTCGCTGCGGCGGGAGCTGCCCGCCGACGCCAGCCAGGAGCAGGTCGACGCGGTGCTGGCCGAGCTGAACGCCGACCCGGCCTGCCACGGCTACATCGTCCAGCTTCCGTTGCCGGGCCACCTGGACACCCAGCGGGTGCTGGAGCTGATCGACCCGGACAAGGACGCCGACGGTCTGCACCCGGTCAACCTCGGTCGGCTGGTGCTCGGCTACGACGGGCCGCTGCCCTGCACCCCGCGCGGCATCGTCGAGCTGCTGCGCCGGCACGAGGTGCCGCTGCGCGGCGCGAACGTCGCCGTGGTCGGCCGCGGCAACACGGTCGGTCGGCCGCTCGGTCTGCTGCTGACCCGGCGCAGTGAGAACGCCACCGTCACCCTCTGCCACACCGGCACCCTCGACCTGACCGCGCACACCCGGGCCGCCGACGTGGTGATCGTGGCCGCCGGGGTGCCCGGCCTGCTCACCGCCGACATGGTCCGGCCCGGGGCCACCGTGGTCGACGTGGGCATCACCCGGGTGATCGGCACGGACGGCAAGGGCCGCTACACCGGCGACGTCGACCCGGAGGTCGCCGAGGTGGCCGGCAAGCTGGTCCCGATGCCCGGCGGGGTGGGCCCGATGACCCGCGCCATGCTGCTGACCAACGTGGTCGAGCGGGCCGAAGGCTGACCTCCGGCCCGGTTCGCGCGGTCGGTGCCTACTGCGTCATATGCCTCCGCCCCTGCCCTGCCCGGTGTCACGATGACTGATACGGTCCGGAAAACCGACTGGTAGCAGGGAGTGGGACGACCATGGGTAAGAAGGTCACTGTCGTCGGGGCCGGCTTCTACGGCTCCACCACCGCGCAGCGCCTGGCCGAGTACGACGTCTTCGACACCGTCGTGATCACCGACATCGTCGAGGGCAAACCCGCGGGTCTCGCCCTCGACCTGAACCAGTCCCGGGCGATCGAGGGCTTCGAGACGAAGGTCGTCGGCGTCTCCACCGGCCCGAACGGCGAGGGTTACGAGGCCATCGAGGGCTCGGACGTCGTGGTGATCACCGCCGGTCTGCCCCGCAAGCCGGGCATGAGCCGGATGGACCTGCTGGAGACCAACGCCAAGATCGTCCGGCAGGTTTCGGAGAACGTCGCCAAGTTCGCGCCGAACGCCGTGGTCATCGTGGTGTCCAACCCGCTGGACGAGATGACCGCGCTGGCTCAGATCGCCACCCAGTTCCCGCGCAACCGGGTGCTCGGCCAGGCCGGCATGCTCGACACCGCCCGGTTCTCCAACTTCGTCGCCGAGGCGCTCGGCGTGCCGGTGCGGTCGGTGAAGACCCTCACCCTGGGCTCGCACGGCGACACCATGGTGCCGGTCCCGTCGCGCAGCACCGTCGACGGCAAGCCGCTGCGGGACGTGCTGCCGGCCGAGCAGATCGAGGAGCTGGTGGTCAAGACCCGCAACGGCGGGGCCGAGGTGGTCGCCCTGCTCAAGACGGGTTCGGCGTACTACGCGCCGTCGGCCGCCGCCGCCCGGATGGCCAAGGCCGTCGCGGAGGACTCCGGCGAGGTCATGCCGGTCTGCGCCTGGGTCGACGGCGAGTACGGCATCTCCGGCGTCTACCTGGGCGTGGAGGCCGCGCTGGGCGCCGACGGCGTCAAGCGGGTCGTCGAGACCGACCTGGACGCCGACGAGCTGGCCAGCCTCAAGGAGGCCGCCGAAGCCGTCCGCGCCAAGCAGTCCGACGTAGCCTCCATGTAACCCCCACCCCACCCCCTCACCTCGTCGGTCCAGGGCAGATCGTCGTTAGTTGATCTCCAGCGACGACGATCTGCCCTGGATCGTGTCAGGGAGGGGCGGGGAGGGGGACGGGGGGTGGGGAGGGTGGGTGGGTGGAGATTGCCGTACGCTCGTACTGCTTGAGCACGTGTCCCCTGAGAGGAGCGCCGGCCGATGGCGAAGATCAAGGTGAACAACCCGGTCGTGGAACTCGACGGCGACGAGATGACGCGGATCATCTGGAAGCAGATCCGAGAGCAGCTGATCCTGCCCTACCTCGACGTCGACCTGCACTACTACGACCTGTCGATCCAGTACCGCGACGAGACCGACGACCAGGTGACCGTCGACGCCGCCAACGCCATCAAGGAGCACGGCGTCGGTGTCAAGTGCGCCACCATCACCCCCGACGAGGCCCGCGTCGAGGAGTTCGGCCTGAAGAAGATGTGGCGGTCGCCGAACGGCACCATCCGCAACATCCTCGGCGGCGTCGTCTTCCGCGAGCCGATCATCATGTCCAACGTGCCGCGGTTGGTCCCCGGCTGGACCAAGCCGATCATCATCGGCCGGCACGCCCACGGTGACCAGTACAAGGCCACCGACTTCGTCGTTCCCGGCCCGGGCACGGTGACCATCACCTACACCCCGTCCGACGGCGGCGCCCCGGTCGAGATGGAGGTCGCCAACTTCCCCGGCGGCGGCATCGCGATGGGCATGTACAACTTCGACGAGTCGATCCGGGACTTCGCCCGGGCCTCGTTCCGGTACGGCCTGGACCGCAACTACCCGGTCTACATGTCGACCAAGAACACCATCCTCAAGGCGTACGACGGCCGGTTCAAGGACATCTTCGCCGAGGTCTTCGAGAACGAGTTCAAGGCCGAGTTCGACGCCGCCGGCCTCACCTACGAGCACCGGCTGATCGACGACATGGTCGCCGCCGCGCTCAAGTGGGAGGGCGGGTACGTCTGGGCCTGCAAGAACTACGACGGTGACGTGCAGTCCGACACCGTCGCGCAGGGCTTCGGCTCGCTCGGCCTGATGACCTCGGTCCTGCTGTCGCCCGACGGCCGCACCGTCGAGGCCGAGGCCGCCCACGGCACCGTCACCCGGCACTACCGGCAGTGGCAGAAGGGCGAGAAGACCTCCACCAACCCGATCGCCTCGATCTACGCCTGGACCCGGGGCCTCGCCCACCGGGGCAAGCTGGACGACACCCCGGCGGTCACCGAGTTCGCCAACACCCTGGAGCAGGTCATCGTCGACACCGTCGAGGGCGGCCAGATGACCAAGGACCTCGCGCTGCTCATCGGGCGGGACGCCCCCTGGCTGACCACCGACGAGTTCATGAACACCCTGGACGAGAACCTGGCCCGCCGCCTCGCCGCCTGAGGCGGCAGGAAGAGTCCCTGCCCGGACGCCGTGACCCGGCCTGGCGTGACGACACGCCAGGCCGGTCGCGTCACCTGGGCCCGGCGCGCCCCGTTGACCTGTTCGGACGCGACGCCAGTCGCGCCAAGCGCCCTGTCCGCTTCGAGAGCCGGGGTCCGTGCCGGCCCAGGTGGCCGGGACCCCGGCCACCGCCGTACCGGCCCAGGTGGCCGGGAACCCGGCCACCGCCTTACCGGCCCAGGTGTCAGGGCACGGCCACCGCCGTACCGGCGGCGTCGACCGTCCCCGCCGGCCCGGCGGCGGCGCGGAGCAGGGCGGCGGCGCGCTCCGGGGCGACGTCGTTGATGAAGACGCCCATCCCCGACTCCGAGCCGGCCAGGTACTTCAGCTTGTCCACCGCCCGCCGGATGCTGAACACCTGAAGGTGCAGGTACCCCAGCTCGCGGTCGACGCGTACCGGCGCCTGGTGCCAGGCGGCGATGTACGGCATCGGCATGTCGAAGAGCGCGTCGAACCGGCGCAGCACGTCCAGGTAGAGCGGGCCGAAGGCGTCCCGTTCCGGGCCGGTCAGCGCCGGCAGGTCGAGCACCGGCCGGTGCGGGGCCAGGTGCACCTCGAACGGCCAGCGCGCCGCCGCCGGCACGTACGCCGTCCAGTGCTCGTTGGCCGCGACCACCCGCTCCCCGGCGGCCCGCTCAGCGGCCAGCACGTCCGCGTAGAGGTTGCCGCCGGTCCGCTCGGCGTGCCGGCGGGCGGCGGCCAGCATCGCCCGGGTCCGGGGGGTGACGAACGGGTACCCGTAGACCTGACCGTGCGGGTGGTGCAGCGTGACCCCGATCTCCACGCCCCGGTTCTCGAAGCAGAACACCTGCTCCACGTCGGGCAGCTCGTACATGGCGGCGGTGCGGTCGGCGAGCGCGTCGAGGACGGTCCGGACCCGGCGTGGTGGCAGGCTGGCGAACGAGGCGTGGTGGTCGTCGGTGAAACAGACCACCTCGCACCGTCCGGCGCCGGGCCGGATCTCGGTGAACGGGGTGACCGCCGTCGGCTCGTCGACGATCCGTTGGCTCAGCGCCGGGAAACGGTTCTCGAAGACGGCGACGTCGTAACTGCCCGCCGGGATCTCACTGGGCCGACCCTCCCGGGAGGGGCAGAGCGGGCACTGGTCGGCGGGCGGGAGGAAGGTCCGGGTCTGCCGGTGTACGGCCACCGTCACCCACTCGTCCAGCAGCGGGTCGTAGCGGAGCTGGGACGCGGGCGGGGGTGGCGGCAGGTCCCGCCGGTCCGGCTCGTCCCGTACCGCGTCGTCCCGCTCGTCGAAATAGATCAGCTCGCGTCCGTCGGCCAGGGTGGTGACCGTACGTCTCATGTCGCTGTCCCTTCTGTCGCCGTCGCGCCCGTCGCGCGGCCTCCCGCCGACCGCGTCACGACGATCAGCTCCTCCACCTGCTCCGCCAGCGTCCGCTGGCCCTCGTCGGGTAGCCGGTCGTCGACCACCACCACGTCGGCGCTGCCCAGCTCACCGATCGAGCAGAGGCCGACCAGCCCCCACTTGGTGTGGTCGGCGAGCACCACCAGCCGGTCGGCGGCGGCGACCAACGCCCGGTTGGTTTCCGCCTCCATCAGGTTGGGCGTGGTGAACCCGGCCCGTTCGCTGATCCCGTGCACGCCGAGGAACAGCAGGTCCAGGTGCAGCGAGCCGATGGCGGCCACGGCGAGCGGGCCGACCAGGGCGTCGGACGGGGTACGGATCCCGCCGGTCAGGATGACGGTCTGGTCCGACCGGTCGGCGCCGTGGAACACCTCGGCCACCCGCAACGAGTTGGTCACCACGGTCAGCCCCGGCACGCCGACCAGCCGGCGGGCCAGCTCGGCGGTGGTGGTGCCGGCGGACAGCGCGACCGCCGAGCCGGGGCGGACCAGCCGGGCGGCGTGGGCGGCGATGGCCGCCTTCTCGGGGAGCTGCCGGACGGACTTCGCGTCGAAGCCGGGCTCGTCGGCCGACGACGGATCGGTCACCGTCGCTCCGCCGTGCACCTTGGCCAGTCGGCCCTGGGCGTGCAGGGTGTCCAGGTCACGCCGGATGGTCATGTCGGAGACCCCGAACTCGGCGGCCAGTTCGGTGACCCGTACGCCGCCGGTCGCCCGGACCCGTTCCAGGATGACCGCCTGTCGCTGCCGCGCCAGCATCGCCGACCTCCGCTCCGCACCACTCCGACGCTCTCGAACGTGTTCCAACAAAGACGAACACTAGCGCGTACGGCACGCAACCCGGAAGGCACGCCTCCGCGCGCGGCTTCCCGCGCGGCTTCCCGCGCGGCTTCGCGGAAACAGGGGTGTCCCGGCCGGAGCATGCCCCGATTTCAGGCAAACGGCAGGCCCGCCCGCCCGGGCGAGGGGCGGGCGGGGTGAGGGGCGGGCGGGGTGAGGCGCGGGACCGAGGGGCGGGTCCGGAAAGAGAGGAGGGAGAGAGGCTCAGGCGGGTTGGAGACGGGGTTCCACCCAGCCGGTCTCGGTCAGCAGGCGCAGCACCTGCTGCACCCCCTCCTCGATCGACATGGTCGACGTGTCGAGCACCAGGTCGGCGTCGTCCGGCGCCTCGTACGGGTCGTCGATCCCGGTCATCCCGGTGAGCAGCCCGGCCCGCGCCCGTGCGTACAGGCCCTTGCGGTCGCGCTGTTCGCACACCTCCAGCGGGGTGGCCACGTGCACCAGCACGAACCCGGCGCCGGCCGACTCGGCCATCTCCCGGGCGGTCGCCCGGGCCTGCGCGTACGGGGCGATCGGGCAGCAGATCGCCAGCCCCCGGTGTCTGGCGATCTCGGCGGCCACCCAGCCGATCCGCCGTACGTTGAGATCACGGTCGGCGCGGCTGAACGTCAGGCCGGCGGAGAGCTCCCGGCGCACCACGTCCCCGTCGAGCAGGGTGATCGTCCGGTCCCCGGCCTCCCGGAGCGCGTCGGCCAGCCCGGAGGCGATCGTCGACTTGCCCGACCCGGAGAGCCCGGTCAGGAAGACCACCAGCCCGCGGTGCCGGCGTGGGGGACGGGCCCGGGTCAGCTCCTTCGCCACGGCCGGCGGGGTGTGCCACTCGGGCAGCGGGAAGCCCCGGTCCAGGTGGTCGTCGATCTCCTCCTGGCGCAGCGGCAGCTTGCGGTTGCGCGGCGGGATGTCGTCCCGCCACCGCCACTGCCCGTCCCGGTTGTCGTAGGCCAGCTCCCGGGGGACCACCACCCGCAGCCCCGCCCCGGAGAGGGTCTCGCTGGTGGAGAGGAGATGGGTCACCCCGTACGCGGCGGAGACCCGGGCCCGCAGCACCGCGTCGCTGATCTCGTCGTGCCGCCGGGCCAGCGGAACGGTCACCACGGTCACCGGCGGCATCCGGTCCCGGGCGGCGAAGATCGTCCGGACCAGGGCCTCGGGTGGCAGCCCGCCGGTGGCTTCCTCGCTCACCGGGATCATCACCAGCAGGTGCGCGCCGAGCGTCCGGGAGGTGTGCGCGATCTGGGCGAGCTGCGGCCGGTGCAGCGGCCGGTCGGCGATCACCCCGAGCACCCGGCCCGGTGGCAGCAGCGCCCTGACCTCCTCCGGGGTGCGGCGCAGCCGTCGGAACGGGGCGTGCCCGCCGTCTCCGAGCCGGTGCACCGGGCCGCCCAGCCCGGCGGCGCCGTCCCGGCCCGGCCAGACGTCCTGCACGTCGAGCGCGGCCAGCGGGGCCCCCTCGCCGTCGGTGAGCACCAGCACCCGCGCCGCCGGGTCGTCCGGGCGCAGCCCCTCGGCCACCGCCGCCGGCACCTGGAGGGTCACCGGCACCGGCCAGGACGTCCCGTCGGCGAGCCGGCCGCGCCGGCTGAGCGAGGTCAGGTCGGCCCGGGTCATGAAGCCGGTCAACGGCGCGTACGCGCCGCTGAGCAGCAACTCCAGGTCGGCCAGCTCGGCCGGACGTGGTGTGTGCACCGGCGCGTCCCGGAGCACGTCGTCGGGCAGCACCCAGCCGTTGCTCATCACACCCCCCACTCGCTGACGGCTCACAGTTTCGCAGCCGACCGGCGATCGGTCGAGAGCGCCACCCTACGATCGTGGCCGATTGCTCACCCGACGGCGTCCAGCGGGGCCGCGCCGAACGAGACGGAGAACCGCTTGCACCAGACGGAGACGCTGGTCAGGTCGGTCAGGTCGACGTCCGGGGGGATCAGGTACGACTGGTCGCCCCGGTTCCCCTTCAACCGGCCCAGCTCCACCCATCGGCCGTCGTCGAATACGCGCCAGCCGGCCACGCCGGTCTTCACCGGCTGGTCGGTCAACCACACCCGCAGATCCGGTCCGTTCGAGGTGTCCAGGTCGACCAGCTCGAGCCGGTGCGTCCCGTCGGGCAGCCGGACGATCCGGGCCGTACCCGAGGTGGCGTGCTCGTGGGTGACGAAGCTTCCCTGCCGTACCAGCGTGGGGGTGGCCGGGGCGGCGGACGGTGATCCGGCCGGCGACGGTCCGGCCGACGGCGATCCGGCCGGCGGTGGCCCGGCGGGCGGCGGCGTGGTGGTGTCGACGGCGGACAGCGGCTCGGCGACCTCGGTGTCGGTGACCAGCTTCCACGGCTGGAACCAGTACAGGCCGAACGCGGCGCCGGCGGCGAGCAGGACGACGGCGACCCAGGTCACCGGGGAACGCGACAGACGGGCGATCATGAGTCGAAGTCTGCTCGACCGGTCGCCGCGCCGGCAGGGGTTCCGGCGTTACGAAAGCCTTACCGCCCCCTAGTGGCTCGGGCCGGCCGAGATCGGGGGCGTGCCCGATGTCGCGCTGGTGCGTCCGCTTTCTAGGCTGGTCGGCGTGACACTGCTCGCGACCGAGTCGCTGACCAAGACCTACGGTGGACGGGTCACCGCGTTGGCCGACCTGACCGTCACCGTCGAACCGGGAGTCGTCGGGCTGGTCGGGGCCAACGGCGCCGGCAAGTCCACTCTCATCAAGATCCTGCTGGGGCTGCTCGCCCCGACCAGCGGCCAGGTCCGGGTGCTCGGCCTCGACCCGACCGACGACCCGGAGGCGGTCCGCGCCCGGGTCGGCTACATGCCGGAACACGACGCCCTGCCGCCCGACCTCTCCGCCGCCGAGCTGGTCACCCACCTCGGCCGGATCAGTGGACTGCCGCGCACCGTCGCCCGGGAACGGGCCTCCGAGGCGCTGCGGCACGTCGGCCTCTACGAGGAACGGTACCGGCCGGTCGGCGGCTACTCCACCGGCATGAAACAGCGGGTCAAGCTGGCCCAGGCGTTGGTGCACGACCCCGACCTGCTGCTGCTGGACGAGCCGACCAACGGGCTCGACCCGGCCGGCCGGGACGCCATGCTCACGCTGATCCACCGGATCGGCACCGAGTTCGGCATCTCCGTGGTGGTCTGCTCGCACCTGCTCGGCGAGGTCGAGCGGATCTGCGACACCCTGGTCGCCATCGACGGCGGGCGGCTGCTGCGCGCCGACCGGATCTCCGCGATGACCTCCGCCACCGACCTGCTCGCCGTCGAGGTCAGCGAGGGCACGGAGGAGCTGGCCGCCCGGCTCGCCGCGCTCCACCTGACGGTCGGGCGGGACGGCCGGATGCTGCTGGTGCCGCTCGCCGACGAGGGCACGTACGACCTGATCCTCGGCGTCGTCGCCGAGCTGGACCTGCCCCTGCACCGGCTCGACCAGCGCCGGCACCGGGTGGCCGAACTCTTCGCACCGAGGGAGCCGAGCAATGCCTGACCCGACCCGCCGCGTGGCGGCGGCCCCCACCGGCCGGGTGGCGGCGGCCCCCACGGGTGTCATCCACGACATCGGCTACCAGCGGTACACCGGGCCGCGACTCGGCCGGTGGCACGTCTTCGGCGCGCTCTACAGCCACGGTCTGCGGACCGCCTTCGGGCTCGGCCGCAGCGCCAAGGCCAAGATATTCCCCTGGATGATCGTGGCGATCGTGGTCGTGGTCGCCGCCGGGCTGGCCGCGGTACGCACCCAGATCGGCCAGCCCGTGCTGACGTACGCGCAGTTCGCCGACTCGATGAGCTGGCTGGTGATCTTCTTCGTCGCGGTGGCCGCGCCCGAGCTGGTCTCCCGCGACCTGCGCAGCGGGGTGCTACCGCTGTACTTCTCCCGGCCGCTGCCCCGCGCCGACTACCCGCTGGCCAAGCTGGCCGCCCTGGTCACCGCGCTCTGGCTGCTGCTCGGCGCCCCGCAACTGGTGATGTTCGTCGGGGCCGCGTTCACCACCGGCGACGGCCTGCGCGGCACCTGGGACGAGCTGCTCGACCTGCTCCCCGGACTGCTCTACGCCGGGCTGTGGGCGGTGGTGTTCGCCTCGATCGGGCTGCTGGTCGCCTCGCTCACCGGCAAGCGGGCGTTCGCCGCCGGTGGGGTCGTCGCGGTGTTCCTGATGACCACCCCGATCGTCGGCACGTTGTCGGTGATGCCGTCGCAGACCCTCAACGAGCTCGCCCTGCTCGCCTCCCCGTCCACCATGGTCTCGGCGGCCGGCGGCTGGGCCCTCGGCGACCTGCTCACCGACGGTGACGGCGACAGTCTGGCCAACCAGATCGGCCGCTTCGGCCCGGTGTACCTGGTCGCCGTCGTCGCCGTGGTCGCCGGCGCGGTGGCGCTGCTGCTCGCCCGTTACCGGAAGGTGGCCTCCTGATGAGCGACCTGACCCTGACCGGCGTCTCCCGCTGGTACGGCAACGTGGTGGCGGTCAACGACGTCACCATGACCCTCGGTCCCGGGGTGACCGGCCTGCTCGGCCCCAACGGCGCCGGCAAGACCACCCTGCTGCACATGATGGCCGGTTTCCTCGCCCCGTCCCGGGGTCGGGTCGTCCTCGACGGCCGGCCCACCTGGCGCAACCCGGACGTCTACCGTCACCTCGGCCTGGTCAGCGAACGCGAGGCGGTGCAGACCTACCTCACCGCGTACGAGTTCGTGCTGGCCAGCGCGAAGCTGCACAAGCTGCCCGACCCGGCGGCGGCGGCCCGACGCGCGATCGACCTGGTCGAGCTGGAGACCGCGCAGGACCGCCGGATCGGCACCTACTCCAAGGGCATGCGGCAGCGGGCCCGGGTGGCCGCCGCCCTGGTGCACGACCCGCAGGTGCTGCTGCTCGACGAGCCGTTCAACGGCATGGACCCGCGGCAGCGGCTGCACATGATGCAGCTCCTGCACCGGCTCGGCGACGCCGGCCGGACCATCCTGTTCAGCTCGCACATCCTGGAGGAGGTCGAGCAGGTCTCCGGCACCGTGCAGGTGATGGTCGCCGGCCGGCTGGCCGCCTCCGGCGACTTCCGCACCATCCGCCGGCTGATGACCAACCGGCCGCACGTGTTCGCCGTGCAGTCCACCGACGACCGGGCGCTGGCCGTGGCGCTGATGGCCGAGCCGTCCGTCAACGGCGTCGAGCTGGACCGGGCCGGGCTGACCGTACGGGCCGGCGACTACGGCGCGTTCACCCGGGCGCTGCCCCGCATCGCGCTCAAGGAGGGCATCCGGGTGCGCCGGCTGCTCCCCGAGGACGAGTCCCTGGAGAGCGTCTTCTCCTACCTCGTGGAGGCCTGACATGTCCACCGTCACCTGGATCACCGCCCGGGGCCTGTTCGGCCGCCGCCGGTTCCTGATGCTCGTCCCGCTGCCGGCCCTCCTGGTCGGGTTGGCGGTGCTCTCCCGGGCGCTCGGCGTCGCCCCCGACGCCTGGGGGCCGCCGGTGCTGGTCGGGCTCGGCCTGGCCGTGGTGCTGCCGGTGGTCGCCCTGATCGTCGGCACCGGCGTGCTCGGCGCGGAGATCGACGACGGCACGGTCGTGCACATCCTGACCAAGCCGCTGCCCCGCTGGCAGATCCTGCTGCCGAAGCTGGGCGTGGCGGCCGGGGTCAGCGCGGTCACCGTCGCCGTGCCGCTCTACGTCGCGGGCGTGCTGGCCCACTCGGTACGCCTCGGTCTGGCCCTCGCCCTGGCCTCGGCGATCGGCGCGCTGGCGTACTCGGCGTTGTTCGTGGCGCTCAGCCTGGTCACCCGCCGGCCGGTGCTGCTCGGCCTGGTCTACGTGCTGGTCTGGGAGGGGCTGCTGGGCAACTTCGTCAGCGGCACCAAGGTGCTCTCCATCCAGCAGTACGTGCTCGCGTTCGCCGACCGGATCGCCCCGACGTCGCTGCTGACCACCGACGTCTCGCTGACCGTGTCGGTGGTGATGACCGTCCTGGTGACCGTCGGATTCACCGTCCTGGCCGTCGACCGGCTGCGTTCCTTCTCGGTCGCCGGCGAGACGAGCTGACCCACGTCGGGTGACGGGCCCGCCCCGACGTCCACGCGGCGTCGGGGCGGGCCCGTCCCTGCTCAGAACGCGCAGGCGACGACGAGCTCGGGAGTACGGTCGGGCAGCGGGTCGAGCCGGGCGATCCGGCCGGCGGCGCGGACGTCGTCGGCGACCAGGGCGAGCTGGTCGAGGACGGCGGCCGGGCCGAGCGCCTCCGCCAGCGGCACCTCGGCCCGCATCGACAGTTTCCGCTCGGACTTGGCCCGACGCACCTGACCGAGGGCGTCACCGGCCAGCCGCAGCAGCGCCGGATCGCCGTCGCCCCGGATCGCCCGGTCCACCTCGTACGTGGTGGGCCACGGCGCGCGGTGCACCGATCCGTACCGCCACCACGACCAGACCTCCTCGGTCACGTACGGCAGCACCGGGGCGAACAGCCGCAACTGCGTCGACAGGGCGGTGGCCAGGGCGGCGCGGGCCGAGTCGGCGCCCGGCCCCTCCCCGTACGCGCGGTCCTTCACCAGCTCGATGTAGTCGTCGCAGAACCGCCAGAAGAACGCCTCGGCCGCCTGCAACGCCGCCGTGTGGTCGTACCCGTCGAAGGCGGACGTGGCGGTGGCGACCACGCCTGACAGCTCGGCGAGCATGGCGGTGTCCAGCGGGGTGGTCGCCGGGGCGCGCAGCGCGTCGGCGGCCCCCAGCCCGAGCGCGAACCTGGACGCGTTGAGCAGCTTGGTGGCCAGCCGCCGCCCGACCCGGATCTGGGCCGGGTCGAAGGCCAGGTCCATGCCGGGCCGCCCGCTGGCCGCCCAGTACCGCACCGCGTCCGAGCCGTGCTGCTCCAGCAACGCCATCGGGGTGACCACGTTCCCCTTGGACTTGGACATCTTCTTGCGGTCCGGGTCGAGGATCCAGCCGGACAGCACCACGTCCCGCCAGGGCAGCAGGCCGTGTTCCAGGTGGGCGCGGACCACCGTGGAGAACAGCCAGGTCCGGATGATCTCCTGCCCCTGCGGGCGCAGGTCCATCGGGAAGACCCGGGCGAACAGGTCCGGGTCGGTCTCCCAGCCGCCGACGATCTGCGGGGTCAGCGACGACGTCGCCCAGGTGTCCAGGACGTCCGGGTCTGCGATGAAACCGCCCGGCTGGCCGCGTTGCGCCTCGTCGAAGCCGGGCGGCGGCTCACCGGACGGGTCGACCGGCAGCGCGGACCCGTCGGGTGTGAGAGGGTGGGAATGGTCCGGCTCGCCAACGTCGTCGAGCCGGTACCAGACCGGCACCGGCACGCCGAAGAACCGCTGCCGGCTGACCAGCCAGTCACCGGTGAGGCCGCCCACCCAGTGCTCGTAGCGGTGGCGCATGTGCCCCGGCGTCCAGGTCAGCTCCCCGCCCCGGGCCAGCAGCTCCGCCCGCAGGTCGGCGTCCCGGCCGCCGTTGCGCAGGTACCACTGCCGGGTCGAGACGATCTCCAGCGGCCGGTCGCCGCGCTCGTAGAACTTCACCGGGTGGGTGATCGGGCGGGGCTCGCCGACCAGCTCACCGGCGTCGGCCAGCAACCCGACCAGGGTCCGTCGGGCGGCGGCCACGGTCTGCCCGGCCAGCGCCGCGTAGGGCGCCGCCGGCACCCCGGCCGGCGGCTCGGGCAGCAGCCGACCGTCCCGACCGATCACCACCCGGGTGTCCAGCTGAAGCTCCCGCCACCAGGTCACGTCGGTCAGGTCACCGAACGTGCAGACCATCGCGACCCCGGTGCCCTTCGCCGGGTCCGCCAGCGGATGCGCGCGCACCGGCACCTCCACCCCGAACACCGGGGTACGCGCGGACGTGCCGACCAGGTCCGCGTACCGCTCGTCGTCGGGGTGGCAGACCAGCGCCACGCAGGCCGGCAGCAGCTCCGGCCGGGTGGTGTCGACAAGCGCCTCCCGGCCGTCCGGCCCGGTGAACCGCAGCCGGTGGTACGCGCCGGGCCGCTCCCGGTCCTCCAGCTCCGCCTGGGCCACCGCGGTGGCGAAGCCCACGTCCCACAGCGTCGGCGCCTCCGCCTGGTACGCCTCACCGCGTGCCAGGTTCCGCAGGAACGCCCGCTGTGAGACGGCCCGCGCCGCCGGCCCGATCGTCGTGTACGTCAGGGACCAGTCCACCGACAACCCGAGCCGCCGCCACAGCGCCTCGAAGACCTGCTCGTCGTCGGCGGTCAACCGCTCGCACAACTCGACGAAGTTGCGCCGGGAGACCGGGGTCGGGTCCCTCCGGGCGGCGTCGTCCACCGGGGCGGGCGGCGGGGTCCACGCCGGGTCGTACGGCAGCGACGGGTCGCAGCGCACCCCGTACACGTTCTGCGCCCGACGCTCGGTGGGCAGCCCGTTGTCGTCCCAGCCCATCGGGTAGAAGACCGTCCTGCCGCGCATCCGCTGGAACCGGGCCACCGTGTCGGTGTGCGTGTACGAGAAGACGTGCCCCATGTGCAGCTCGCCGGATACGGTCGGCGGCGGGGTGTCGATCGCGTACACGTTCGCGCGCTCCTTCGAGCGGTCGAACGCGTACGTGCCCTCCTCCTGCCAGCGGCGCGCCCAGGTCTCCTCGATGCCGTCCAGGGTGGGACGCTCGGGGACTCCGGCGCGGGCCGTCCTCGCCGTGTCGGTCATCGCACGATGGTAGGGCGACCTCGCGGGTCCCGCCCGGGGTATTCGCCGCGCCTGCCGGACGGTCACGGGTGCGTGACCGTGGGTGTGTCGTGCCCCCTGATCCTGCTCCGGTCGCCTGTACGGGCCCGCTCCCGTCGGTTGTGGACGGACGCCTCCCTCGCCCCGTCGGAGCGCTCGGCCGGCCGGGCGAGGGATGCGCTGTTCGGAGACTGTCGAGCTGCCCCAGATATGGGGCAGGCACCCCCGACCACCGCCACCGCCCCCGGCGACGGCGACGGGTGGCGCCGGTCCGGTGGTGGTGATCTTGTGATGCTGGTCTGGGTGGCGCCCTCGGCTGTCGGGTCTGTTCTCGGCGCGCCTGGCGAACGCCGCCGCGTCGTGCGCGGTCGCCCGGGCGACGTGCGATCAGGCCGGGGCGTCGCCGCCGGCTGCCCCGGATCTGGGGCAGCTCGACAGTCTCCATCCACCTAATCGTCTCTGCTCGGGCCCTCGGCCTCCGAGCACCGGGCCCTCGGCCTCCGAGCACCCGGCCCGCATGCCCGGCCCGAACGCCCGGCCTCCGGCCCCGGACGCCCCGCGTCCGGCGTCGTGAACCGGGGTCGGCGGCAGCAGCGAACGAGAGCACGTCCGGGGGGCTGGGCGGGTCGGTCCGGGCTCAGGCCAGGGAGTCGCGCCACTGGCGGTGCAGGGCGGCGTACCGGCCGTCGCCGTCGACCAGCTCGGCCGGTGAGCCGTCCTCGACGACCCGGCCCCGGTCCAGCACCAGCACCCGGTCGGCGATCCGCACCGTGGACAGCCGGTGCGCGATCACCAGCGCGGTGCGGTCCCGCAGGATCGTGTCGAGCGCGTGCTGCACCACCCGCTCGGTCGGCACGTCCAGACAGGAGGTCGCCTCGTCGAGGATCAGCACCCTCGGGTCGGCCAGGAACGCGCGGGTGAACGCGACAAGCTGCCGTTGCCCGGCGGAGAGCCGGCCGCCCCGACGGCGCACCTGGGTGGCGTACCCGTCGGGAAGCGCCGCGATGAAGTCGTGCGCGCCTACCGCGCGGGCCGCCGCCGTGACGGCCCCGTCGTCGGCGTCCGGGCGGCCGAACCGGATGTTCTCCGCCACCGTGCCGGTGAACAGGTGGTTCTCCTGGGTGACCAGCACCACCGCCCGGCGCAGGTCGGCGTCGGCGAGATCCCGCAGGTCGATCCCGTCCAGGGTGACCCGCCCGGCGTCCGGGTCGTGGAAGCGGGCGAGCAGCTTGGCGATCGTCGACTTGCCCGCGCCGGTCGCCCCGACCAGGGCGACGGTCTGCCCGGCCGGCACGTCCAGCTCAAGGTCGGTGAGGATCGGCGGGCCGGTACGGTAGCCGAACCCGACCCTCCGGAACCGGACCGCGCCGGTCGGGCCGCCCGCAGGCAGGGGCCGGGGACGTTCCGGCTCGGGCACCTCCGGTCGCTCGTCGAGGACCCCGGCCAGTTTCTCCAGGCCGGCCGTGGCGGACTGCAACGAGTTGTAGAACTGGCTCAACTCCTGCATCGGCTCGAAGAAGCGCCGCAGGTAGAGCAGGAACGCGGCGAGCACGCCGAGGTCCATCCGGCCGCCGAGCACCCGCCAACCGCCGTACGTCAGCACGACCGCCACGGTGACGTTGCCGACCAGCTTGATGCCGGGGGAGTAGACCGCGATCAATTGGAACGCCCGCACGCTGGACCGTCGGTAGTCGTCGTTCACCGCCTCGAAGATCTGCTGGTTGCGCCCCTCCCGGCGGTACGCCTGCACGGCCCGGATGCCGCGCAGCGACTCCACGAAGTGGACGATGACCAGGGCGACCGCCTCGCGGGTGCGCCGGTACGCGGCGGCCGAGGCGTGGGCGAACCAGCGGGACAGCCAGATCAGCACCGGGAAGGCGAGCAGCGTCACGGCGGCCAACGGCAGATCCAGCCAGAGCAGCACCCCGGCCACCGACAGGATCGACAGGGCGGCCAGGACCAGGTTGTCGACGCCGCCGTCGAGCAGCTCGGCGATCGAGTCGAGGTCGCTGGTCAGTCGGGACACCATCCGACCCGAGGTGTACCGCTCGTGGAAGGCGACGGACAGCCGCAGGAAGTGCCCGTACACCCGTTGCCGCAGGTCGAGCAGGACGGCCTGGCCGATCCGCGTGGAGAGGGTGAGGAAACCGCGCTTGGTCGCGTACTCGATCAGGGTTGCCGTGGCGAACGCGCCGGCGACGGCGACGAGCGGGCCGGCGTCCCCGGCCCGCAGCGGCCCGATCGCGTGGTCGATGCCGTACATGACCAGGTACGGGCCGACCAGCCCGGCGGCGTTCTGGGTCAGCAGCAGCCCGACGGCCACGGCGAGCCGACGCCGGTGCGGGCGCAGCAGGTCGGCCAGCAGCGCCCGGCTGCGCGCCCGGAGCCGCGCCACCGCGGCCGGGCTGTCCTCCTCCGCCCGGCTGCGGTCGGCGTCCGGATCGGTGGCGACGCCCTGCCAGCGTCCCACGTCGACCCGTCGCCCCGGGGCGGCCCGTCCGGCGCCGGTCGCCCGCTGGTCGCCTGTCCCGCCGACCGCGGCCCCGGTCACCCGCGGGTCGCCGGTTCCGTGCGTTCCGGCCCCGCCGCCAGCCCGACCAGCCCGGCGCCGGGCGACCCGGCCGTCGCCGGCCCCTGGTCGACCGGACCGGCGTCGGGTGGCCCGGCCGTCGACGGCTGCCGGTCGTCCGGGCAGAGCAGGAGCCGGTACGCCGGCTCGGTGGCGAGCAGCTCCGAATGGGTGCCGACGGCGGTGACGCGTCCCCGGTCGAGCAGGGCGACCCGGTCGGCGAGGGCCACACTGGACGGGCGGTGCGCCACGATCAGCGCGGTGGTGCCCCGCAGCACCTGACGCAACGCCCGCTCCACCAGGGCTTCCGTGTGCACGTCCAACGCGGACAGCGGATCGTCGAGCACCAGCACGGCCGGCCGGCCGAGCACCGCCCGGGCCAGGGCGAGCCGCTGCCGCTGCCCGCCGGAGAGCGACAGCCCCTGCTCGCCGACCCGGGTGGCGAGCCCCCACGGCAGCTCGTACACGAAATCGGCCTGGGCCAGCGCGAGCGCCGCGGCCACCTCGTCCTCCCCGGCGTCCGGGTGGCCCAGGGTGAGGTTCTCCCACACCGACATGGAGAACAGCGTCGGCTCCTCGAAGGCCACCCCGACGAGTCGACGCAGCGTGGCCAGGCGCAGGTCCCGCACGTCGTGCCCGTCCAGGGTGATCCGGCCGGAGCCGACCTCGTGCAGCCGGGGGACCAGCGACAGCAGCGTGCTCTTGCCCGAGCCGGTCGCGCCGACCAGAGCGAGCGTCTCGCCCGGCTCGACGGTCAGCTCGACGTCCCGCAGCACCGGCGTGCCGCCGCCCGGGTAGCCGAAACCGACCCGCTCGAAGCGCAGCCGGCCACGGGCGGAGCCCCGGCTCAACGTCACCGCGTGCGGCCGGTCGGTGATCGCCGGGGAAGTGTCCAGCACCTCCTGGATCCGGTCCGCGGCGGTGGCCGCCTCCTGACCGTTGGCGATGATCCAACCCAGCGAGTTCACCGGCCAGATCAGCATCAGTTGCAGGGTGACGAAGGCGACCAGCTCACCGATGGTGAGGGCGCCCCGGGCGGCGGCGGCCACCCCGGCCACCAGCACCACCCCGAGGGTCAGGTTCGGCACCAGGTCGAACGACGCCGAGGTACGGGCCAGCAGCCGGCCCTTGCCGACGGCGGTGTCGTGCAGCGCCCGCGCGCCGACGCCGAACCGCTCGGCCAGCTCCGGCCCCCGGCCGAACGCCCGGGTGGTGCGGATGCCCTGCGCGGACTCCTCGACCAGCGTGGTCACGTCGCCCTGCTGCTCCCGCATCCGCCGGGCGGCGGCGTGGTAGGCGCGGGCGAACCGCCGACTGATCAGGAACAGCGGCGCCGCGCTGGCCGCGACCAGCAGCCCCAGCGGCGGGTGCAGCCGCACCAGCAGCGCCACCACCGCCAGGTAGGTGGCCAGGTTGAGGATCAGGAACAGCAGCCCGAACGACAGGAACCGGCGGATCATCGACAGGTCACCGGTGGCCCGCGCGATGAGCTGCCCGGACTGCCACCGGTCGTGGAAGCTGGCCGGCAGTCGTTGCAGGTGGGCGTAGAGGTCGGCGCGGATGGCGGCCTCCATGCCGACCGACGAGGAGGTCTGCGTCCACCGTCGTACGAAGATCAGCACGGCCTCCACCAGGCCGAGCAGCAGCGCCAACCCGCCGAGCTGGAGCAACCCGACCGGATCCCGCCGGGCCACCGGCCCGTCCACCACCTGCTGCACCACAAGCGGTACGGCCAGCCCGGCCGCGGTGGCCGTCAGCGCGGCGGCCAGCAGCCAGCCGAACTCGGCGGCGTGCGGGCGCAGGTAGCGGCGCAACCGCCACAGGTTGCGCAGCGTGCTCCCCCTGGTGGCCGGAGCGCTGACCCGGTCCGCCGCCACCCCCCGACCGTATCGGTAAACGTCGCTTTCATGTCGGTCAACTTGTCGTCAACCGCCGTTCGTGACCGAGAAGCCACTTTTTCACGTCCAGCCCCCACCGGTAGCCGCCCAGGCTCCCGTCCGTGCGCAGCACCCGGTGACAGGGGACGAAGAGGGCGGCGGCGTTGCGCGCGCAGGCCGCCGCCGCGGCCCGGACCGCAGCCGGCCGACCGGCCAGCGCGGCGTACCCGGTGTACGTCACCGGCTCACCGGGCTTGACGTCCCGCAGCACCTGCCAGGCGTGCGCCAGGAACACCCCGCCGGTGTGCTGCCGGACCGGAACCTCGTCGACGGCGGTCAGCTCACCGTCGAGGTAGGCGCGCACCGAGGCGGTCACCCCGCCCAGCTCGGCGCGTCCGCGCAGCGGGCCGCGCAGGGTCGGGTGGGTCAGGGCCAGCAACGCCGGGGCGTCGGTGGTGAAGCCGGCGGCCCGGACCGCGCCGTCCGGGTCGACCAGGACCGTGAACGGGCCGGCGGGCGTGTCCACGGTGGCGCTGTCGATCATGGTGGTCGTCCTGTTCACGTTGCTGCTCTCCAGAGTCGGATCACCGCGTACGAGCGCCAGGGGCGCCACCGTCCGGCGTACGCGTCGAGGGTTCCGGGGTCGTCGGGCAGGCCGAGGGCGCGCGCCCCCCGGCGGACGGCGAGGTCGGTGGGGAGGAAGACGTCCGGGTCGCCGAGGCCGCGCATGGCCACGTAGCCGGCGGTCCACGCGCCGACGCCGGGCAGCGCGAGCAGGCCCCGGCGGGCCTGCTCCCGGTCCCCGCCCGGCGCGAGGTCCAGCGTGCCGTCGACGACCGCCCGGGCCAGCGCCCGGACCGTCTCCCGTCGCCCCGCCGGCATCCCGAATCCCGCGTCCGGCACCCGCAGCACCTCCTCCGCCCCCGGAAACCCCCGCAACCCCACCCCCGCCCGCACCCCCGCTTGATCAAGAGCTTTTCGCGCCGGAACGGACTCCGCCGGCGCCCGTTCCTCTTGATCGACTCCGGCGGACGGGTGGGCGACGGGGAGGTGGGCGAGGAGACGGGTGAGGGTGGCGCGGGCGGTGGCCACCGAGACCTGCTGGCCGACGACGGCGCGGACGGCCGCCTCGAAGCCGTCCACCGTCCGGGGGAGCCGGACGCCGGGCTCGGCGGTGGGTGCGGGCGGGAGGGTCGCGTCGATGGCGACCGGGTCGGCGTCCAGGTCCAGCAGGCGGCGGCACCTGGCCACCGCGGGGGCCAGATCCCGCAGGTCCGTCAGGCGCAGCGTGGCCGCGACGTGCCCGGCCGCCGGGGCCAACGCCACCTCGGCGGGACCGTGCGGCAGGGACAACCCCCGGTGGTACGTGCCGTCGTGTACCGCCTCCACGCCGGGCAGCGCCCGCCGGGCCAGGAACTCCAGCAGGGACGCGGCGTGCAACGGCGGCCGGTACGCCAGCCGTACCGTGATGGCGCCGGGGCCGACGGCGGGCGGGTCCGCGCCCCGGGCGGCGCCCGGCTCCGACGGGGCGCGCAGCTCCGACGGGGCGCGACCGAACACCTCCCGTACCGTGTCGTTGAACTGCCGGACGCTGCCGAAGCCGGCGGCGAACGCGATCTCGGCCAGTCCCAGCCCGGTCGTCTCGATCAGGACGCGGGCGGTCTGCGCCCGCTGCGCGCGGGCCAGGGCCAGCGGGCCGGCGCCCAGCTCGGCGGACAACATCCGGTGCAGGTGCCGTTGCGTGTAACCGAGCCGGGCGGCGAGTCCGGGCACCCCGTCCCGGTCCACCACCCCGTCGGCGATCAGGCGCATCGCCCGGCCCACCACGTCGGCCCGGACGTCCCACTCGGGCGAGCCGGGCGCGGCGTCCGGCCGGCACCGGCGGCAGGCCCGCAGACCGGCCCGCTGGGCGGCCGCGGCGGACGGAAAGAACCGGACGTTGCGCCGTCTCGGCGTGACCGCCGGGCAGGACGGCCGGCAGTAGATCCCGGTCGAGGTCACGCCCGTGTAGAACCAGCCGTCGAACCGCTGGTCACGGCTGTCGACCGCCCGGTAGCACCGCTCGAACTCCAACTCCACGCCACGATCCTGCCCCCTCGCCCGCGCCTCCGGCTCGCGGAAATCGGACCTCGCCCTGCGGTCGGGCCCGCCCCGGCCGGCGGAAGTTGTCGGAGGGGGCGGGTACCGTCCCGGGGCTGATCGACGAAGGAGTACGTCCATGGGGAGCGTGGCCGGGCCGGAGCGGGTGGGGGCGTGGTCCGTCCCCGCCGAGCCGGATCGGGTGGTGGCGCCGGATCGGGCGGTGGCGCCGGATCGGGCGGTGGTGCAGGGTTTCTACGACCGGATGCGGGCGGTCGCGCCGGCCGCCGTCGGGGCGATCGAACGGGACCGCGCCGCCGGGCCGGGCCGGGAGTTCGGGGCGACCGCCTGCGGCCGGCTGGTCCGGTCGCTGGACGCCGCCGGGGTGCGGGCGCTGGGCATGTGGGCCCACCACTGGTGCCTGCGCTTCTACGACGACGACACCCGCCCCGGTCGCCGCCTGGTACGCGAGATCGCCGGCCGGCGCGGGCTCGGCTGGACGCCCGACGAGGTGCGCTGGATGCTCGGCGAGTCGTACGCGGCCCCGCCCGCCGCCGACGACCGGTTCGCCCTGCCGCTGGCCGCCGCCACCGAGCTGCCCCCCGCCGAGCGGGCCGCCGTCGAGCGGGCTGCCGTCGAGCGGGCTGCCGTCGAGCGGGCTGCCGTCGAGCGGGCTGCCGTCGAGCGGGCTGCCGTCGAGCGGGCCGCCGTCGAGCGGGCCGCCGTCGGTCGGGTGGGGCACGGCCAGCGCCGACCGGCCGGTACGGCAGGATGATCAGGGAACCGAGCGGAGGGAAGGCGCCATGCCCGCCAGCGAACCCACCATCCTCGCCACCAGCATCGGCTTCTTCAGCCGCCGCCGTGGCCCCTGGGACTGGCGTCCCGGCCCGGTCTTCGACCTCGCCGCCGAGCTGGCCGGGGCCGGGCCGGAGCCGAGGATCTGCTTCCTCGGTCAGGCCGAGGGAGACCAGCCGACCACGCTGACCGCCCTGTACGGGGCGTTCGCCGGCACCCGGTTCCGGCTGTCCCACCTCAACCTGTTCCCGATGCCGAACGTCGAGGACGTCCGCGCCCACCTGCTCGCCCAGGACGTGATCTGGGTGGGTGGCGGCAGCGTCGCCAACCTGGTGGCCGTCTGGCGGGCGCACGGGCTGGACGAGATCCTGCGCGAGTGCTGGGAGGCCGGCGTGGTGCTGGGCGGGGTGTCCGCCGGCTCGCTCTGCTGGCACGTCGGCGGTGCCACCGACAGCTTCGGCCCGACGCTGCGCCCCTTCACGGCCGGGCTGGGCTTCCTCCCGTACGGCAACGGGGTGCACTACAACAGCGAGGAGCAGCGTCGGCCGCTGATCCACGAGCTGGTCGGCGAGGGCGCCATCCCGACGGCGCACTGCACCGACGACGGGGTGGGCCTGGTCTACCGGGGCGCCACCCTGGTCGAGGCGGTCGCCGACCGGGACGACGTGTCCGCGTACGAGGTGCGGCGGGCCGAGGACGGCACGGTCGTCGAGACCCCGATCACCCCCCGCCGCCTCCCCTGACCCACCCCCCACCCCACCCCATCCCACCCCATCCCGTCCCATCCCGTCCCACCCCGCGCCGTCCCGTCCCGCCATGATCCACTCCGTTTCGGCGAAGTGGCGGTGTCCCCGCCCGTCGACGCACCCGTTTCCGCGATACGGCGTCGGGCACGGCGGTCCGGGCGGGCACGGCGGTCCGGGCGGGCACGGCGGGTGGGGCGGGCACGGCGGGTGGGGCGGGTCGGGCGGGCCGAGGGCCGGGGGCGGTCCGCCCGGCGGGGTGCGGGCGGGGGCAGCGGCGTAAGCTGGCTCGTCGTGAGTCTGACCATCGGGATCGTCGGCCTGCCCAACGTCGGCAAGAGCACCCTGTTCAACGCGCTGACCAAGAACGACGTGCTGGCGGCGAACTACCCGTTCGCCACCATCGAGCCGAACGTCGGCGTGGTCGGGCTGCCCGACGAGCGGCTGCACAGGCTGGCCGAGATCTTCGACTCGCAGAAGGTGCTGCCCGCCCCGGTGTCGTTCGTCGACATCGCCGGCCTGGTCCGGGGCGCCTCGAAGGGGCAGGGCCGCGGCAACGCGTTCCTGGCGAACATCCGGGACGCCTCGGCGATCTGCCAGGTGGTGCGGGCCTTCTCCGACCCGAACGTGGTGCACGTCGACGGCAAGGTCTCCCCGGCCGACGACATCGAGACGATCAACACCGAGCTGATCCTGGCCGACCTCCAGACGCTGGAGAAGGCGCTGCCGCGGCTGGAGAAGGAGGCCAAGCTCCGCAAGGACCGGGCCGCCGCCGTCGAGGCCGCCCGGAAGGCCGTCACGGTGCTCGACGGCGGCACGACCCTGTACGCGGGCGGGCAGGCCGCCGGGGTCGAGCTGGAGCACCTGCGTGAGCTGCACCTGCTCACCACCAAGCCGTTCCTGTACGTGTTCAACGTCGACGAGGCGGAGCTGGCCAACGCCGGGTTCCTCGACGAACTGCGCGCCCTGGTCGCCCCGGCCGAGGCGGTCTTCATGGACGCCAAGATCGAGTCCGAGCTGGTGGACCTGCCCGAGGCGGAGGCCCGCGAGTTGTTGGAGTCGATCGGGCAGTCCGAGCCGGGGCTGGACCAGCTCGTCCGGGTCGGGTTCCGCACGCTCGGCCTCCAGACGTACCTGACGGCGGGGCCGAAGGAGGCGCGGGCCTGGACGGTCCCGGTCGGCGCGACCGCCCCCGAGGCCGCCGGGGTGATCCACTCCGACTTCCAGCGCGGCTTCATCAAGGCCGAGGTGGTCTCGTACGACGACCTGGTCGCGGCCGGTTCGATGGCGGCGGCGAAGGCGGCGGGCAAGGTCCGCATCGAGGGCAAGGAGTACGTCATGCAGGACGGCGACGTGGTGGAGTTCCGCTTCAACGTGTAGGGCTCGCTGCCCGGCGACCGCGCTGTGGCACTACCGTCGGCTGCGCGACGTGTTCAGGTAGGCGACGTCGTAGCTTCCGGTGTGGACGTCGGCGGCGTTCCCGCGCGCTGTATGGTGACGCGGCTGTTGTCGTACCACACGGGGGTTTCCTTACCATGCGCCGACACGCCGGGCTCACCACGAGCGCCATCCTTCTCGCGGCCGGGTTCGCCGCCGCCACACCTGCCGCCGCGGCGGCCCCGACACCGTCACCTACCGACTCGGCGCGGCTCGCCGCCGGCACCGAGGACCGCCCGCCGGTCGACGGCCGCCGAGGCTACCGGGTCGGGCAGGGCGCGGACGTGCCCGCGCTGATGGCTGTCACGAACAAGAGCGACACGCCGGTGGACGGGCTGGTCGTCCACGTCCGGATCCTCAACGACCTCGACTTCACGAAGACGTACGAGAACTGCTGGTACGCCGTGGACAGCAACCAGGAGTCGGCCTGGTGCGAGTTCGACGTCACGCTCGCCCCCGGCGCGAGCCTGGCCGCGACCGGTGTCGGCATCGCCACCAGGGCGGACGCCCGGCCGGAGAACATTTCCTCGATCGTCCACCACTGGCGCAGCAAGGAGTTCGTCGACCGGCTCGGCGGCGTCCAGAAGCGGGCCGACGACTGGGCCACGGAGGGTCGCGCGGTGCGGGGCACGGGCGGGACGCTGACCCTGACCACCCCGTCGGGGCCGCTGGTCGGGCTGGAGCCGCCGAACCCGATCGGCTTCGTCGGCGTCGTCCTCGTCCTGCCGGCCACCCCGACGCCCACCCCGACCGCGACGCCGACGGCCACCCCGACGCCGACGGCGACCCCGACCGCCGCGCCCACCGTCAGCCCGGCCCCGCCCGGCGCGCCGGCTGACGATGACGGCGGCCAGGGCGGCGGGCTGCCGGTGACCGGCGCGCAGACCGTGGCCGTGGCCGGCGTCGGCGGCGTGCTGCTGCTGCTCGGCGGAGGCGGCTACCTGCTCGCCCGCCGCCGCCGGACCCGGTTCGTCGCGTAGGCCCGCCCGACCAGCTGACCGGCCGGCGAGCGGGTCACCCCGAACAGCCACTTCGAACAGTCGCCCCCAGCAGTCGCCCCGACCGGACGACTGCTGGGGCGTGCGGCGTAGGGCAGGGGAAGGCCGGCCGCTGATCGTGTTACGCGCCGTGTCGGCGCGCTGGTGAGCGCCCGTTCTCACTTTCGGTGACCGCCGGCCGGGTGAAGAGAGACCATCGCGTCCCTTTGCTCTGCACCCATCACCGCGCCATGCGCCACGAGCAGGGAATTGTGCTTCTCGCCCGAGGGCTGGAACGGAGCGTTGGTCACCATGAGTGCCTGGCGCGTTCGTGGGTGCAGAGCAAAGGGTGCGAAGAATGTCTGCTCGTCGGCCCTGCGAACACGAAGCGTGAGATGAGTATGGGCTGATGGAATCGACCAGTATGAGTTCAGCGACGGTCGGGGTCGTCGAGGACATGCCCAGGCGGGGCGTGCCCAGGCGGGGTTCGGGTCGGGTCTGGGGGCGGGGCCGGAACGCCGGGTGTGGCGTGGCCCTTCCGGGCGGGGCTACCCGTGGTGGTCGGGCAGGCCGAGGGCGCCCTCGGTGAGGCCGTCGCCGATGTCGCGGGCCAGGGCGGCCCCGGTCGTCGCGGCCTGCTCCAGGACGTGGCGGAACTCGACGAGCTGGCGGAACGCCTCGCCGTACGCCTGCTGCTGGCGCAGCGGCAGGACGGGGATGCTCAGCCGCCGGATGTCGATGCGCAGGGCGCCGGTCGCGCTGCTGGACGCCCGCCCGGCGATGCGCAGGTTGTCGGTGCGGGAGAGGACACCGGCGACGAACCACGGGTCGAAACGGGCCGGGTCGACGCGGATCAACTGCACGCCGGGCCCGAGTTCCGCGCCTACCTGTTCGGGCGTGGCCACCCGGGCGTTGATCCGGCGGCCGACGAGCGGCACCAGGATGTCGCCGGCGCGTACCCGTGGCGCCGGCTCGTCGTCGGCGGCGCGGGTCGTCGAGCCGGTGGCCGGGCCGCCGGAGACGACGTCGGCGGTGGTCAGCACGGCGGCCCCGGCGGTGGTCGACGCGGTGGCTCCGGTGGTCGACCCGGTGGCCCCGGTGGTGGTCGACAGGGTTGCTCCGGTGGTGGCGTCACCGGTTCGGCCGCGGGAGGGGGCCCGGGTGACGGTGACGCTGCCGGACCGGATCAGGTCGGTGACGTCGGCCTGGGGGGCTTCCCGTAGCGGGGTGTGCGGGGTGTCGCGCACCGCCGGCAGACTGCGGCGGACCCGCGCGACGAGCTGGTCGAAGTCGTCGATCCGGGCGATGATCTCGGCCGGGTCACCGGCAAACGCGCCGGCCTGCGGCAGGTGTCGTTGCGGCGTGAGGTCGACCTGGTCGTCCAGCAGGTCGATGGCGGGCACGGTGCGGTGGACGCCGGGCAGCTCGGTGTAGCGGGCCGAACGGTAGGCGCTCCACGCCGCCTCGACGGTCTCGACGGGAGAGCAGCCCTCCGGCGCGGCCGTCGTGTCCACCATGAGCAGCTCACCGGCGTGCGGCTGGCGTGAGCCCGGCTGGGTGAGGACCCAGATGTGCAGCCCGACGCCGACCGGGGGCATCAGACCGGCGGGCAGGGCGACGACCGCGCGGAGCGCGCCGTGCCGGATCAGCTCCGCGCGGATCCGCCGCCCGGCGGGACGCGACGCGGCGGCCGGGGGCATGAGCACCACGGCGGTGCCGTCGGCGGAGAGGTGCGCCAGGGCGTGCTGCACCCAGGCGAGCTCGGGTTCGGTACGGGGCGGCAGACCGTACGCCCAGCGGGGATCGTAGGCGAGGCGGTCGTGCCCCCAGTCGTGGATGCCGAACGGGAAGTTCGCCACGACCACCTCGGCCCGCAGCTCGGGCAGCGCGTCGGCGAGCAGGCTGTCACCGATGTGCACCACGGGGGCCGGTGGCTGGTGCCCGGACCGTCGGGCCCGCAGGTGCACGAACCACAGCCGTAGCAACGTGATCACCGCGTACTGCGGGTTGATCTCCTGGGCGTGGCAACTGGTCGGCGCGCCGGCGCGCAGGGCCCGGTCGGCGGCCATCCGCAGGATGGAGCCGGTGCCGCTGGTGAAGTCGAAGGTGCGGGGGCCGGTGCCGGCCAGGGTCAGCATCACCTCGGCGACGACGTCCGGGGTGCCGGCCAGGCCGGACATCGAGTGCGCCGAGGTCGCGTACTGGTTGTGCAGGTGCTCGAAGGCGGACTCGGCGCCCTGCTCCGAGCCGAGCTGGTCGACGGCGCGCAGCAGCGCGTCGAGGGACGCCGTCCACTGCCCCGGCACCAGGTCGGCGATCAGCCCGGCCAGGCCCGGGTCGAGGTCGCGCAGGTGGCCGACGAGCTGGTCCGGCGTGGGCAGCCCGTCGCCGGCCGCGTCGCCGGCCGCGTTCCCCTGGTCGGCGCGGACCAGCAGGAGCGCGCCGGCCACGCCGAGCACGTCGCTGATCTGCGCCGCCGGCTGGTGGCTCTCGATGTGTCGCCAGGCCCACCGGGCGGCGTCCGCGTGCTGCGTCCGGCCGTGGCGGCGCAGCCACTGCTCGACCTCGTGCGCGTCGAAGGACGGGCTGGTGGGGCTGCCGCCGACGGGCGCGGGGAAGTCGGCGTACCGGCGACGCCAGTTGCTGACCGCCGCCCGGCCGACGTTGGCCAGCCGGGCGATGCCGCTGGCGGTCAGGGTGGCCTCGCTCGGGGCGATGCTCGGCTCGCTGCTCACCCGTGAACGCTACCACAAAGTGTGGAGTTGTGTACACGATTCACAGCGGCTATCTTCGTGGCTGATCGAGCCACCGGCCTGTTTGGAGGAACGATGCCGCGTCGAGGGCGCAGCACCACCATCGGCAAGTTCGCCCAGTTCCACCAGGACCGTCGGGTCTCCGAGATCAGGATGCTCGGCGAGCTGCTGCGCAGCGAGCGACACCCGACGCCCGGCGATGGCGTGCCACCCCGACCGGGGGAGCGCCCGTCCGCCCGCTGAGCACGACCGTCCAACCCCGACGACCTGAGGAGGACCATGAACACCCTTGCTCGTACCCGCGTCGCCCACCCGCGTTCCACCGGTCGGCTACGTCTGGCACGGCGCCCGGCGGTACCGCGGCGGCTCCGCCGCCGGTCCACCCGCCCAGGCGTACGCGCGAGTGCGCCTTGACCCCGTCGTCGGCGCGGCCATCGCCGAGGCGTACCAGGCCGCGCCGGTCCGTGACGAGCGGGCCGGGCCCGCGTACGCGGCGTTCCGCCGGGAGACGGCGCGGCAGTACCACTTCCTGGTGGGCCGGACGGAATTCGGCGGCCTCGGCGTGACCGTGCGGTTCGTCGACGCCGACCCGTACCCGGACGTCACGTCGATGGTCGACGACGTGCGGCGGCGTCGGCTGCTGAAGGTCTGGGCGAGCGCCGCCACCGGCAACCCGCACCCGTACCTCAGCGACCCGGAGAACGACATGTTCCGGGCCGTCCACGACGTGTTCGGGCACGCGGCGACCGGCTGCGGCTTCGACCGGCACGGCGAGGAGGCGGCCTGGCTGAAACACCGCACCATGTACTCGCCGCTGGCCGTCCGGGCGCTGACCACCGAGACCCGCGGGCAGAACTGCGCCCAGATCTTCCACTACGGAGGTGGACGGTTCCCGCCCCAGAAGGCGGCGCTGCTGCCCGCGTCGTTCAGTCACCCACGTCCGGCGCGTACCGGGGGACCTGCGACGGCTCCGCGCTGAACCGGGCGATCTCCCGACGTAGCTGCCGTACCGTCGGGTGGCCGGGGCCCACCGCCCGCTCCCAGTCGCCCAGGGCGCTCTGGAACAGGCGCAACGCCCGGGCGTGCTCGCCCAACGCGGCGTGCGCGCGAGCGACGTTCAGCCGGAACCCGAACGCCTTCGGATCACCCTCGCCGTACCGCTGGACGCGGTCCTCGGCGAGCCGACGCCACTGCCGGGCGGCGGCCCGGTACTCGCCGGCGGCGTGCGACCGCGCCGCGTGGGCGGCGGTCGGCTCCCCGGCCGGCTCGGGCGGCTCGACGGTCGGCGGCGTGGGGCGGGTCCGCAGCGGCGCCCGCCCCACGATCGCGGCCCAGGCCCGGACCGGGGTGACGGCGTCGGTGAGCACGCCGGGGATCGGCGGCAGGTCCTCGGCGAGCGGGGCCAGCGCGGCGTAGACGTCGGCGGCGCTGGCCGGCCGTTCCCGTGGCTCCGTCGCCAGTAGCGCGTGCACCAGGTCGTCCAGCCCGGCGGGGGTGTCCGGCCGGGAGTCGCCGGGGCGCGGCGGTGGGCCGTCCAACTGGCGGCGCACCGTGGTCAGGGTGGTCGCGCCGTCGAACGGCGGACGGCCGGTGAGCAGGTCGAAGAGCGTCGCGCCGAGCCCGTACAGGTCGGTGCGGTGGTCCGTCGGCCCGCCGACGATCTGCTCGGGCGCCATGTAGCCCACCGTGCCGAGGGCCTGCCCGGTCCGGGTGATCCGCGAGTAGCGGTCGTCGTCCCGCACCACCGCCAGCCCGAAGTCGAGCACCTTGACCGCGCCGTGCCGGTCCAGCATGACGTTGGCCGGCTTGATGTCCCGGTGGACCAGGCCGAGCTCCCGCGCGGCGAGCAGCACGGCGCTGATCTGCGCCCCGATGGCGGCGACCCAGCCGAACGGGATCGGCCCCTGCTCCGCGACCAGGTCGGCGAGCGTGATCCCGTCGATCCGCTCCAGGACGACGTAGGGGCGGCCGTCGTGGCTGTCGAGGTCGTACACGGCCGGCACGCCCGGGTGCTCCAGCCGGACGGTCAACAGCGCCTCGCGCCGGAACCGGCGCAGCAGGTCGGCGTCCATCCGGGCGGAATCGACGACCTTGACGATGACCTGGCGGTCGAGGAGGACGTCCCGGGCCGGCCAGACCTCGCCCATGCCCTTGTGCGCCAAGGGGTACCGGCCCAGTGTGTACCGGTTCTTCAGGTTCGTGCCGGGCCCCACGTGGCCCAGCATAACCGTCGATCGGGCGGTCGGGGTGGCCGGCTGCCCGTCCGGGCCGGACGGTATGGTGAACGTTCGACACAAAGATCAAGTTGCAAACAGAGTTCACAAGCTGATTCAATGCGGGTCGGCTTCGTTCACCGCCCTGGCGCACCGCCAGGCGTCAGGCGACAGGGGACTGGTATGGCCGAGTTGGCCCTGGGTCGGGACTTCCTCCCCGCCTACGCCCGGCTGCAACGCCGGGTGCAGCAGGCCGTCGTCGCGGCCATCAGCAAGTTCGCCGAGCACACCCACGCCGGCCTGCGTCTGGAGAAGCTGACCGGGGCGCGTGACCCCAACATCCGCACCATCCGGATCGACCGCTTCTACCGTGGAGTGGTGCTCGCCCTCGGCGAGGAGAAGTACGCGCTGCTCGACGTCCGGCCGCACGACGACGCCATCGCCTTCGCGGTGAGCCGCCGGTTCACCGTCAACCAGGTGCTCGGCGTGCTGGAGATGCGCGACCAGGAGGCGATCGAGGAGTTCGCGCGCGCCGAGCCGGCGGCCCCGCCGAGCGGCGGCCTGTTCGACCACGTCACGAACGCCGACTTCGTCCGACTGGGCGTGGACGCGGACCTGGTCCCGTTGCTGCGCGTCATCGCCACCGACAAGCAGTTGGAGAGCCTCATCGGCCGGCTGCCGGACGCGCAGCTCGACATCCTGCTCGACCTGTCCGCCGGGATGCCCGTGGCCGAGGTCTGGGCGGAGCGGGCCGACCGGATCGTGTCCGGCGTGGACCCCGACGACCTGGTGGCCGCCGCCCGCCGTACGCCCGACCGGATCGCCTTCGTCGACGGTCCGGTGGAGCTCGCCGCCATCCTCGCCCACCCGTTCGACGTGTGGCGCACCTTCCTGCACCCGAACCAGCGGGACATCGCCTACCGCGAGACCTACAGCGGCCCCGCGCTGGTGACCGGCAGCGCCGGCACCGGAAAGACGGTGACCGGCCTGCACCGCGCGGTGTTCCTCGCCAACCGGCTGCCGGACGGCGAGAAGGTCCTGCTGACCACCTTCACCCGCGCCCTCGCCGAGGCCCTCGCCCGGCAGCTCCACCGGCTCGCCGACGACCCGGCGGTCCGGGCCCGCATCGACGTGATCAGCGTCGACCGGCTGGCCTACGAGATCGTCGCCCGGGACGGCGGGAAGGTGTCGATCGCCGAGAACGAGCTCCTCGACCAGCTCTGGCAGGACGCCGCGCGGACCGCCCCCACCTTCGTCAACCGCGCCGGCCAGGTCACCACGCTCAGCCCCACCTTCCTGCGGCACGAGTTCGAGCAGGTGGTGCTGGCGCAACGGTTGACCACGGCGGAGGCGTACCGGGACGCGCCCCGCCGGGGCCGGGGCACCTCCCTGCGCGCGGCCCAACGCGCCCAGGTATGGGCCGCGATCGACACCGTGGCGCGGGAGCTGACCCGGCGACGCCTGCGCACCCACACCCAGCTCGCCGACGACGCGGCGGCCATCCTGCGCCGCTCGCCCGCCCGGTACCGGCACGTCGTCGTCGACGAGGGGCAGGATCTGCACCCGGCGCAGTGGCGGCTGCTGCGCGCGCTCGTCGCCCCCGGACCGAACGACATGTTCCTGCTGGCCGACCCGTACCAGCGCATCTACGACAACCAGGTCTCCCTGGCCCAGCTCGGCATCGAGGTCCGGGGCCGGACCCGCCGGCTCACCGTCAACTACCGGACCACCCACGAGATCCTGGACCTGTCGGTCAAGGTCCTCGGCGGCGACCCGGCGCTCGGGCTGGACGGGCAGGACGACACGCTGCGCGGCTACCGCTCGGTCACCCGGGGCGGCCCGCCGGAGCTCACCGCCGCCGGCAGCCGGGACGACGAGTTCGAGGCGCTGATCGAACGGGTCGGCACCTGGCTGGAGCAGGGCGTGGAGCCGCACGCCATCGGCGTCGCCGTCCGCACCGGGCAACTCGTCAGGACCGTCAGCCGGATCCTGGTCGAGGCCCACATCGACGTCGCCGACGACCGGCGCGGCGTCGACGGGGTGCGGGTGGCGACCATGCACCGGATGAAGGGACTGGAGTTCCAGTGCCTGGCGGTCGTCGGGCTGGACGCGGGCGTGCTGCCGGCCCCCCACGCGCTCACCTCGGCCGCCGAGGACCCGCACGCCCACCGGCAGGACCTCCAGCGGGAACGCTGCCTGCTCTTCGTCGCCCTGACCCGGGCCCGCGACGTGCTCTACCTGTCCCACAGCGGCACGCCCAGCCCGCTGCTGCCGGTGACCCGGTGACCGCCCGCGCCGTCCCCGACGGCCCCCGCCTCGGCGACGCCGCCCGCTCGGTGTGGGGCAAGACCGACCGCAAGGGGACCTCGCCGGTCGGCTGGCTGCCGCTGTGGCGGCACCTGGCCGACGCCGCCGACGTGGCCGGTCAACTGTGGGACCACTGGCTCAGCCCGGCGGTCCGCCGACGGATCGCCGACGAGCTGCCCGGCGGCGACCGGGACGCCCGTACCCTGGCGGTCTGGCTGGCCGGCGTGCACGACGTCGGCAAGGCCACCCCGGCCTTCGCCTGCCAGGCGTACGCGTTGGCGGAGCGGATGCGTGACCACGGGCTCGGCTACCACCGGGACCTCATCCGCGCCGACCGCCGCCACGCCCCGCACGCCACCGCCGGGCACCTCGTGCTCGCGGACTGGCTGGACGAGCAGGACTGGACCGACCCGCACCCGTACGCGGTGGTCGTCGGCGGCCACCACGGGACGCCGCCGACCGACGAGGGCCTGCGGGCGGCGCGGCTCCGTCCACACCTGCTCGGCGACCCGGCCTGGCGGGCGGCGCAGCGGGAGCTGCTGACCTGGATGACCGAGCGTTCCGGCGCGGCGGACCGCCTCGTCGACTGGCGGGACGTCCCGTTGTCGCAGCCGGCGCAGGCCGCCCTCACCGGCCTGGTCATCGTCGCCGACTGGATCGCCAGCAACGAGGAACTGTTCCCGTACCTGCTGGACGGCACGGACGCCGGTCGGCTGAGCTTCGGCTGGGAGACGCTCGACCTGCCCACGCCCTGGCAGCCCACCGCGTCGACGCCCGGCGTGGACGAGCTGTTCGCGGCCCGTTTCGCGCTGCCCGACGGGGCGACCCCGCGTCCGGTCCAGCGGACGGCCGCCGAGCTGGCCACCACCATGCCCACCCCCGGCATGATCATCATCGAGGCGGCGATGGGGGAGGGCAAGACCGAGGCGGCCCTGGCGGCGGTGGAGATCCTGGCCCGGCGGACCGGGGCGGCCGGCTGCTACCTGGCCCTGCCCACCCGGGCCACCAGCGACGCCATGTTCGGCCGGATGCTGTCCTGGCTCCGCCGACTGCCCGACGCGCAGAGCGGTCGGGGTGGCCGCGACGTCCGGCTGGCCCACGGCAAGGCGGCGCTCAACCCCGAGTACGACCGACTCCGGACGACCATGCTGCCCAGCGGCATCGCCCAGGACGCCGGCGGCACGGACGTCGGCGTGCACCGCTGGCTCGCCGGCCCCAAACGCACCCTGCTCTCCAGCTTCGTCGTGGGCACCATCGACCAGCTCCTCTTCGCGGCGCTGCGCGGCAGACACCTCGTGCTGCGGCACCTCGGCCTGGCCGGCAAGGTCGTCGTCATCGACGAGGCGCACGCCTACGACGTCTACATGGGATGCTTCCTGGACCGGGCGCTGGAGTGGCTCGGCGCGTACGGCGTGCCCGTGGTCGTCCTGTCGGCGACCCTGCCGGCGGGCCGGCGGGCCGAGCTGATGGCGGCGTACGACACCGGTCGGCTCGGGCCGCTGCCCAAGCCCACCTGGCGCGACCGGGGCAGACCGCGCGTCGACCCGTACGCGGCGCTCCGCGCCGACCTGCGGTACCCCCTGGTCACCGTCTCCACGCCCGGGCGGGGGGCGACGGCCGTCGACTGCGCCGACTCCGGCCGGGGCGTCGAGGTCCAGGTGCGGCGGCTGCCCGACGACCTGCCGGTGCTGGTCGAGGCGCTCCGGGGCCAGTTGGCGGACGGCGGCTGCGCCCTCGTGGTCCGTAACACCGTGGCCCGGGTCCAGGAGACCGCCGCCGCGCTGCGGGCGGCCCTCGGGCCGGACGTTCCCGTTTCGGTGGCGCACTCCCGCTTCCTGGCCGTCGACCGGGCCACGAAGGACCGCTGGCTGCGTGACACCTTCGGGCCGCCGGGCGGCGCGACCCGCCCGGCCCGGCACGTGGTGGTGGCCAGCCAGGTCGCCGAGCAGTCCCTGGACATCGACTTCGACCTGCTCGTCACCGACCTCGCCCCGGTCGACCTGGTGCTGCAACGCGTCGGCCGACTGCACCGGCACCCGCGCGCCGACCGTCCGGCCCGGCTGGCCGCCCCGATCTGCTGGATCACCGGCGCGGACTGGGCCACCGAGCCACCCGAGCCGGTCGCCGGATCCCGTCGCGTCTACCAGCCGGCCGCCCTGCTGCGCAGCGCCGCGGTGCTGCTGCCGCACCTCGACGGCACGCCGCTGCGGCTGCCGGCGGACATCGCCCCGCTCACCCAGGCCGCCTACGGCGACACGCCCGTCGGCCCGCCGTCCTGGCAGCCGACGCTTACCGAGGCGGAGGCGAAGCAGCGTGACGAGATGGTCACCAAGGAGCTGAAGGCCGACGGCTTCCGCCTGGCCGGCGTCGCCGAGCCCGGCACGCCGCTGATCGGCTGGCTCTCCGGTGGCGTCGGCGACGCGGACGAGCGGGTGGCGAAGGGCCACGTCCGCGACACCGACGCCGACTCCTTCGAGGTCCTGCTACTGGTACGCGCCGACGCCGGCCTCGTCGTCCCCCCATGGATCGACGGCGGCGGGACGCCCGTACGCACCGACAGCGTGCCGCCCTGGCCGCTGCCCCGGCTGATCGCGCGCTGCGCCCTGCCCCTGCCCCGGGCGATGACCTCGGCGGACGTGGTCGACGAGGTGATCGCCGAACTGGAACGGCGCACTGACCTCAGTGCCTGGCAGGGCAGCCCGTGGTTGGCCGGCGAGCTCCTGCTCGACGTCGATTCGGACGGCACGGCCACCGTCGCCGGATTCGACCTGCGCTACGACCCGACCGAAGGTCTGCGCGTCACCCGCGCCACGACCTGACCATCCTTCGAGCCGACCACCCTTCGAGTCACCTGAGGAGGTGACGCCATGACCGGAGCACCGCGCCGGACCGGCTTCTCGCTTGTCGACGAGGCGTGGATCCCGGTGTTGGACACTGCGGGCCAGCGGCGCGACGTGTCGCTGCTCGGCCTCTTCGAGCAGGCCGGCGAGGTACGCGTGATCGCCGCTGAGCTGCCCACGCAGACCTTCGCGATCCTGCGGCTCGCCCTGGCCGTCCTGCACCGGGTCACCGGCGGGCCGCCCGGCGAAGCCGCCTGGCGGGGCATGTGGCGGCACCGGCAACTGCCGACCGCCGACGTCGCCGACTACCTCGGGGAGTTCCGGGACCGCTTCGACCTGTTCCACCCGGAGCGCCCGTTCTACCAGGTCGCCGACCTGCGGGCCGGCAAGGACAACACGTACGGGCTGGAACGGATCATCGCCGACGTGCCGAACGGTCTGCCGTTCCTGACCACCCGTGCCGGGCCGGGGATGGAGTCGGTCACCCCGGCCGAGGCGGCCCGCTGGCTGGTGCACTGCCAGGCGTACGACCCGTCCGGCATCAAGACCGGCGCGGTCGGCGACCCCCGGGTCAAGGGCGGCAAGGGCTACCCGATCGGCGTCGCGTCGCTCGGGTCGCTGGGCGGCGTGCACCTCGAAGGCGCGACCCTGCTGGAGACCCTGCTGCTCAACCTGGCGCCGGTCGCGCCCGGCTGGCAGCAGGCCGACGAGCGGGACCTGCCGGTCTGGGAACGCGCGCCGCAGACCGCCGCCGAGGAGGCCGACGCCACCCGTGGCCCGTACGGGGTGCTGGGCCTCTACACCTGGCAGTCCCGCCGGATCCGGCTCTTCGGTGACGTCGGCGGCGTCACCGGGGCGATGATCTCCAACGGTGACCGGATCGAGTGGCAGGACCGGCACCTGCTGGAGCCGATGAGCGTCTGGGGACGCAGCGGCCCCCGGGAGCAGAAAGAGAAACGTACCCCGATCTACCTGCCCCGGCCGCACGACCACAGCCGGGCGTTGTGGCGGGGGTTGCAGACCCTGCTGCCGTCGCCGCCGTCCGGCGGGGACGCGCCGCAGCGGCTGTCGCCGATGGTGGTGCGGTGGCTGGCCCGGTTGACCGTGACCGGGGTGGTCGGCGCGGACTTCCAGGTCCGTACCCGGGCCACCAGCGTCACCTACGGCACCCAGCAGGCGGTCGTGGCCGAGGTGTTCGGCGACGCGCTCACCATGAACGTGTTGCTGCTGGTCGACGACTCGGCGCTGCGTACCACGGCGGTGGACGCCACCGCCGACGCGGAGGACGCGGTGAAGGTGCTGCGCCGGCTCGCCGACAACCTGGCCCGCGCCGCCGGTGACCGGGCCACCGACGTCGGTGAGGCCGACCGGGCGGCCGAACGCGCGTACGCCCTGCTGGACCGGCTCTTTCGGGACTGGCTGGCCCGGCTCGGTCCGGGCAGCGACCCGGTGGCCGAACGCGCGACCTGGCAGCGGAACGTCAACGAGGTGGTCCGTCGGCTCGGCGCGGACCTGGTCCGGGAGGCGGGGCCGGCGGCCTGGGTCGGCCGGGCCGGCAGGGACCGCGCCGGCCGGGAGGCGCACTACTCCAGCTCGCAGGCGGAAGCGTGGTTCCGCGCCGGCCTGGCCAGGGCGCTGCCGATGGCAGTCGACCGGGAGCCGGACACCGGTTCACCACAGCAGAGGCAGGAGGCAACAGCATGACCATGGTGGACACCGGGCCGCCGGAGCGGGTCGACCTCGACCAGCCGCCCGGCCCGACCCGCAGACCGTGGCGGCGGCGTCGCACGGACCTCGGCGACCACGTCGCCCGGACGGTCGGCGGGCTCCAGGCGCGGGCGCTGCGCACCGTGCCGGTGCCCGAGGCGGTCAGCGCGCTGGCCCGGCTCCGGCGCGGGATCGGCCGGACCCCGGGCTTCGACTTCACCCTGGAGTCGTATCTCCAGGTACCGCCGGACCTGCTCGGCCGGCTGCCGGACGACGACACCGAGGCGGCGGACACCGAGTACGCCACCCACGACGCGGTGACCCTGTACGCGCTGCACCAGCAGTCCCGCCGTGAGCGGATGCACATGGACGGGCGCGGGCTGGGGCTGGCCCTGGCCGAGCTGGTCCGCCGGACCGCCGGCCCGGACGGGGTACGGCGGCGCTTCGCCGCGCTGGGCACCGCCAGCAGCTACCCCGAGAGCGTCCACCACCTGCGCAGCCTGATCACCATGCTGCGCGAACACCAGATCCCACTCGACTACGGCCTGCTCGCCGACGACCTGTGGACCCTGCGCCGGCCGCCGCGTCCCGGCCAGCCGGACGGCCGGTCGAAGGTCCAGGGCATCTGGGGTCGTGAGTTCTTCCGCAGCCGGCCCGGCCCGGCCGCCGCTGACACTGACCTTCCCGAGGAGGACCCGTCATGAGCCGTACCATCATCGACGTCCACGCGTTGCAGACCGTGCCGCCGAGCAACCTCAACCGCGACGACACCGGCTCGCCGAAGACCGCCGTCTACGGCGGCGTACGTCGGGCGCGGGTCTCCAGCCAGGCGTGGAAGCGGGCGATCCGGCTGGCCTTCGCCGGTCTGCTCGACCGGTCCCAGCTCGGCGAGCGGACCAAGCGGGTCGGCGAGTCGCTGGCCGCCCGGATCAGGGCGCTCGACCCGGACGTGACCGGGGAGGAGGCGTCGGCGCTGGCCGCCGAGGTCTTCGTCGCCGGTGGGCTGGCCAAACTCGACAAGAAGAAGGGCGAGCTGAAGGACGTCGAGTCCGGCTACCTGCTGTTCCTCAGCCACCGCCAGTCGGACAATCTCGCCGCCGCCGCGCTGGAGGCGTCCCGGGCCGGCGTCGCCCTCGACAGGGGCCGGTTCAAGGAGCTGGTCAACAGCGAGCACTCGGTCGACATCGCGATGTTCGGCCGGATGGTCGCCGACCTGTCCGACATCAACGTCGACGCCGCCTGCCAGGTGTCCCACGCGATAAGCGTGCACGCCGTGGACAACGAGTTCGACTACTTCACCGCCGTGGACGACCGCAAGGCGGACGCCGCCGAGACCGGCGCCGGCATGATCGGCACCGTCGAGTTCAACTCGTCCACGCTGTACCGGTACGCGACGGTCGACGTGGACGCGCTGCACCGTACCCTCGGCGACGCCGCCGCGACCCGGGCCGCCGTCGAGGCGTTCCTCACCGCGTTCGCCCGCAGCATGCCGACCGGCAAGCAGAACACCTTCGCGCACCGTACGCTGCCCGACGCGGTGCTGGTCCGGGTGCGCGACAGCCAGCCGATCAACCTGGTCGGCGCGTTCGAGACGCCCATCCGCGAGACGCACGCCGCCGGCCGGATCGAGCTGGCCGCCGAAGCCCTGGCCAAGCACACCCGGGCGGTCGAGAGCGCCTACGGTGAGCGGCCGGTCGGCGCCTGGGTCACCCAGGTCGGGGAGCAGACCGCCGTGCTCGCCGACCTCGGCAAGGCTGTCACCCTCAGCGAGCTGGTCACCGGAGTGGGGGAGCAGGTCGCCGTCGCCCTCGGACAGCCCGCATGAGCGTGCTGCTGCTGAAACTGGCCGGTCCGCTCCAGTCCTGGGGCTCGTCCAGCCGGTTCGCCCGCCGGGGCACCGAGCCCGCGCCCACCAAGAGCGGGGTGATCGGCCTGCTCGCCGCAGCCAAGGGCATCCGCCGCGCCGAGCCGCTCACCGAGCTGCTCGGTCTGGAGTTCGGGGTCCGCATCGACCAGCCCGGCCAGGTCCTGCGGGACTTCCAGACCGCCCGGCCCCTCGACGGCCGGTCCAGCGCCCCGCTGACGTACCGCTTCTACCTCTCCGACGCGGTGTTCCTGGCCGCCGTCGGTGGCGAGGCGGAGCTGCTGTACGGCCTCGCGGAGGCGTTGGACCGGCCGCGGTTCCCGCTCTACCTCGGGCGTCGGTCGTGCCCGCCGGTCGGCCCGGTCAGCCTCGGCGTGCACGACGGGACCCTCGACGGCGCGCTCACCGACTGGCCGTGGCTGGCCGCCGAGTGGCACCGCCGCAAGGCGGCCCGCACCGTCCGGCTGGAGATCGTCCGGGACGCCCGGCCGGGCGAGCCGGTGCACGAGACCGTGCCCGACGAGCCGGTGAGCTTCGACCCGGCGCACCGGCAGCACACCTGGCGGTCGGTGCTGCGGCGGCACGTCGACGTCACCAACGACCTCGCGGAGCGGGCCGGGGTCGTGGACCACGACCCGTTGAGCCTGCTGGGAGGCTGAGCATGTTCCTCACCCGATTCCCGATCAACCCGGCCCGCCGGGCCGCGCGCAAGCTGCTCTCCTCGCCGCACGCCATGCACGCGGCCGTCCGGGCCGCCTTCCCCGCCGTCGAGGACTACGAAACCGCCGACGCCCGTACGCTGTGGCGGCTCGACGCCCCGGCCGCGCACACCGTCCACCTGTACGTCGTCAGCCCCGGCCGCCCCGACCTCACCCACCTGGTCGAGCAGGCCGGTTGGCCGACCAGCGCGGAGAGCTGGGTGACCCGCGACTACGGCGGCCTGCTCGACTCCCTGGCCGCCGGCCAGCGCTGGGCGTTCCGGCTGACCGCGAACCCCGCCCACAGCGGACGCAAGACCGCCGACGCCAAGGAGACCCAACGTTTCGGCCACCTGCGCGAGCCGGAGCAGGTCGGATGGCTGGTCAGCCGGGCCGCCCGCAACGGGTTCGCCCTGGCCGAGCAGCAGGACGGCCAGCCCAACCTGCGGCTGCGCCGACGGCAGACGCAGTCCTTCAAGCGGGGGATGGGCACGGTCACCCTCACCACGGCCACCTACGACGGCATCCTCACCGTCACCGACGCGGACGCCTTCCGGCGGGCGCTGACCGGCGGCATCGGCCACGCCAAGGCGTACGGCTGCGGTCTGCTCACGCTGGCTCCCGCGCAGACGGCGACGTGAGGATCCCCGGTGTTCCGCCGGCCGAGCTGGCGGAGCTCAACCGCGCGCAGGACCGGCTCAGCTTCGTCTACCTGGAACGCTGCGTCATCCACCGGGACGCCAACGCGATCACCGCCACCGACGAGAAGGGCGTCGTCCACATCCCGGCGGCGACCCTCGGGGTGCTCATGCTCGGGCCGGGCACCAGCGTCACCCAGCAGGCGATGATGCTGCTCGCCGACAACGGGGCCACCGCCGTCTGGGTCGGTGAGCAGGGCGTCCGGTACTACGCGCACGGCCGTACGCTCGCCCGGTCGAGCCGGCTGATCGTCGCCCAGGCCGCCGCCGTGTCGCACCGGGACCGCCGGCTCGACGTGGCACGGGCGATGTACCGGATGCGCTTCCCCGACGAGGCGGACACCCGCGCCCTGACCATGCAACAGTTGCGTGGCCGGGAGGGGGCGCGGGTGCGCCGCTGCTACCGCGAGCACGCCGAACGCACCGGCATCGGCTGGCAGAACCGGACGTACGACCCGGAGGACTTCGACAGCGGCGACCCGGTGAACCAGGCGTTGTCCGCCGCGCACGCCTGTTTGTACGGCATCGTGCACGCGGTCATCGTCGCCCTCGGCGCGTCACCCGCGCTGGGCTTCGTGCACACCGGGAACGAGAGATCCTTCGTGTACGACATAGCCGACCTCTACAAGGCCGAGGTCACCATTCCGGTCGCGTTCGACGTGGCCGCCAGCGGGTCGACCGACATCGGTTCCGACACCCGCCGGGCGGTACGCGACCGGGCGCACGACGGCGCGATCCTGCACCGCTGCGTACGCGACATCCGGGCCCTGCTGCTCCAGCCCGGCGCGGCCGGGCCGATCGACGAGGCGTGGCTCGACGAGGACGCCGGCGACGACACCCTACGGCTCTGGGACGACGACGGCGCCGAGCTGGCCAGCGGCCGGAACTACGCCGGCGAGGTCGACTTCTGATGACGGTCATCATCCTCACCGCCTGCCCCGAAGGGCTGCGCGGGCACCTGACCCAGTGGCTGCTGGAGATCTCCGCCGGGGTGTACGTCGGACACGTCAACAGCCGGATCCGGAAACGGCTCTGGCTCAAGGTCGTGGAGATGGCCGGACCGGGCCGGGCGCTGCTGGTCCACCAGCAGCCGGGGGAGCAGCGACTCTCCTTCGAGGTGCACGACCACCACTGGAAACCGGTCGACCTCGACGGCGTCACCCTGATCCGCCGCCCCACGGACCGGCGGGTCTTCAACCCCGCGCTGCCCAAGGGATGGAGCAAGGCCGCCAAGCGTCGCCGCTTCGGGCGGCGGCCCTCAACACCGCCCGGCCAGCCGCCCGAACTTCCGAATCAAAGTGAAGGAAAAACCATGAGTTGATCTTCAACCCCGCAGGTCAAGAAGTCTGCTCCCCGCGCACGCGGGGATGATCCTTCGGCGTACCGGGTACCGGAATGCCGAACCCGCTGCTCCCCGCGCACGCGGGGATGATCCTGGGCGTCTCTGGTGACAGCTACCGTCGCTTCACTGCTCCCCGCGCACGCGGGGATTATCCCAGTCGGGTGCGTCTCAAGAAACCCTCCGGAGGCTGCTCCCCGCGCACGCGGGGATGATCCCGCGCACCGGGTCGCCATCATCGAGCAGGGCAACTGCTCCCCGCGCACGCGGGGATGATCCCTGATCAACACGGTCAGGGCGACCCGGGTCGGCCTGCTCCCCGCGCACGCGGGGATGATCCGCTAATCCCGTGGGAGCGCTATTTCGCGCCGCACTGCTCCCCGCGCACGCGGGGATGATCCTTGGTGGAATTCGAGTCGAAGGGGCAGAAGCGCCTGCTCCCCGCGCACGCGGGGATGATCCTGACCGCGTGCGTCGGTGACAGCTTCGCCGGCGCTGCTCCCCGCGCACGCGGGGATGATCCCGCCACCCCACCGGCGGGGAGCCCGACGCCGCCCTGCTCCCCGCGCACGCGGGGATGATCCCGGCTTCGGGAGCATCCCGAGGACGGACGTCACCTGCTCCCCGCGCACGCGGGGATGATCCGGCCGCGCGCGCTATGACCGGCATCCCCGCGGCCTGCTCCCCGCGCACGCGGGGATGATCCGTGTCAGCACCCGCCACAACCCACCATTCGACTGCTCCCCGCGCACGCGGGGATGATCCGGTGCAGGGCGACCTGTACCACGGCCGAATCCCCTGCTCCCCGCGCACGCGGGGATGATCCGCCTCACGACCGCCACCGCGCCGCCCACGCCCGCTGCTCCCCGCGCACGCGGGGATGATCCGTGTCAGCACCCGCCACAACCCACCATTCGACTGCTCCCCGCGCACGCGGGGATGATCCGGTGCAGGGCGACCTGTACCACGGCCGAATCCCCTGCTCCCCGCGCACGCGGGGATGATCCGCCTCACGACCGCCACCGCGCCGCCCACGCCCGCTGCTCCCCGCGCACGCGGGGATGATCCCGTGGCGTTCGTCGAGGACTTGTCCGCGCCCTCCTGCTCCCCGCGCACGCGGGGATTATCCGTGGCTCCGCCCGGCCGAGCCGGCACCGAAGCCCTGCTCCCCGCGCGGGCGGGGATGATCCCGCCAGCCGGGGCATGCCGGGCGGCACGGTGATCTGCTCCCCGCGCACGCGGGGATGATCCCTCACCGGGCCGGTAAGGCCGGAGCGCTCCCGCTGCTCCTCGCGTACGTCTGCTCTCTGGGTTGATCTGTATTGGATTCGAGGTGGACTATCTGGGGCCTTCGGCGGATTGCCGCTCGACGTCGGGTGCCTGTTCGATGGCTTCCTCGATTTTGTCGAGATAGTCGAACCACCACTCTCCCTCGGGTTTCTGTCGTGAGGAGAGCAAGCTGCCCGCGACCACGAACGCGAGGATGACCGACACGTTCGGCGGAAGCGCCGACTCCAGTGGTACGCCGTCGAGGATCGCCAGGAGGAAAGCGCGGTACTCATCCTCGGTGAAGGGTAGCGAGTCTTCCATGTGGGCGAGTTCTTCAGCCAGATCGTCAAGATCGCTGTTGGCTGGTCTGCCCTCGAAGGCTTCGAGAAGGACGAACAGGGAGACGGCTACGAGGAGCTCCAGGGAAGCGGTTCTTGTCTGCTCGTCAGGGAAGTCGCGTAATGCCTTCTCGAATTCGCCCTTCCGGCGTTTCACCACGAGGTGTAGCGTCTCTCGCACTCGTTGTTCGACTCTGTCGTCAATCCTCACTGTCGCCCCCTTGGCTTCTTCTTTTCTCCCGTATCGCCTCGGTGGCGCCCCAAGTCGCGATTGCGCCCAGTGCTACGCCGCCGATTGTCTTCGGTATGATCGGTAAGAATTCGGTGAACGAGGCCCAAATGGTTGCGAGTGCCGAGCGGCCCGCCCTCGCCGTCCGAACAAGCGTTGGGTGCGGTTCTGGACTGGCTGCCCGGGTGGCCGACGAGATGTGCTGCCGCCGCCCGTGCTCAGTTTCCCAGGTTCTGGACCTGGGTGATCGTCTCCTTGATGCCCTGTTGGGCGGGGGCGAGCGCGTCGCTCCGCTGGGCCGCGTTGTCATCTTTTGGCCTCGATTGCGGCCTCGATGCTGTCCAGGTAGTCGAACCACCATTTGCCTTCTAATTGCGGCTTGGAGGACAGGAGATTCCCGGCAACGAGGAATGCCAGGATGAGGGCGTTGCTGAGGTGAGCCTGCTCCGCTGGCTGCCCGCGAGAGAGTGCAAGTCGCAGTAGAGATGCGATCTCTGTCTGCTCTGCCCGGGACCACTGCTCAGTTCTGGCAATCTTGTCGGCAAGTACTGCCACTTCGTTGGCGTCCGGCTTGTGTCCGAAAACGTCGACTGCGGCAATGGCGCAGACCTGAAGCAGTAGTTCGAGTGCGGCCAGGCGTGATTGCTGGTCTTGGAAGGATTGCAGAGCGGTGCCGAATTCGCCGGGATCCTGCTTCACGACCCAGTGCAAGGTGTCGCGGACTTGGTTCTCGATGTTGTCGTCAATTCTCATCGTTGCTTGCCCTCTTCTTGCTGTCTCTCCAGGTCATGAAGGAGCTGGAACTCGCTACCAAGCCCAGCAGCGTGGCGACGATTGCCTTCGGCAGTGGGGGTAGGTACTCGGCGATCGCTGCCCACGCCGTGCCGGCGGCAGATCCGCCGAACGCAAGCACCTCCGGGCTGGCGGGCCGGATTCTCCGTCTCGGCGGCGGTGCCTGCCTTCTGCCCTGCGAGCGCGTGTCGTCGCGGTTCGCCTCGTTTGGTATGGCCGGTCGAAGAACAGCGGGTGGCCGGCTTGGTGTGCTGCCGCCACCCGTGCTCAATTTCCCAGAGCACGGACCTTGGCAATCGTTTCCTGGATGCCCTGCTGGGCTGGCCCGACGGAGCCGATCGCTTGGCCTATTTGCTCGCGGGCGGCGTCGATGGTGGCGATGAGCTTGTCGCTGGCTGCGCCGTCGAGGGCTCCCGCGACCAGGATCCGCGCATTCTCGGCGTTCTGCACGGCTGCGGTGACCTGGGCTTGGGCTTGCTGGAGAGACTGGCCTGCCTCGGACAGTCGAGCGATGATCTCGGCCGCGCTCACGTCACCTCCTGATCCGGAAGATCTACGCCCCGAAGCGGCGGACCGCGTTCGACAGAGCGTTGACGCTACCGGATAAGGCACGCAGTGTCACCGAGCGATTACGTCGTCAATCGGATTCCGGATAGTGGAGCACCACTCGATCGGCTGCGTGCATCTGCACCTTGCCGTCCGGGCCTTCAACGATCAGGACTGGAACGCCCTCATCAAGATCCATCTGGTGTCGCTCGCGACTGGATGGCATCCGGGCGGACACCTTGCTTCCCGGCAGCAGCTTGATCTGCTCGCGCGGCAGGTCTTCCCGCACCCAAGAGCCGAGGCCCCTGCTCGTGCTGACGACCCCCTCGGCCCGAAGTAGTGAGATCGCCATGCGGACGGCGTCGCGGCCGATCCCGTACTCCTGGCTCAGTCGTGACTCGCTGGGTACGGCGGAGCCGGCCGGCAGGTCACCTGACTCGATCCGGTCGCGGAGCAGTTGGGCGAGCTGCACGTACACCGGCGTGTGCGACCGAGGGTTGATGGCCATAGGGCAAGCCTCATCCCCCCGTGCCCAAAGCCAGATGTGGCCTTGTTGGAAACTGCCCCCTTGCAGGCTTGTGGCAACAAGTCTAGAGTCGGTCGTGATAGGCGACGGGGTGAACGCGAGAAGTCGTTCGTGTGCCTCTCACCTGCGCTGATGAGCCAGCCCTGGTGTCGTACCGCTGATGAGCTGCGACGGCAGGGCGGGGTGGTCCGCCCGTGCGCGGCGGGCGGGTGGACCACCCCTTCCAGATCCCCCCAGGAAGGCGGAAGCGGCATGCGGCTCCTCTCCCGGCTGACCAGGCTCGCCCGGTCGACCCGGCCCATCCAACAGCGGGTGCCCGGTCACCGGCCGTCGGGCCAGCCGACCACCGGCCATCGGCCGCCGGGCCAGCCGACACCCGGTCACCGGCCGTCAGGCCACCCGGCTGCCAGCCGGCCGGTGACCGGCGGCGGCGTGTACCGGTCGGCGGCGTACCCGCCGTTGCGGCCCTGGCAGGTGCGGCGGCGACGGTTCCGCAGCGTCGGCCTGCTGCGGCGCGGCCTGGACCCGAACGACGTGCAGGACTTCCTGCGCCAGGTCGCCGACGACCTGAACAGCCTCTACGCGGAGCTGCACCAGAGCCGGGAGGAGACCGGCCGGGTCAAGGACGCGCTGCGCCGCTGGCAGTCCGAGTTCGCGCCGCGCGTCGACGACCACGCGTACCGGCCGTGCGCCGACGGGGAAGCGCGCCGCCCGCGCGCCAACCAGCGGGCGTACCGCTGATGGCCGGGCGGTTCGTGATCCACCTGCCGGTGGCGGCCCGCGACCTGGCCGGCGCGGTCCGGTTGGCCCGGGTGGTGGCCCGCTGGGCGAGCGTGCTGTCGCAGCTCGACCCGGGCGAGACCACCGTGTCGTACGAGGACGAGCAGGACGTACGGCATCGGGTGTTCTGTGACGCCCGACTGGCCGGCGGCCGGCGTTGCGTGCTGCGGGCCGGTCACGACGGGCCGTGCGCGCGGCGGCTGCCGCGATGAGCGGGCTGTCCGGCGGCTGGTCCACCGTCGTCGACTGCCCGACCTGCGCCGGGTTGACCTGCCTGGACGGTGTCCGCTGTCGAGACGTCGCCGGCAGTTCCGCCCAGGCGTGCGCCGGCTGCGGCGGGTACGGGAAGCGGCGGGCGCAGCTCGTGCTGACCGTGGCGAACCTCGACACCGGGGCGGTCGCCTCGCTGAACGTGGTGCCGGGCAGTGTGCCGCCCACCCCCACCCCGGACGGCGTCGGCTGGGAGCTGGCGCTCGCCCCGCTGGTCGCCGAGCTGGCCGACGCGGTCGGGGTGCCACCGCCACCGGCGCCGCCGACCGGCTCGACGGTGCCGCTGCCGTCCGACTTCACCCCGTACGTGACGCCCGAGCTGTCGCGGGCCCGGGTGGCGACGGCGATCGTCGGCCGGGCGTACCCGGGTTGGTGGGTCCATCTGGGACGCGGCGTCCCCAGCCGCCCGGCGTCCGAGCCGGCGAACCGGTCCGTGCGCCGGACGGCGGCCGGGCGGCCCGGCGCACGGCTGGTGGGCGCGGCGGTGGCCCCGGAGACGCCGGCACTGGCCACGGTGATCCGCCTCGCGGTCGGTCTCGGCCTGGAGCTGGCGGTCGGCGTGCTCGACCAGCGGTACGACCCGGAGCACCCGTCGACCGCGCCGGGGCGGTGGTGGACAACGCGGATCGTGCCGCCGGGCACACCCGACGATCGGATCGGCCCGCCCGGCTGGCCGTCGGCCGAGGCGGCGCTCGCGTTCCAGTTGCGGTACCTGGACGACGCGGTAACCGCCGCCGTGCCGGCCGACCCGACGACGCCGGTCGGGGTGCCGCAGACCGCGCCACCGCTGCCGGACCTGACCGGGGGCGTCGACCCGGTCGCGGCGTGCGTGCGGCTCGCCGGGCGCTACCCGCAGCGGCCGGTGCTGGTCCGCTTCGATGCCGACGGCTGCCGCGTCCACCTGCGGAAACGGGACGGTTACCAGCCGCTCGCCCGGGGTGGCACGCTCGCCGCCGCGCTGGCCGCCCTCGGCCTACGCCCGCCCGGCACGGCCAACCGCGACCGGGAGGCGTGACGCTCGGAAGCTCTTGATCAACAAGGTGGGGAGGAGGTCAGCGGCGGAGGGCGTCCTCGATGCCGGGTTCGCGGGGGCCGAGGTGGGCGGGGTCGCGGCCGGAGAGGACGTCCAGGGCGGCCTTCACGGCGGCCAGGTGCTCGCGGGTGGCGCTGATCCGCCAGGTACGGTCGTACGCCCTCGCCGTCTCGTCGCCGACGCCGTACGTCTCGACGCCGAGCTGCCGGCACACGGTCACCGCGCGGGGCACGTGGAACGCCTGGGTGACCACTGTCGCCCGGTCCACGCCGAAGATCCGCTTCGCGCGGGCGCACGAGTCGTACGTGTCGAAGCCGGCGTGGTCGAGGACGACCTTGTCGGCCGGCACACCCCGGTCGACAAGCCAGCGGCGCATCGCCTCCGGCTCGTTGTAGTCGTGGTTCATGTTGTCGCCGGAGACCAGGATCGCGCCGACCTTGCCGGTTGTGAGCAGGGTACGGGCGATCTCCAGCCGGCCGGCGAGGAACGGCGACGGGGTGCCGTCCGGGTACACCTTCGTGCCGAGCACCAGGGCCACCGGCGCCTCGGGCACCGTCGCCGCGGTGAAGACGCGGCCCTGCGCGCCGTCCCGGATCCACGCCACGCTGGCGACGGTGCCGGTCGTCAGCAGCGCCACCCCGACGAGGCCCGCCGCGACGGTCCACCGTAGCCAGCGCGGCACCGCCAGCACGGCCCGCCGCAGCCAGCCTGCCACCACCACCACCGCCCGAAGCCCTGCCGCCGCCCGAAGTCCTGCCCTCGCCCGAAGTCCTGCCGCCGCCCCACCGAGCCGTCCCCGCATGTCACCCAGTATTCCAGCGCCGGCGACGGCCCTGATCATGGCCGGACGAGGGCCCGGCCGGCGGACGGGAACGCGATGAACGCTCCCACCCGCCGGCCGGACCGACCACGCCTGCGGCCTGCGGCTACCCGTCTACGGCTTGCGGTAGACGGAGATGTGCGAGCGGCTGTCGGCGTCGAACGGCGACCGGTCCCAGTCGGCGTACCGCTCGGTGAGCCGGAGACCGGCCCGCTCGGCGAGCGCGTCGATCTGCTCCGGCCACAGGTAACGCATCGCGAACGGATGCAGGTGTACCCCGTCGGCGTCGAACCGGATCGTCTGCCGGACGAACGTCTGCGCCGCCCGGTCGTACCGGTGCAGCCGGATGGTGGCCGAATCCTCGGTCACCTCCCGCATCTGCACCTGCTCGTCCCGGTCGAAGTCGGCCGGGTCCGGCACGAACGTCTCGATGACGAACGCCCCGCCCGGCGCGAGCACCCGGGCGACGTTGCGGAAGCAGTCCGCCTGCCGTTCCTCGCGTACCAGGTTGAACAGGGTGTTGAACACCAGGTACGCCAGCCGGTACGGGCCGGTCACCGGCACGTCCGCCATGTCGCCGATGGCGACCGGGATGCCATCGCCGCCCGGCTTGGCGTGCAGCTTCGCCACCATCTCCGGGGACGCCTCGACGCCCTCGACCGGGATGCCCCGCTCGGCGAGCGGCAGGGCCACCCGCCCGGTGCCGATGGCGAGCTCAAGAACTCCGCCGCCACCGGCCGGACCGTTGTCGCCGGCCGGGCTGGTTCCGCCCACCGGGTCGGGGCCGTCGACCAGGTCGGCGAGGAAGGCGACGGCCGGGGCCGGGTCAGGGTTACCGCCGGGGCCGTCGTAGGTGTCGGCCCAGAGCCGGCCGAACAGCCCGGGATCGTCGAAGATCGACATCAGCGACCTCCCGGGGTGGTGCGGTCAGTGGCGCGTGGCCGCGCCGGAACTACGGGAGCGTACGTACTCACGAAGCCTCGATTCCGTGGGTTGGCTGGTTCCTGCCGCTACGGACCTCGGCGTACGCCTCATGATCGGCTCCCTTCGCTCGACGACGCCCACCAGCCAACCGGCAGCCGCCCCGCCCGCGCAACCCATTTGTGTCAACTGATGTAGTGCAGGATCACGTTGTGCACGTGGTGGGTCTTGTCCGAGCCCCGGAACTCCACCTCGTACGTGTGGGTGCCGACGTGGATCGCGATCGACCCGGTGGAGAAGAACTGCCCGCCCCACGACTTGTTGCTGACCACACTCACGCTCGTGATCTTCGAGTACGGGATGCTGGTGATCGCGTACCGCTTGCCGACGAAGGAGCGGTCCTGGATGATCACACGCCGGTCGGTGAGGCCGATGAATCCGGTGCCGGCGCCGATGGCGTCGTAGACGGCGATGATCTCCTCACCCTGGAGCAGGCCGCTCTGGATCTGGTTGTACTGCTCTTTCCGGTCGTACGTCGCGTTCGCCATGAATCCCACGATAGGTATGCCCTGCCACCCGTCGATGCCCCGAGGGCGCAGGGTGGGGGCGCGGCGTCCGGAGCGCCAACGGAAGCGCGTCGCTTCCGAGGCGCGCTGCTCAGGGGCGGTTCTCGGGGGCGGTTCTCGGGCGCGCCGTTTCCGGGACGCGTTGCTCAGGGGCGGTTCACGGGCGCGCCGCTTCCGGGACGCCTGCCCCGCCTGTTCCGGGACGCCTGCCCGCCCGCTGCCCCATATCTGGGGCAGCTCCAAAGGGAACGGAGCGGAGTGCCCTGCCGGCTGGCCGCGCATCAGGACCGGGGATGGCGGGGCGGCGTTACGGCAGGCTGGGCCAGGCGCCCCCAGGGGCCGGGACGGTGGCGCGGCCCGAAATCCCTTTTCGCTGTTGCCGAGGTCGGGACGACTCAAGGGGCCGCGCGCGGCCTAGGCTGTGGGACGGTCGGGCTACGGCGGCAGGAGGCACCGGCGGATGGACATGCTCTGGACCGTCGCGGTGTGGGTGATCGCCGCGTTCGCCGCGCTGTGGACGTTGGCCGGTGGCGCCCTGCTGGTGGCGGGGGTGCTCCGGCGGGATCGGGCCGACCGGCGTCGGGGGTGGCTCTACCTGGGGGCCGGGCTGGGGCTGCTGCCGTTCGCCCTGATCATGTTGGCGGACGAGGTGGCCCTGCTCGTCCTGCCCGGGTTGGCGGTCTCGGCCGGCTGCAACTGGCTGCTCGGCCGGGACGCCAAGCGGCGGCGGGCGGCCGGGGCGGGCAGTTGATCGACTCCATGTCCCTGATAAGGGGCTGACCTGGTGAGGCGATGCCCCCGTATCGGCGAAACGGAGTCGATCAAGGAGTGGCGTCGATCAGAGAGCGGAGTCGATCAAGGAGTGGCGTCGATCGGGACGGGTCAGGAGTCGGTGACGGCGCGGTAGGCGTCCTCGATGCGGGCGGCCAGCAGGACCTCGCCCTCACCGAGCGGCTCGTCGTCGCCCCGGTGCCCCAGCCGGATCTGGGTCCGGTCGGCGGAGCGGCTGATCTCGGGGCGCAGGCGCAGGGCATCCGCCACGACCTTGACCCGCTCGGTCAGGGCGGCGTGCTGCGAGTCGTCGATGACGAGCGTCCGCCGGATCTGCTCCCCCTCCCGCGTCCACTCGGAGAGCAGCGCGAGCGCGTCGCTCAGGTAGTCACGCTTGGTGGCTCGGCTGCGGAACAGCGCGCGCATCACCGCACCTCCCAGGCGTCGTTGCCGGCTTGTGGCCAAATCGTCGCCATCCCGTGTCCCTGTTGGTGTTCCCTAGTTTGTCCCCGGGCGGAGGGGAGTGTCCACGCCCACATTTACCTCTCTTCCTGGCCTAGCGGTCGACCGAGGTACCCAAACCGCCGACTGATCTGGCAGGCTGGTCAGCCGTGCGGACCGAACGTATTAGTGGCAGCGGGCAGACCGAGCGCCCAGCGCTGAAGGTCGTCGTGGGCGCGGCGATCATCGCCGGGGGCCGGGTGCTGGCCTGCGCCCGGTCCGCCCCGCCCGAAGTCGCCGGCCGGTGGGAGTTCCCCGGCGGCAAGGTCGAGCCGGGGGAGACCGAGACCGCAGCCCTGGTCCGCGAGTGCGCCGAGGAGCTCGCCGTACGTGTGGAGATCGGCGCGCGGGTCGGCCGGGACGTCCGGATGGCCCACGGCCGGTCGGTGCTGAAGGTGTACGCGGCCCGGCTGCTCGGCGGCGACCAGCCGCAGGCGCTGGAGCACGCCGACCTGCGCTGGTTGACCGCGGACGAGCTCGACAGCGTCCCCTGGCTCCCCGCCGACGTCCCCATCGTCGCTGCCCTCCGCCCCCTCCTCGGCCAGCCCTGAGCCTCGGGCCGGCAAGCCCTCTCCTCGACCGGACCTGACCCGCCGCAGGCCCGGTGCGCCCGTCCCCGGATCAGGATCGCGTGCCGACGGGCGGCTGCGCTGCCCGATCAGCGACAGAACGGGGGCCGCGCGGCTGGCGCCGCACGACCCCCGTCGTCACTCCGTCCGCCCTGCCCGTCGCTAGTGCTTCGGCTCGTCCTGCTCCGGGTGCGCGTAGTTCAGGTGCTCGGCCGGCAGCGGGAACGTCACGTCGTCACCGAACGGCGACGGCGCGGCGGCCCGGTCGAAGGTCAGCTCGCTCAGCGGCAGCCGGCCCCGCTCGTCGACCGCCGGGGCGGTCGGGTGCGGCACCTCACGGTTCCAGTTGAGGCCGCGCTGGGCCTGCGCCTCGGCGCCCTGGTCGTGCGAGCCACCGGCGTGCGAGTGCAGGCCGTGGTGCACGCCGACCTGCGGCTGCGCCACGTTCCGGGTGGACTCGTCCTGCCCCCGGCGGAAGATCTTGCTGCCAAGCCACACCAGGGGATCATACTTCCGGTCGACGACCCGTTCCTTCATCGGGATGATCCCGTTGTCGGTGATCTTGATGTGTTCGGGGCAGACCTCGGTGCAGCACTTGGTGATGTTGCAGAACCCGAGACCCTGCTCGGCCTGCGCGTACTCCTTGCGGTCGCTCTTGGTGTCGAGCGGGTGCATGTCCAGCTCGGCGGCCCGGATGAAGTAGCGCGGGCCGGCGAAGGCCTGCTTGTTCTCGTCGTGGTCCCGGATCACGTGGCAGACCGTCTGGCACAGGAAGCACTCGATGCACTTGCGGAACTCCTGCGAGCGTTCCACGTCGACCTGCTTCATCCGGTACTCGCCCGGGGCCAGGTCCTCCGGCGGCGCGAACGCCGGGGTCTCCCGCGCCTTCTCGTAGTTGAACGAGACGTCGGTGACCAGGTCCCGGATCACCGGGAAGGTCCGCAGCGGGGTGACCGTGACGGTCTCCGCCTCCTCGAAGGTCGACATCCGGGTCATGCAGCCCAGCCGCGGCTTGCCGTTGATCTCCATCGAGCAGGACCCGCACTTGCCGGCCTTGCAGTTCCACCGGCAGGCCAGGTCCGGGGCCTCGGTGGCCTGGAGCCGGTGGATGACGTCGAGGACGACCTCGCCCTCGTTCACCTCGACGGTGTAGTCCTGCAGGTCGCCGCCGTTCTCGTCGCCCCGCCAGATCCGGAATTGGCGCTTGCTGCCCATTACTTGCCCGCCTCCTCGGCTTCGGCGTCGGCGACGAGGGCGTCGAAGTCGGCCAGCTCCTCGTCGGTCAGGTACTTCGCCAGCTCCGCCCGGTCGAACAGGCCGATCAGCTCGGCGCGCATCTTCGGCAGCGGCTTGTGCTCCAGCCGTACCGTGTCGCCGTCGAGCGAGCAGACCAGGTTCACCCGACGCCACTTCGGGTCCATCGTCGGGAAGTCCTCCCGGGTGTGGCCGCCGCGCGACTCCTGCCGCTCCAGCGCCGCCATCGCGGTGCACTCCGACACGACGAGCATGTTGCGTAGGTCCAGCGCCAGGTGCCAGCCCGGGTTGTAGCGCCGGCCGCCGGACGCGCTGACCTTCGCCACCCGCTCCCGCAGCTCGGCCAGCCGGACCAGCGCGTCGGCCAGCTCACCCTCGCGCCGGATGATGCCGACCAGGTCGCCCATCACCGCCTGGAGGTCCTGCTGGAGCGCGTACGGGTTCTCGCCGGTGTCCCGCTGCAACGGGGCCAGGGCGGCGTCCACGGCGGCCTCGACCGCGCCCACCGGCACCTTCGGGCGCGCGGTGAGCTGATCGGCGTACGTGGCCGCGTGGCCGCCCGCCCGCTTGCCGAAGACCAGCAGGTCGGACAGCGAGTTGCCGCCGAGCCGGTTCGAGCCGTGCATGCCGCCGGACACCTCACCGGCGGCGAACAGCCCACGCACGTTGCCGTACGCGGCCCCGGAGTCCGGGTCCACCTCGACGCCGCCCATCACGTAGTGGCAGGTCGGGCCGACCTCCATCGGCTCCTTGGTGATGTCGACGTCGGCCAGCTCCTTGAACTGGTGGTACATCGACGGCAGGCGACGCCTGATCTCCTCCGCCGACTTCCGGGAGGCGATGTCCAGGTAGACGCCGCCGGCCGGGGTGCCCCGGCCCGCCTTCACCTCGCTGTTGATCGCGCGGGCCACCTCGTCGCGGGGCAGCAGCTCCGGGGGACGCCGGTTGTTGTCCGGGTCGGAGTACCAGCGGTCCGCCTCCTCCTCGGTCTCCGCGTACTGCTTGCGGAACACGTCCGGCACGTAGTCGAACATGAACCGCTTGCCCTCGGAGTTCTTGAGGACGCCGCCGTCGCCCCGGACCGACTCGGTGACCAGGATGCCCTTCACCGAGGGCGGCCAGACCATGCCGGTCGGGTGGAACTGGAGGAACTCCATGTTGATCAGCGTCGCCCCGGCGCGCAGCGCCAACGCGTGCCCGTCGCCGGTGTACTCCCACGAGTTCGAGGTGACCTTGTACGAGCGACCGACGCCGCCGGTGGCCAGCACCACGGCCGGCGCCTCGAACATGACGAACTCGCCGGACTCCCGGTAGTAGCCGAACGCCCCGGCGACCCGGTCCCCGTCCAGGACCAGCTCGGTGATCGTGGTCTCGGAGAACACCCGGATCCGGGCGTCGTAGCTGCCGAACTCCCGCTTGTCCTCCTGCTGGAGGGAGACGATCTTCTGCTGGAGGGTGCGGATCAGCTCCAGGCCGGTCCGGTCACCGACGTGCGCCAGCCGCGGGTACTCGTGGCCGCCGAAGTTCCGCTGCGAGATCTTGCCGTCCTTCGTCCGGTCGAAGAGCGCGCCGTACGTCTCCAGCTCCCAGATCCGCTGCGGCGACTCCTTCGCGTGCAGCTCGGCCATCCGGAAGTTGTTCAGGAACTTGCCGCCGCGCATCGTGTCGCGGAAGTGCACCTGCCAGTTGTCCCGGCTGTTCACGTTCCCCATCGCGGCGGCGGCCCCGCCCTCGGCCATGACCGTGTGCGCCTTGCCGAACAGCGACTTGGAGATGATGGCGGTCTTCTTGCCGGCCAGCCGGGCCTCGATCGCCGCCCGCAGACCGGCGCCACCGGCCCCGATCACGACGACGTCGTAGTGGTGTCGTTCGATTCGCGTAGTCATCTGTGTGGGCCCTTTAGTTGATGAACCGCAGGTCGCTGAACCAGCCGGCGGCCAGCGCCATCACGTAGAAGTCGGTGAACGCCAGCGTGCCGAGGGTGATCCAGGCGAGCTGCATGTGCCGCACGTTCAGCCACGAGACGCCCGTCCAGGCGCGGTAGCGGACCGGGTGCTTCGAGAAGTGCTTCAACCGGCCGCCGATGATGTGCCGGCAGGAGTGGCAGGAGATCGTGTACGCCCACAGCATGACCACGTTCACCAGCAGGATGATGTTGCCCAGCCCGAAGCCGAAGCCCTCCGGGGAGTGGAAGGCGAGGATCGCGTCCCAGGTGTTGATCAGCGAGATGATCGCGGCGGCGTAGAAGAAGTAACGGTGCAGGTTCTGCCCGAGCAGCGGGAAGCGGGTCTCACCCGAGTACGTCTGGTGCCCGTCCGGGACGGCGCAGGCCGGCGGCGACAGCCAGAACGACCGGTAGTACGCCTTGCGGTAGTAGTAGCAGGTCAACCGGAACAGCAGCAGGAACGGCAGGGTCAGGGCCGCGTCCGGGATGATCCACCAGCCGGGCAGGAACTGCCCGAAGTGGGAAGCCTCCGGCAGACAGCGGTCCGTCACGCACGGCGAGTAGAACGGGGTCAGGTAGTGGTACTCGTCGACCCAGTACCACTTGTGCATGAAGACCCGCACCGTCGCGTAGGCGACCCACGCGCCGAGACCGACGACCGTGATCAGCGGTGCCAACCACCAGCGGTCCGTACGCAACGTCTTCGCCGCGATGGCGGCGCGCGCTCGCGCGCCCCGCGGCCTCGTTGCCGTTGAAGTCATTCCAGTTGTCTCCCTGACGGGGCCCTCGCGGGCACGGATCCTGTTCCGGCCGGGCACGCGGGTCGGCGCACCGCCCCCGCAGCCACGTCCCCTGCGCACTCCCACGGCCACGCCGGGGCGTACCGACGCAGCTAAGTGACACACGTTACGCCGCTCGCTGTGAGCCGTTCGCGCAGGGAGTGTCGCGTGTGAGCTGCCCGATGGAAAGCCGGACCGCACCAATCGACAACGGATGTTAAGAACCTCACCCCGCCCGGGTCAGCCGGAGGCGTTACCCGTGAAGTTCCACTCCGCCAGGCGCAGCGGGGGCGCGCTCCACCAGACGCCGTCGGCCCGGCCCGGCTGACGGACGGCCGCCCGCCCCACGCCGAGCACCCCGCCCGGCGCGAGCGCCCGCGGGTACGCCTGGGTGAAACGGAGGTTCCGAACCGCGCCGACCGGCGCCCCGTCCTCGATCAACCACACGCCGTTACGGGTCAGGCCGGTCACCGTCAGCGCCCTCGGATCGAGCACCCGGGTGTACCAGAGATCACTGACCAGCAGCCCACGGCGTACCCCGGCCACCAGCGCGGCGGTGTCCGCGTCGACCACCGGCCCGACCGGCGTCCCCACCGGGGACGTCGCGTCGACCGGGGACGCCGGCGGCCCGCCCGGCAGCAGCCGGACCGTGGTCGGCAGCGGACCCACGGTGGCCGACGCCGGGCCGGCGTGCCCGGTCGACGTGCCGCCCACCGCGGCGGCCGTCCGCCGGTCGTGCGTCACCGAGCTGGTCACCCCGGCCGACACCAGCGGCAACGCGCCGCGCGGGGTGCCCTCCACGTCGAACGGCAGCCCGGTGGCGGCCAACGGGTCGTCCACCAGGGTCACCGACGGGTCGAACTGCGGCACGCCCGGCCGCGCGAAGGACTTCCGTTCCGCGTACGCCTTTCCGTTGAAGCCGTAGTAGGAGAAATTCGTGAGCAGGTCGGACACGGCGGCCGGCTCGAAGACCACCTCGTAACGCCCCGGCGGCAGCTCGACCGGGGCCGCGCCGGCCCGCGCCCTGGCCGCCGCCCGCGCCCCCAGGGCCGCGCCGTCCAGGTCGGCGAGCCGGTCCGCGGCGATCCGGGCCACCCCGTCCGCCCCACCGGTACGAGCGATGCCGTCCATGGCCGCGTCGACCGACCGCCCCCGGGCGGTGTGCCCGGCCGTGTTGACGAACGCCGCGACGTGGTGCGACGTGCGGCAGTAGCCGGCCGTCTCCAGCCCACCGGCGGCGTCCACGAACGCGCGCACCCGGGCGGCCCGGTCGGCCGGCTCGGCGTACGCGGTCGACTCGTCGACGTCACCGACGGCGGGCGTCGCGGTCGGCAGGGTCAGCCCCGGCCAGCCCGGGTCGGGCGGGCCGAGCCGGGCCGCCAGCAACGTCCGCTCGACCAGCTCACGCAGGCCGTCCGGGCTGGTCAGGCTGCCGCTGCCGGTGGCCGTCCGGCCGTCGACGTGCACCCGCAGCCGGACCGTGACCTGCGACCCGGCGACGTTCTGGTGGATGAACGAGTTGGCGAACCGGGTCAACGACAGCTCCGCCCGGGTCACCGTCACCTCGGCCTGCGCCCCCGGCCCGGTCGACCTGCGGACCAGCTCCACCACCCGCCCGGCCAACTCCAACTCGTCGCTCACTCTCACGGTGTCGGCCTTTCGTTCGCGGCTGCGGGACTCCGCTGCGCTGCGTTCCTCGCTCTCACGCCGTCGGCCTTTCGTTCGCGGCTGCGGGACTCCGCTGCGCTGCGTTCCTCGCTCTCACGCCGTCGGCCTTTCGTTCGCGGCTGCGGGACTCCGCTGCGCTGCGTTCCTCGCTCTCACGCCGTCGGCCTTTCGTTCGCGGCTGCGGGACTCCGCTGCGCTGCGTTCCTCGCTCTCACGCCGTCACCCCCACCCGGACGTTGCGGAAGCGGGCCGGGGCGGCCGGGTGACCGGTGTGCCCGATCTGGCCCGGCTGGCCCTTGCCGCAGTTCGGGGTGCCCCATGGCACGACCTCGGAGGAGAGCATGTCCATCGAGCGCCAGAACAGCGGCCCGATCCCGGTGTAGGTGGGGTTGCGCAGCATCCGGCCCCGCCGGCCGTTCCTGATCTCCCAGCCGATCTCGCAGCCGAACTGGAAGTTGAGCCGTCTGTCGTCGATCGACCAGGACCGGTTGATGTCCATCAGCACCCCGTCGTCGGTGGCGGCGATGATCTCGTCCAGGGTGTGCGGGCCCGGCTCCAGGCCGACGTTCGTCATCCGCACCATCGGCAGCCGGGCCCAGCCGTCGGCCCGTACGCTGCCGCCGTGGTCGAGGCCGGCGACGGCGGCGGAGTCCCGCCCGGCGAGCACCCCCACCCAGCGCCCCTCGCGGACCGCGTCCCGGGCGACCGCGGGGGAGCCCTCGTCGTCGAAGCCGAAACTGCCGAGCGCGCCCGGGATGGTCGGGTCGATGGTGACGTTCATCAGCTCGGAGCCGTACCGCAGCGACCCGAGCTGGGCCAGGTCGAGCCAGGAGGTGCCGGCGAAGGCGGCCTCCCAGCCGAGGATGCGGTCCAGCTCGATGGCGTGCCCGACGGACTCGTGGATCTGCAACGCGAGCTGCTCGCCGCCGAGGATCAGGTCGGTCTCGCCGGCCGGGCAGAGCGGCGCGGTGAGCAGGGCCCGGGACTCCTCGGCCAGCCGGGCGGCGTGCGCGGTCAGGTCGAGCGAGTCGACCAGCTCCCACCCGGTGGTGCCGTACTGCCCCCGGTAGCTGGGCCAGGACCGGCGCTGCGTCTCGCCGTCACCGATCGAGGTGGCCGAGATGCCCGCGCCGCACTCGCGGATGTGCTGGTCGATCCGGTGGCCCTCGCTGGAGACGAACCACTTCGTGGTGTCCCACACCTGGTAGAGCCCCTCGGCCTGGTCGGCCCCGTGCGCCCGCATCGTCTCGGTGGCCGCCACCAGCAGGTCACCCTTGGCGCTCAACGGCACGCCGAGCGGGTCCACCGCGCACGGGGAGGACCAGGAGGCGGTGACCGGCGGGGCGGCGACCAGATCCAACGGGGGGCCGGGCACCCGCGCGCTCGCGGCGGCGATCCGCGCGGCGCGGCGGCCGGCGTCGCGGACCACGGCGTCCGACAGATCGGGTACGGCGTAGAAGCCCCAGCTCGACCCGACCAGCGCCCGCACCCCCAGCCCGAGGTCGGAATCCTGGGCCAGCTCCTCGATCTGCCCGTTGCGGGCCGACATCGACTCGTAGCGGCGGTGCATCACCCGTACGTCGGCGTACCGGGCTCCGGCGTCCAGGGCGGCCTGCACGGCGGCCGTCGCCGCGTCGAACTCGGTCATGGCCCCGACCCTAGGCGACCCCCCTGACAGTTGTCAGGGCAGGAGATCCCGGGGACGGATCGTGGCGCGCACCGGCTCGGTGAGTTCCAACAGGTCGTCGAGGCCGGCCACGGTCTCCGCGAGGTGGCGGCCGTCCTTTTCCCGGTAGAGGCGCAGCGTGCCGTTCTCCTCGACCAGGAGGTACCAGGGGATACCCGCCTCGGCGTAGTAGTGCATCTTCAGCACCCGGTCGGTGGCGGCGTTGCTCGGAGAGACGATCTAGCAGCTCAGCCGGACGGCACCGGCCTCGATGATCGGATCGTCGAAGTCGATCAGGTCGGTGAGGACCAGATCGGGGATCGGGATCCGTCCGGGTCGGAGTCGGACGTTCACCGCGTCGAGAAGCTCCAGCCCGGCTGTCAGGGCGGCCGGTTCGAGGGCGTTGCCGAGCCTGCGGGCGATGCGCTGGTGGCGCGGGGTCGGTGCTGGGGTCACGTGGAGGCTCCCGTCGAAGAGTTCGACGCGTTGGCGCGTCTCGCCGAGGGCGAGGTACTCCTCCTCCGTCCACGGTCCGTCGTGGCCGAACACGGCTGCGGTCACCTCCACCTCCACCTCGACACCGGCCGGAATCCTCTCGTGGTCGCCAGGGCCATCGTCGCACCTCGGGTGCGGTGGGCGGGGCTTCCCGGCCGGGTCGTCGCGGCCTGATGCCGACTCGTTACGAGATCGACGGCTGACAGGACGGTGGCTTGTAGCTTATTTTCACCATCTGAGACGTACTGCAACTTCTCTTCGCCAGCCGGGAGGTGGTCGGGCCATGAGCGGGCCAGTGTCGACGTCGGCCCACGGGCCCGACACGTTCGGTGATGCTACCGCAGACGGGCCGTATCTGCGGGTGTCGGAGCTGCGGGTGCGGTTCGGTACGGAGGATGGGGTGGTGCGGGCGGTGGACGGGGTGTCGTTCGCTGTCGGGCGGGGTCGGACGTTGGGGATCGTGGGGGAGTCGGGGTCGGGTAAGAGCGTGACCTCGTTGGCGGTGTTGGGGTTGCATGACCCGCGGCGGGCGGTGGTGTCGGGGGAGATCTGGGTGGGTGGTCGGCAGGTGGTGGGGTTGCCGGAGGAGCGGGTGCGGCGGTTGCGGGGTCGGGAGGTGGCGATGATCTTCCAGGATCCGTTGTCGGCGTTGCATCCGTACTTTTCGGTGGGGCGGCAGGTCGCGGAGGCGTATCGGGTGCATCATCCGGGGGTGTCGCGGCGTCAGGCGCGGGCTCGTGCGGTGGAGATGCTGGGTCGGGTGGGGATCCCGCAGCCGGGGCGGCGGTTTGCGCAGTTTCCGCATGAGTTCTCCGGTGGGATGCGGCAGCGGGTGATGATCGCGATGGCGTTGGTGAACGACCCGCGGTTGTTGATCGCGGATGAGCCGACGACGGCGTTGGACGTGACGGTGCAGGCGCAGATTCTGGACCTGCTGGCGGATCTGCAGGGGGAGTTCGGGTCGGCGATCGTGCTGATCACCCATGATCTGGGGGTGGTGGCGCAGGTGGCCGACGAGGTGCTGGTGATGTACGCCGGTCGGGTGGTGGAGCACGGCCCGGTGGGTGAGGTGCTGCGGTCGCCGGAGCACCCGTACACCTGGGGGTTGTTGGGGAGTGTGCCGTCGTTGCGGGGTGACGCGGAGGCGGATCTGACGCCGATCGCGGGCAACCCGCCGAGCCTGATCGATTTGCCGTCGGGGTGCGCGTTCCACCCGCGCTGCCGGTGGGCCGACCGCACCGACGGCCGGTCCCGCAGTGTGGTGCCGGAGTTGTTGCCGGTGGCCGGGGAGCCGGGGCATCGGGTGGCGTGTCACCTGCCGGCCGGGGACCGGGCCCGGATCCGGTCCGAGGAGGCCATCGGCGTCGGGGCGGCCCGGTGACCGCCGGGGCCGGGTCGGGCGCGGGAGCTGCCGGGGCCGGGTCGGGCGCGGTGGCTGCCGGGGTCGAGCCGTTGTTGTCCGTCGCCGGGTTGACGAAGCATTTTCCGGTGCGGGAGGGGTGGCGGCGGTCGGGTGTGGTGCGGGCGGTCGACGGGGTGGACTTCACCGTGTCGGCGGGGCAGACGTTGGGTCTGGTGGGGGAGTCCGGCTGCGGTAAGAGCACCACCGGGCGGATGCTGGTGCGGTTGATGGATCCGACGGCGGGGACGGTGACGTTCGCGGGGCGGGACATCGGTCGGGCCCGGGGGCGGGAGTTGCGTCGGTTGCGGCAGGACGTGCAGATCGTTTTTCAGGATCCGTACGCGTCGTTGAATCCCCGGCACACGGTGGGGCGGATCGTGGGGATGCCGTTGGAGGTCAACGGGATCGTTCCGCCGGGTGGGGTGCGTAACCGGGTGCGGGAGTTGTTGGAGCTGGTGGGGTTGAGCCCGGAGCACTACAACCGGTATCCGCACGAGTTTTCGGGTGGTCAGCGGCAGCGGGTGGGGATCGCCCGTGCTCTGGCGTTGTCGCCGAGGTTGATCGTGGCGGATGAGCCGGTGTCGGCGTTGGATGTGTCGATCCAGGCGCAGGTGATCAATCTGTTGCGGGGGTTGCAGCGGGATCTGGGGTTGGCGTTCGTGTTCATCGCGCATGATCTGGCGGTGGTGCGGCATGTGTCGCAGCGGGTGGCGGTGATGTATCTGGGGCGGATCGTGGAGATCGGTGATCGGGCGGATATCTACCGGCGTCCGCAGCATCCGTACACGCGGGCGTTGTTGTCGGCGGTGCCGGACGTGTCCGGGGTGGGGGCGGCGGGGCGGATCCGGTTGGTCGGGGACGTGCCGACGCCGTTGGATCCGCCGTCGGGGTGCCGGTTCCGGACCCGTTGTGGGAAGGCCACCGACCTGTGTGCCGTCGAGGTTCCCGCGCTGGTGCCGAGGGCGGGCGGCAGTCAGGCCACCGCCTGCCACCACCCCGAGACCGAGCCGCTGGCGTCGGCCGGGGACGCGGTGGTCGTACCGAACGGGGTGTCGTGATGAGCCTGTCCCCGGTGGATGGTGAGGTCCGGGCGGAGCTGGACCCGGCGGCGGAGGCCGGCGGCGCGGCGGCGCGCGAGGTCGCCGGCCGGTCGCCCGGCCAACTGGCCTGGGCCCGGCTGCGCCGCGACCGGACGGCGCTGGTCAGCGGCGCGGTGCTGCTGGTCCTGCTGGCCGTCGCGCTCGCCGCCCCGCTGATCGCCAAGCTGTACGGGGTCGGCCCCAACGAGCAGTTCCAGGAGCTGCTGGACGGCAACGGCATGCCGCTCGGCTACGTCGGCGGGGTCAGCGGCGAGCACTGGTTCGGGCTGGAGCCCCGGCTCGGCCGGGACATCTTCATCCGGATGGTGTACGGGCTGCGCACCTCGCTGTTCATCGCGTTCGCCGCCGCCGTGGTGACCACCACGATCGGGGTGGTCACCGGCATCCTCGCCGGCTACCTGGGCGGCGCCGTCGACACGGTGCTCAGTTGGATCACCGACGTGGCGCTGGCCCTGCCGTTCCTGATCTTCGCGTTGGCGGTGGTGCCGACCGTGGCGCTGCGCTTCTACGGCCCGCGCGAGGAGGTGCCGGCCTGGTTCCAGGTGGCCGTGCTGATCGGCGTCTTCGCCGCGTTCGGTTGGACCAGCACCGCCCGGCTGGTCCGGGGGCAGGTGGTCTCGCTGCGCGAACGGGAGTTCGTGGAGGCGGCCCGGGCCAGCGGGGCCGGACTGGGGCACATGGTGTTCCGGCAGCTCCTGCCGAACCTGTGGGCGCCGATCCTGGTGGCGTTCTCCCTCGCCGTGCCGCAGTACGTCACCGGCGAGGCGGCGCTGTCGTTCCTCGGCATCGGCATCCTCGAACCCACCGCCGACTTCGGCCGGATGATCTTCCAGAGCATCCCGTACCTGCAGACCGACCCGGCGTACGTGTTCTTCCCGGGCGTCACGATCTTCGCGCTGGTGCTGGCGTTCAACCTGTTCGGCGACGCGCTGCGCGACGCGCTCGACCCGAAGTCGTCCCGGTGAGGAGGGCTCCGGTGAGCGCGAGGAGCGCAGCGGAGCGGAGCCCCGCAGTCGCGAACGAAGGAAGGCTCCGGTGAGCGCGAGGAGCGCAGCGGAGCGGAGCCCCGCAGTCGCGAACGAAGGAAGGCTCTGATGACACGGTTTCTGGTCCGGCGGCTGCTCAGCGCGGCGCTGACGCTGTTCGCGGTGAGCGTGCTCAGCTTCCTGATGTTCTTCGCCCTGCCCAAGGACCCGGTCAGCGGCATGTGCCCGAAGAACTGCAACGCCGAACGCCTGGAGCGGGTCCGCGAGGAGCTGGGCCTGCGGGACCCGCTGGTCGAGCAGTACGCCAACTACATGCGGGGCATCGTCACCGGCCGGGACCTGGGCAGCGCCCAGGGCGGCCACTGCGACGCGCCCTGCCTCGGCTGGTCGTACGTGAACAACGAGGCGGTCACCGACACCCTGGCCCGGGTGCTGCCGGTGACGCTGAGCATCGTCCTGCCGGCGGCGGTCCTCTGGCTGCTGCTCGGGGTCGGGCTGGGCATGGTCTCCGCGCTACGCCGGGGCGCCTGGCTGGACAAGGCGGCGATCGGCTTCTCGCTGACCGGGGCGTCGTTGCAGCTCTACTTCGTCGGCGCGGTGCTGCTGCTGGTCTTCACGTACCAGCTCCGGATCACGCCGGTGCCCGGCTACACGTCGCTTTTCGACGACCCGGTGAAGTGGGCCAGCGGGTTGGTGCTGGCCTGGGTGTCGCTGGCGTTCCTGTTCTCCGCGATCTACGCCCGGCTGTCCCGGGCGCAGATGCTGGAGACCCTGTCGGAGGACTTCGTCCGCACCGCGCGGGCCAAGGGCCTGCCGAAACGTGCCGTGTACGGGCGGCACGCGCTGCGCGCGGCGATCACCCCGGTGGTGACCATCGCCGGCCTGGACGTGGGCAGCGCGCTCGGCGGGACGGTGATCACCGAGACCACCTTCGGCATCCAGGGGCTCGGCCGGACGGCCGTGGACGCCGTCCGCGCCGGCGACCTGCCCACGATCATGGCGACGGTGCTGATCTCGGCGGTCTTCATCGTGGTCGCGAACATCGTCGTCGACCTGCTCTACGCCGCCATCGACCCCCGGGTCCGGCTGCGGTAGCGAGTTTTCCAGCGGTTTCACAGCAGGGTTTCCAGCGGTTTCACACCAGGGGAGGAGACGCAGGATGCGTCTGAAGAAGACCGCCGACGCGGGCGGGGCGAGGCGGGCCGTCGCGGCCGGTGGGGCGCTCGCGCTGCTCGCGGCGCTCGGCGCGTGCAGCGAGAACAAGGGCACCGAGGGCGCCGTCGACTCCGACCGGGTGCAGAGCGGCTCGATCGCCACCGACCCGAAGGAGTCGATGGGACCGGCCCCCGAGGTGCCGGGCGCGGCGAAGGGCGGCACCTTCCGGGTGCTCCGGGAGACCAAGATCTCGCACCTGGACCCGCAGCGGGTCTACTCGTTCGTCGGGCTGATGGCCGCGCCGCTCTACAGCCGCGCGCTGACCACCTTCAAGGACGACGGCTCCGGCGCGGTCACCCTGGTCGGTGACCTGGCCGAGAACCCCGGCAAGGACGTCAACTCCGACTGCAGGGTCTGGGAGTTCACCGTCAAGGACGGGGTGAAGTTCGAGGACGGCAGCCCGATCACCGCCCGGGAGATCGCGTACGGGATCGCCCGTTCCTTCGACCCCGACCTGACCGGCGGCCCCACCTACCTCCAGGAGTGGCTCGCCGACAGCCCGCAGTACGACACCAAGTGGGACTTCAAGGCTAACAAGACGTCCCTCCCGCCCGGCCTGACCACCCCGGACGACAAGACGCTGCGCTTCGAGTTCGCCAAGCCGCACTGCGACCTGCCGTTCGCCGCGTCGCTGCCGTACACCGCGCCGCTGAAGCCGGAGAAGGACACCGGGGTCAACCTGGACAACCAGCCGTTCTCCTCCGGGCCGTACAAGATCACCAGGAACAACGCCGGGGTCGAGCTGGTGCTGGAACGCAACGAGCACTGGGACCCGAACACCGACCCGGTGCGGCACGCGTACCCGGACCGGATCGTCTGGAACTTCGGCCCGGACCCGGAGGCGGGCGCCAACCGGGTGATCGCCGACAACGGCGACGACCAGACCGCGCTGGCCTGGAACGGGGTGCCCTCCGCGCTGGTCGCCCGGGTCACCGGCGACGCCGCCCTCAAACCGCGGTCGGTGCAGGGCCCCACCCCGAGCCTGTGGCGGCTGAGCATCAACACCAGCCGGGTCACCGACCTGGCGGTCCGGCAGGCGCTGCACTACGCCATCGACCGGGACGGCTTCATCAAGGCGTACGGCGGTGAGGCGTCCGCCCGGGCGGTCACCAGCCTGCTGCCGCCGTCGACCATCGGCTTCCAGAAGCACGACGTCTACCCGGCCGGCCCGAACGGCAACATCGAGAAGGCGAAGGAGCTGCTCGCCGGCAGGACCCCCGAGCTGGTGCTGGGCATCAGCGACGACTCCACCGAGCTGGCCACCCAGCTCAAGGGCAACCTGGAGAAAGCCGGCTTCAAGATCACGGTGAAGACCATTCCGACCGACGCGAAACTCGACGAGGTCGGCAAGAAGGACAACCCGTGGGACCTCTACACCGACCAGTGGGCCGCCGACTGGCCCAGCGGCGCGGCGATCCTGCCGGTGCTCTTCGACGGTCGCGCCATCAAGGCCGAGAACAACAGCAACACCTCGTACGTCAACAGCGACGCGATCAACGCCGAGTTCGACCGGGTGCTCGCGCTGCCGGTGGCCGAGCAGGGCGCCGAGTGGGCCAAACTCGACGAGCGGATCATGAAGGAGCTGGCCCCGGCCGTGCCGCTGTTCGTGGAGAACGGCTACTACCTGCACGGCTCCAAGGTCGGCGGGATCTTCATCTCCAGCATCTTCGGCTACCCGTCGTTCGTGAACGTGCACGTGAAGCAGTGACCGTCCGGGGCCCCGCCACGCGCCCGGCGCGTGGCGGGGTCGCCCGGCATGCGGCGGGTCACAGCCAGATCTGGAGGAAGTCCAGCTCCAGGCGGAGCAGCCGCTCGGCGACGCCGCCCGCCGCCAGATGGGTGGCCCCGGTCAGCGGCAGCACCGAGTGCGGGCGGCCGGTCGACAACAGCGCCGCCGACAGGCGCAACGTGTGCGCGGCCACCACGTTGTCGTCGGCCAACCCGTGCACCAGCAGCAGCGGACGCCTGTCGTCCTCGCCGGCCGGCGGCTCGGCGGCCAACTCGACCAGACTGTGGTGGCTGTAGACGTCCGTGCCCTCCTCGGGCAGGCCCAGGTACCGCTCGGTGTACGCGGTGTCGTACAACGCCCAGTCGGTCACCGGGGCGCCCACGATGCCGCACCGGAACCGGTCCGGGTACCGCAGCACCGCCAGCCCGGCCAACCAGCCCCCGAACGACCAGCCCCGCACCCCCACCCGGCCCAGATCCAGGTCCGGGTGCTTCTCGGCGAGCGCGTCCAACGCGTCGAGCTGGTCGGTCAGCACCACGTCGGCGACCCGCCGGTGGATCGCCTTCTCGAACGACGGCGCGACCCCCGGCGTACCCCGGTTGTCCACCGTCACCACCGCGAAACCGGCGTCGGCCCACCACTGCCGCTCCAGCCAGGCCGCCCGCGCGGCCACCACCTCCTGGTGGCCCGGCCCGCCGTAGACGTCCAACAGCACCGGCAGTCGTCGGCCGGCGACGTGGTTGGCCGGGTACAGCACGGCGGCCGGCAACCGCCGGTCGGTCACCCGCTCCAGCACCGGCCGCGGCGCGTACGGCGGGGTCGCGGCGAGCGACCGCAGGGTGGCCACCTCGACGTCGCCCCGGCGCACCGTCCACCGCACCCCCGGATGGTCCAGCGAGGCGTGCCCGACCACCAGCACGTCCCCGCCGACCGCGGCGGTGTGCCAACCCGCGTCCTGGGTGATCCGGCGGGCGTCGACGCCGCCGCCGATCACCGTCCGCACCCGGAACAGGTGCCGCTGGCTCGGCTCGCCGTCGCTGCCCTCCACCACCAGGTCGACCGGGCCGGCGCCGGCCGGGGCGAGCCGCCCCACCACCCGCCGTACGTACAGCGAGGGCGGTGTGAGCAGGGTGCCGTCGGCGAACAGGCAGCGCGAGTCGTACCCGTCGTGGGCCAGCTCGCCGCCGACCAGCACCCGACCGTCCGGCAGGTGCGCCGGAGTGCCCGGCACCGGGTCCACCCAGCGGGGGTCGGCCAGCTCGGCGTGCACCTGGGTCTCCCCGGTGCGCGGGTCCACCGCCAGCACCAGGCCGTGCTGCTGGGCCCGGCGCAGCACGGTGATCAACGGCCCGGCCTCGGCCCAGTCGACCGAGACCAGGTACGGGTAGGTCTCCCGGTCCCAGTGCACGTCGACCCAGCCGCCGTCGAGGTCCAGCAGGTGCAGGCTCACCTCCGCGTTCGGGCCACCGGCCACCGGGTACGCCGTGCTGCTCGGCGCGCTCGCCGGGTCGGCCGGGTCGTGCAGGTGCCAGCGGGGCAGCCGGGACTCGTCCACCCGGGCGGCCAGCACCGACAGACCGTCCGGCGCCCACCAGTAGCCCCGGAACCGGGCGAACTCCTCCGCCGCGATGTGCTCGGCCAGCCCCCAGGTGACCCCGGAGTCCTCCCCGGCGAGCAGGGTGTCCTCCCCGTCCGGCCCGATCACCCGCAGCTCACCCCGGCGGGTGCGCGGGCCGGCGTCCGTGACGTACGCCAGCCGCTGCCCGGTCGGGTCGGGGCGCGGATCGACGACCGGGCCGACGGTGCTCACCTCGACCACGTCCCCGTTCACCAGGTCGGCCCGGAACAGCCGCCCGGCCAGCGGGAACACCGCGACCCGGGCGGCCGGGTCGGTGGCGTACGAGCCGATGCCGCCGGCGCTGAGCCGCAGCCGCTCGCGCAGCGCCCGCTCCGCCGGTGGCAGCCCGGCGCCGTCGCCGTCCGCGCCGAGCAGCGTCGCCGCGTCGGCGACCAGCCGCTCCTCGCCGGAGGTCAGGTCGAGCAGCCAGAGCGCGTCGGCCGGGTCCTGCGGACCGCCCGAGCGCAGGAAGACCACCCGGGATCCGTCGTCGGCCACGGTGACGGCGCGCGGCGTCCCGTGGCTGAACCGACGGGTACGGGCGGCCAGCTCCGGATAGTCCACACGCCAGATCGTAGAGGCGTACCGGAGGTGATGTGGCCGACCTGGGCGGACGCGTCGTGGCCGACGGCCCGGGTCGGGGCGGATAGAGTGACCGACGTGACGACGCTGCCCGCCCGCCGGCTCCTGCTGGTCCACGCCCACCCCGACGACGAGTCGATCGGCACCGGGTCGACGATGGCGCGCTACGCGGCCACCGGCGCCCACGTCACGCTGGTCACCTGCACTCTCGGCGAGGAGGGCGAGATCCACGTGCCCGAGCTGGCCCAGCTCGCCGCCGCCGAGGCCGACCAGCTCGGCGGGTACCGGCTCACCGAGCTGGCCGCCGCGTGCGCCGCGCTCGGCGTCACCGACCACCGGTTCCTCGGGGGCGTGGGCCGCTACCGCGACTCCGGCATGATGGGCCTGACCACCAACGAGCACCCCCGGGCCTTCTGGCAGGCCGACCTCGACGAGGCCGCCGGGCACCTGGTGGAGATCATGCGCGAGGTACGCCCCCAGGTCATGATCACGTACGACGAGAACGGCTTCTACGGGCACCCGGACCACATCCAGGCGCACCGGGTGGCGATGCGGGCCGCCGAGCTGGCCCGGGCCGAGGGCTGCGCCCCCACCAAGATCTACTGGACGGCGATGCCGATCAGCGTGCTGGAGGCCGGGATCACCCACTTCGCGGACGCCTCGGACAACCCCTTCGGCGGCATCACCGACGTCACCGAGCTGCCCTTCGGCACGCCCGACGCGCGGATCGCCGCCCGGATCGACGCCACCGAGCAGCACGCGGCCAAGGAGGCGGCGATGCGGGCGCACGCCACCCAGATCCCGCCGGACTCCTGGCTGTACTCGATCGCCGGCAACTTCGGCAGCGAGTTCATGGGCGTGGAGTACTTCACCCTCGCGGTCGGCGAGAAGGGCCCGGGCCGTGGCCCGTACGGCTGGGAGGACGACCTGTTCGCCGGCCTCGACACCGCCACCGGGGCCGGGTCCGTCCCGCCCGCCGGGCGGTCCGCTCCGGACGGGTCGGCGCCTGTTCCGGCCGCCTCGGCCGGTCCGCGGTGACCCTGCCCGCCGCGCCGATGTCGGTCAGCCCGCAGGAGATCGACCCGCTGCCGCCCCCGGGGCGGCTGGTCCGGGTGGTCGACCGGGCGCTGCGGGTGGCCGGCGGAGCGCTCGCCGTCTTCGGTGGCCTGCTGACCGCCCTGCTGGAGCTGGTCCTCGCCGGGGCACGCGTGGGTGGGCAGCTCATCGGCGTGTCGGTGCTGGTGGCGATCGTGGCGAACGTCGCGTTGAGCTGGTTCGCCCACACCACCGTCGGGCGACGCTGGGCGGTGGTGCTGCCCGCCGTGCCGTGGTTCGCCATGATGGTCGTCGCCGCGGGCCGCACCGACGAGGGCGACCTGCTCCTCTCCGGGGACAACTGGGTCGGGCTGGCGATGATCGTGGCCGGCGCGATGACCTTCGCGGTGATGGCGTTCCGGCTGATCCTGGCGCCCCCGTCCCCGCGTCCGGCACGCCCCTCGCCGGCTGCTCCCGGCTCCGCCCCGTTCCCGGGCCCGTCCCCGACGCCGGGCCCGTCTTCGCGCGGGGCGTCCGCGCCCGACCGGGACGGGTGACGTCGCCCCCGTTCTGGTGGTAGATATTCCTGCCAGGAGGCCCGCCGTCGGGGCGGGCGGTACGGCGGGAGGCGTGCGATGAGGGACCAGTGGCGGTCGATCGGTGTGCTGACGGGCGTCCTGTTCGCGGTGAACGTGGTCGCCCGGCTGGTGACCCGGTTCGCCTTCGACGAGGACGTGGCCGCCGCCGACCGGGTGTCGCTGGCGATGTTCCTGGTGGTCGGGCTGATCCTCGCGGCGGTGGCCTTCACGTGGGCCCGGCGCAGCCCGGTGGCCCGGTGGGGCGCCGATCTCGCCGCCGCCGTGGGCGTCGCGATGCTGGCGACCATCCTGCTCGGCCCGCTGGTGGTCGGCGCGAACCCGTTCGCCGGCGGGGTGGGCACGTTCTTCGCCCAGATCTGGCTCTACCTGCTGTCCACCGCCGCCGGTGTCCTGGTCGGCTACCTGCTCGCCACGGCCCTCGGGCTCGACCACCGTTCGCGGCAGCTCAAGCGGTACGCCGAGATCAAGAGCACCAAGCCCCGCCGCCCCGTCCGCCGCTGATCCCCCTCCGCCCCCGACCCTGCCCCGTTCCCGTCTCCCGCCCGGCCCGTGGGTCCCGGCCCGTGGGTCCCGGCCCGTGGGTCCCGCCTGGATGATCGACTTCGTTTCCTGGAGGATGCGTGATCCATCGGCGGGGACACCCCCAGATCAGCGAAGTGGCGTCGGGCCGGGCCGGGCGTCGGGTCGGGTTGGGGCGGGTCGGGCGTTGGGGCGGGTCGGGCGTGGGGTGGTCGGGCGTCGGGTGGCGTGGGCCGGGGTCAGGTCGGGGCGACCCGGGTGAGGTAGGTGTGGTGGGTGGTGAAGCCGAGACTCCGGTAGAGGCTGACGGCAGGGAGGTTCTGCTGTTCCACCTGGAGAAAGGCGTCCGTGGCGCCCGTCTCGGCGGCCCACTCGGCGAGCGCCCGGATCACCGCGCGGGCGAGCCCGCGCCGCTGGGCCGAGGGGGCCACCTCGACCAGGCTTAGCCCCAGCCAGCGGCCCTGCCCGGTGACCGTGCCCCGGCCGACGGCGACCAGCGTGCCGTCGACGTACCCGTGGGCGAAACGGACCTGGTCCACGGCGGTGAGCACGTGGCGGGCGGCCTCGGGCAGGCCGCCCTTGCGTCCGGCGGCCACGGTCAGCCACTCCGGTGACGGCGCGTCGACCAACTCGACACGCGACCCCGCCCATCCGGGCGCTCCCGTCGCGGGCTCTGCCCGCCCGGGCTGGGTCGGCCCGGACTCTGCCCGCCCGAACTGAGTCGGCCCGGGCTCCGCCGGCCCGCGCTCCGCCCGCCCGGGCGGCGGCACCGGACCGGGCTGCGCCGGCTGACCTGCCACCGGCCCCGGCCCTGCCGGCAGACCCGGCGTCGGCGTGGGCTGGGCCGGGGCGGGCGGCGTGGAGGCGGGCGGGGTGGATCCGGGGGCGGCTGGCCCGGCGGGCGGCGTGGAGGCGGGCGGCGTGGATCCGGGGGCGGCTGGCCCGGCGGGCGGCGGGTCGGCCAGCAGCCGGGCCAGGGGGACGGTCTGCACCAGCACCGGCGGGCGGGCGGCCCAGCCGCGCGCGTCCAGCTCGGCCCCGACCGGCGCGGCCAGCGGCAACGGGGTGTTGACCAGGGCCGGCTGACCCTGCCCGGCGTACCAGCGTTCGACGGCGTCGACGGCGGCCGGCAGGGGGCGGTCCGGGTCGCCGACCGGCAGCGCCGAGTTGGCGCGTCCGGTCCAGCCCGCGGCGCTGCGTAGCAGCCAGTCACCGAGGCGACCGCGGACCGGCGCGGGCCAGGCCTCGTCGGCGGCCAGTTCCAGGGCGGTCACGGCGGCGGCGGTGGGCCGGCGGGCCGGTGGCACCCGTTTGGCCCGGTGCACCTCGTCCCGGGGGACCCGGAGTCGGCCCTGGTCGGTGGCCAGCGTGATATGGGTCTCGCTCAACTCGACAAGTTCGCCGAGGGCGTCGGAGAACAGCGGGCGGCCCTCACGAATCCCCACAATCCGGCGGACCACGATCCGGTGTCCCACATCCTGCTGTCGGAGCACGATCGACCCCCTCCCCGGCGAGATACTAGGCTCTTACCGTCGCGGGGGATCGCGACGCGTCTTGCGGAGGAGATGACCGGTGACCTACATCATCGCCGAGCCGTGCGTGGACGTGCTCGACAAGGCATGCATCGAAGAGTGCCCGGTCGACTGCATCTACGAGGGCAATCGGATGCTCTACATCCACCCCGACGAGTGCGTCGACTGCGGTGCCTGTGAGCCGGTGTGCCCGGTCGAGGCGATCTTCTACGAGGACGACGTGCCGGAGCAGTGGAAGGACTACACCGGGGCGAACTACGAGTTCTTCGAGGATCTCGGCTCGCCCGGCGGCGCGTCCAAGGTCGGCAAGGTGGAGAAGGACGCCACCTTCGTGGCCGCCCAGCCGCCGCGCGGAGAGGGCCACTGAACCGGCCCACCCCGGTCTCGTCGCGGCTGCCCGACTTCACCTGGGACACCCTGGACGCCGCGGCGACCCTCGCCGCGGCGCATCCGGACGGGTTGATCAACCTCTCCATGGGCACGCCGGTCGATCCGGTGCCGGCGGCGATCCGCCGGGCGTTGGCCGAGGCGTCCGACGCGCCCGGGTACCCGCTCACCGCCGGCGCCCCGGCGCTGCGGGACGCGATCGCGGACTGGGTCGAGCGCGCCTGCGGCGCGACCGCCGGCGGGTTCGGCGTGCTGCCCACGATCGGGTCCAAGGAGCTGGTCGCCTGGCTGCCCACCCTGCTCGGCGTCGGCCCCGGTGACGTGGTCGTGGTGCCCTCGATCTGTTACCCCACCTATTCCGACGGGGTACGCCTGGTCGGGGCCACCGAGGTCCGTGCCGACTCGCTCACCGCGGTCGGCCCGACGTCCCGGGTGCGGCTGGTGTGGGTCAACTCACCGGCGAACCCGACCGGCCGGGTGCTGCCCGCCGCGCACCTGCGCAAGGTCGTCGACTGGGCCCGTGAGCGGGGCGCGGTGGTGGCCAGCGACGAGTGCTACCTGCCGCTGGGCTGGTCCTCCGACGCCGAGCCGGTCTCGGTGCTGTCGCCCGAGGTGTGCGGCGGCTCGTACGAGGGCGTGCTCGCCGTGCACTCGCTGTCCAAGCGGTCCAACCTGGCCGGTTACCGGGCGGGCCTGGTGGCCGGGGATCCGGCGCTGGTGGCCGAGCTGCTGAAGTTGCGCAAACACGCCGGCATGATCGTGCCGGCGCCGGTGCAGGCGGCGATGGTCGCCGCGTTGACCGACGAGCGGCACGCCGACGAGCAGCGGGAACGCTACCGGCTCCGGCGGGAGCGGCTGCTCGCCGCGTTCACCGACGCCGGGTTCACCGTCGAGCATTCCGAGGCGGGGCTCTACCTCTGGCTGAGCCGGGGCGGCGAGGAGTGCTGGCAGACCGTGGACTGGCTGGCCCGGCGGGGCATCCTGGCCGCTGCCGGCGCTCTCTACGGTCCCGGCGGTGGCCGGCACGTACGGGTGGCGCTCACCGTCTCCGACGAGCAGGTCGCCGCGGTGCCCGCCCGCCTCGCGCAGCGTCCGCTCTCCGCCCCCCGGTAGCGTGGGGCAGGGCACTTCCCGACGCCTGGCGCGGCGGGAGGTACCCGTGGTGGGTCGAGTGGAAGCCGAGGTGCGTAGGTGGCTGGCTCCGGCACGCGGATCCGGGCGGCGGTGGTCGGCACCGGCCTGATCGGTGGGTCGGTCCTGCTCGGGTTGCGCCGGGCCGGTCTCGACGTGACCGGCTGGGACCCGGATCCGGCCACCCGCCTGGCGGCCCGTCGTTCCGGGGTGACCTGCCCGGACGCGTTGGCCGAGGCGGTCGCCGACCGGGACGTGGTCTTCCTCTGCGGCCCGTTGCCGACGCTGCCGGAGACCCTGCTGACCGTCGCCGCGGCGACCGGCGCGGGGTGCGTCCTCACCGACGTGGGCAGCACGAAGGCGGAGCTGGCGGCGTTCGCCGCCGCGTACGGGCTGACCGGTCGGTTCGTGCCCGGGCATCCGATGGCCGGCGCGGACCGGGCCGGGATCGGCGCGGCCGAGCCGGAGCTGTTCGACGGCGCGGCCTGGGTGCTCTGCCCTGCGGCGGGGCCCGGCCTGGCCGCGTTCCGGTGGCTGACGACCTTGCTCGCGGCGACCTTCCGGGCCCGGGTGGTGCCGATGTCGGCCGACGACCACGACGGCGTGGTGGCGCTCTGCTCGCACGTGCCGCACCTGCTGGCCGGGGCGCTGGCCGGGGCGGCCGGGCGGGGCGCGACGCGCGACGCGGTGCTGGCGTTGGCCGCCGGAAGCTTCCGGGACGGCACCCGGGTGGCGGGGACCCCGGCGGAGCGGACGGCGAACATGCTGCTCGGCAACCGGGAGCACGTGCTGCGGGAGCTCGCCGTGGTGCGGTCGTTCCTGGACGAGTTGACCGGCGCGCTCGCGGCGGCCGACGCCGGGGCGCTCACCGCCGCCTACCGGGACGCCCGCGCGACCCGGACCGCCCTGTCGGACCGCCCCTTCGTGGCGTCGCGGCGGGCTTTCCCGACCGCCGACGACCCGGGGGCGGAGCTGGATTTCCTGCTCGGCCTCGGGGCGGCCGGCGGGCACCTGAGCGGGTGCCGCGTCACCGGGTCGTCGGTCGAGTACACCGCGCACCGGCCGGCGGGGCCGGCGGACCGCGGTTAGGGTGGGCGCATGGTGGACGGACCGGTGGTGACGGTACGCGGCGAGGCCTACCGGGAGGTGGCGCCCGAGCTGGCCCGCTTCGCGGTGACGGCGATGGCCCGGGACCGGGACCGGGAGGCGACCCTGACCCGGCTGGCCGAGCGGTCCGCCGCGATCCGGGTGCTGCTCGACGGCTACGGCCCGGCCGTGGACCGACGGGAGACCGGCGACCTGCGGGTCCGTCCCGAGTCGAAGCGTTCGGGTGAGCGGGTGGTGGCCTACCACGGCAGCGTCACCACCACGGTCACCGTCACCGACTTCACCGTCCTCGGTGAGCTGATGCTCCGCCTGGCCGACCAGGACCAGGTCGCGGTGGCCGGGCCGTGGTGGTCGCTGCGGCCCGACAGCCCCGTCCACCGGGAGGCACGTCAGGCGGCCATCGCCGAGGCCGTCCAGCGGGCCCGGGAGTACGCCGAGGTGCTCGGCGCCCGGGTGACCGCTCTGCTGGAGCTCTCCGACACCGGGCTGGCCGCCCAGCCGATGACGTTCCGCGCCGCCGGTTTCGGCGGTGCGGAGGCGACCGCCGAGATCGACCTCGACCCGCAGCAGCAGACCGTGCAGGCCGCGGTCGAGGCCCGGTTCGCGATCAGCGAGCCGGTCCTGGGCTGATGTCCGGCACGCCGGCCCCCGAGCCGGGTCCGGGGCGTCCCACCACGTCGGCGGGGCGTTCCACGACGTCGGCGGGGCGTTCCACGACGTCGGCGGGTCCGGTCCGGGAATGCGGCGTGGCGGAGCTGGTGGCGCGGGCCCGGGAGCTGGCCGCCGCCGGCCCCCGCCAACTGCTCGGCATCGCCGGGCCGCCCGGGGCCGGCAAGTCGACCCTCGCCGAGCGAGTCGTGGCCGAGGTCGGCCCGACCGCCCGGCTGGTGCCGATGGACGGCTTCCACCTGGCCCAGGCCGAGCTGGCCCGCCAGGGCCTGGCCGACCGCAAGGGCGCGGTCGACACCTTCGACGCGTACGGCTACGTGGCGCTGCTGCGCCGGCTGCACCGGGTCGAGCCGACCGCGGTCTACGCGCCGGCCTTCCACCGGGACGTCGAGGAGCCGGTGGCCGGGTCGATCGCGGTGCCGCCGTGGGTGACCCTGGTGGTGACCGAGGGCAACTACCTCCTCCTGCCCGACGACCCGTGGGACGAGGTCCGCACCCTGCTGCACGACGCCTGGTTCCTCGACCTCGACGCCGGGACGCGGCTGCGCCGGCTCACCGCCCGGCACGAGGCGTACGGGCGGTCGTCGGCGGAGGCCCGGCGTTGGGCGTACGGCTCGGACGAGGTCAACGCGGCGGTGGTGGCCGGCACCGCCGCCCGCGCCGACCTGGTGGTCCGGCTGACCGAGGAGCCGCTGCCCGGGTCGGGCTGACCGTTCCCCGCCCGGGCCGGGCCCCATCCGATCCGCCCGGGTCGGCTGACCGTTCTCAGCCGACCCCCTGGCGGGGGAGGCGGACGCCCTGCCGCAGCAGACCGGCCACCCGGTCCCGTTCGGCCCGGAACTCGGGGGACTCCGGGTACCCGCCGTGGTTGCGGATCGGCGGGTCGGTGATCTCTCCGCCGGTGGGGTGCAGGCCCTCCGGGTCCTGGACGGCCAGTTCCCGTCGGGCGGCGCTGACCGGCCAGCCCAGCGGGTCGGTGTCGCGCCAGAAGTTCGTCCAGCAGGCGCGGCCGGAGCGGTCGGTGAGCGCGTCGGCCAGCGCCGGCAACCGCTCGGGCCCGAAGTACGCGGGGAACACCCGCCCGTACAGTCTGGCGAGCTGACAGCCGTACGAGAAGAACCAGACCCGTCGCCGCCAGCGGGCCGGAAGCTGGAAGATCATCGCCGCGCAGATGACCGTGCCCTGGCTGTGCCCGGAGAGGATGATCCCGGTGACCCGGCGCGGGTCGTCCTCGGGCAGGGCGAGCAGCCCGGCGGTGCGGGTCTGCAACTGGGGCACGGCCCGTTCGGCGTAGCTGGGCGGGGCGAGCGGATGGGCGGCCCGGGGCCAGAACGTGCCGATGTCCCACAGCACGCCGACCGAGCGGCGTACCGCGTCGTTGCGGTAGACCAGCAGGCCGAGCGCGGCGATCAGCACGGGCAGCCAGCCGAGCAGGGCGTCCCCGCTGTCGGCGGCCCCGGTGACCAGCACGCCCCAGCCGCTGCCCGGCGCGGGCTGCGGCACGGCCTGGGAGAGCGCGGCGGCGCAGCCCAGCGCGGCGAGCACGGCGACGACCGCGCCGCACCGGCCGGCGAGTCGGACGGCGTGTTCGCCGACGAGCCGGTGCAGCGCCCGGAAGGCGCTGACGTCGCGGCAGCGGCGCACGTCGTGGGCGGAGAGCCGACGGCCGGGGGTGACCAGGCGCGCGTACTCCCGGTGGCGCAGGCCGGCGAAGATCACCCCGGCGCGGGCGGCGGTGGCCAGGACCACCAGCAGCACGACGGCGAAGACGAGCCCCGCCCAGCGCACCGGCCCCGGCGGGACCACGGTGACCCGGTCGCCGGAGTTGAGCCGGTTGCTGATCCAGTAGAGCACCCCGGCGGAGTAGGCCATGCCGAGCAGCCAGCCGACGCCCGCGATCAGGGCCGGCCCCCGGCCGCCCCAGGCCAGCGCGGCGTGCCGGTCCCGGGGCGGCACGTCGGGCGCCGGACGGGGCAGCACCAGCCCGACGGCGGCCAGCCCGAGCGCCGGGGCCACCAGCATCCACCGGTCCAGCCGGTCCGGGGGGTCGGGCAGGACGGGCGGCAGCCAGCCGGTGACCCAGGCCACCCCGGTGGCCAGGGCGAGCCCCGCCGCGACCGGGGCGGCCAACGCCCGCCGCCCGGAGCGGGACACCCCGCCGATCGCGGTCAGCAGCAGGAGCTGCCCCACCGCCCACCAGGCGATGATCCAGTCGTACCCGGGCAGGGAGCGGTCGACGCCGCAGCCCGGCGTCGCCGGGCGGACCGCGCACCCGACGGGCGGGCGCAGGTCGGCCAGGGGCACCCCGGCCGGCCCGTCGGGCAGCAGCAGGAGCACGACGGCGCCGGCCAGTCCGGCCAGGGTGCTGACCACGACCAGGAAGCTGTACGGGCCGAGCGGGGTGTGCCCGGCGCGCCGGGTCAGGTACGGTCGCCCGAGCGCCACCACGGCCACCGCCACCGGCAGCGCCAGCAGCGCCACGGTGGACCAGGCGAGCGCGGCGCGGGCGCCCCGCGGCGGGTCCATGGCGAGCACCGCGCCGAGCGGGACCGCCGCCGCGACCACCGTCCCGCAGCACAGGTGCAGGACGGCGGCCCGCCGCAACTGGCCCTCGCCGCACCAGAAGGTGGGGTCCTGCAACGGGTTGGCCAACGGCACCCCGACGGGTGGCCCGCTCGGTCCGGCCGGCATCTCCGCCTCGTACTGGTAGGTGCGCCAGCTCAGCAGGCCGACCAGCGCGATCAGCCCGAGCGGCAGCAGCAGCCCGACGGCGAGGGCGTGCGCGTCCTCGCCCCACCAGCCGTGTCCGAGGAACTCCCACGGGCCGGGCACCCGGCGCAGGCAGTCGGGGTCCACGCACTGCCAGCCGACCAGGTCGACGCCGATGCCGGTGGCGGCGAGGACCAGCGTGCCGGTCAGGCTCAGGCAGAACAGCCGGATCAGCCAGGCGGCGATGCCGGAGCGGCTGGCCCAGCGTTCCCGGTCCGGGTCGGCCGGGATGTCCGGCCGGGCGTGCAGGGCGACGTTGGCGAGGGTGAACGGCAGCAGCAGCGTCCACAGGGCCCGTTCGACGTCCCGCGCGGTCCGCGCGCCGGAGGTGAGCTGTCCCCAGCTGTACGCCTCGACGACGACCGGCTCGCCGCCGGTCGGCGCACCGGCGGTCGGTCCGCTGTCGGTCGGTCCGCTGTCGGTCGGTCCGCTGCCGGTGGGTTCGCTGTCGGTCGGCCCGTTGTCGGTGGGTCCGTTGTCGGCCGGCGGTCGATCGGGGTGGGGCGGCGTCGGTTCCCGGTAGAAGCCGGTGACCTCGTCACCGGCGACGAGCCACGGCTGGGCGGCCGGTTCGCCTGGTTCCGGCTGCATGCCCAGCAGTTGGCCCGGCGGCGTGTTCGACACGCCGTGTACCCGCAGTTCGAGCACCCGACCAGCCATCGCTGCCTCCCGGTGACCGTATCACTACCCAGAGTGCTCTCCTGGTGTGGGTGTCGGCCAGTCTTTTTCGACGGGTTTTCGCAGCTCAGCGAAGAAATTTTGGGATCAGGCGAGGGAGCGGATCGGTCGCGCGGGGTTACCGACCGCCACCACGTTGGCCGGTAGGTCGCGGGTGACCACCGCGCCCGCGCCCACCACCGTGTTGTCGCCGACGGTGACCCCGGCGAGCACGATCGCGCCACCGCCGAACCAGACGTTGTCGCCGATGGTGATCGGGGCGGCGGCCTCCCACTTGGCGCGGCGCGGCTCCGGCTCGACCGGGTGGGTGGGGGTGAGCAGTTGGACGTTCGGCCCGAACTGCGTGTCCGCGCCGACGGTGATCGGCGCGACGTCCAGGAAGACCGCGTTGAAGTTGACGAAGGCCCGCGGGCCGAGGGTGATCCGGCTGCCGTAGTCGCAGTGGAACGGTGGCCGGACCCAGGCGCCCTCGCCGACCTCGCCGAGCAGGTCGCGCAGGGCGGCCAGCCGCCCTTCGGGGTCGTCCGCGCGGCTGCCGTTGAACCGTTCCATCAGCACGGCGGCCCGGTCCAGCTCGGCCAGGATCTCCGGGTCCTCGGCCAGGTACAGCTCTCCGGCGAGCATGCGCTCTCTCATCGACGTCACCGGTCGAGCATGCCGGAGCGACGATCGGCAGACCAGAAAGGTTGCGGGCGTTTCCGATTTTTCCGGTCGTGTTCCTGACTTTTTCCGCAAGTCCGATGTGGAAGCGTGGAGGCGATCCATCGATGTGATCACATCGGTGCGACTGTTCTCCTGCGAGGAGGTCCTGTGTCAGGAACACGGAGATCCATCGGCGTCGGGCTCGCGTTGGGCCTGCTGCTGGGCGGGCCCGCAGCGCTACCGGGCACGTCACCCGCGACCGCCATCGGCCCCGGCCCGACCACGACGCCCGCCATCGGTCCGGGGCCGACGTCCACCCCGGGCGGTGGCCGGCCGGTGACCGTCACGCTGCTCACCGGCGACCGGGTCACGGTGGCCGGCAAGGGCGTCACCGTCCGCCCCGGCCCCGGCCGGGACGGCATGACCTTCCTGACCCGGCGGTCGGCCGGTCAGCTCACCGTCATCCCCCGGGACGCGGCGCCGCTGATCCGCAGCGGCCAGGTCGACCAGCGGCTGTTCGACGTCGCCGGGCTGGTCGCCGCCGGGTACGACGACGCGCGGCGGGACACCCTGCCGTTGCTGCTGCGCTACCGGGGCGGAGCGAAACGGTCCGGCCCCGCCGCCGCGGGCACCCGGGTCACCCGGGAGCTGCCCGCGATCGGCGGCGCGGCCGTCACCGCTGCCAAGGACCGGGCCGGGGCGGTCTGGACGACGCTCACCACCGGTACGTCCACCACGCGCGTCGGCACTGCGGAGGGTGTCGAGCGGATCTGGTTGGACGGCCGGCGTCGGGTGACGTTGGACCGCAGCGTGGCGCAGATCGGCGCGCCGGAGGCGCACCGGGCCGGCTGGACCGGCCGGGGCGTCCGGGTGGCGGTGCTCGACACCGGCGTGGACACCACCCACCCGGACCTGGCCGGACGGGTCGCGCAGAGCCGCAACTTCAGCGACGCCACCGACCCGGACGACACGGTCGGTCACGGCACCCACGTGGCGTCCACCATCGGCGGCAGCGGGGCCGGCGCCGACGGCCGCTACGCCGGGGTCGCGCCGGACGTGACCCTGTTCTCCGGCAAGGTCTGCGAGAGCGACTGGTGCACCGACTCGGCGATCCTGGCCGGCATGCAGTGGGCCGCCGTCGACCTGGACGCGACGGTGGTGAACGTCAGCCTCGGCGGGCCCGACGGGCCGGCGGTCGACCCGCTGGAGGAGGCGATCGAGAACCTGACCGCGCAGACCGGCGCGCTGTTCGTGGTGGCCGCCGGCAACGACGGGTCCGACGCCTCGGTCGGCTCCCCGGGCAGCGCGGACGCCGCGTTGACCGTCGGCGCGGTCGACCGGGACGACACCCTGGCCGACTTCTCCAGCCGGGGCCCCCGCCCGTACGACGGCGGGATCAAGCCCGACATCACCGCGCCCGGCGTCGGCATCGTGGCGGCCCGGGCCGCCGAGGGGCGGATCGGCCAACCGGTCGGGGAGCGGTACGTGAGCCTCTCCGGCACCTCGATGGCCACCCCGCACGTGGCCGGCGCGGTGGCCCTGCTGGCCCAGCAGCACCCGGACGCCAACGCCGGGCAGCTCAAGGCGCTGCTGATGGCCTCGGCCCGGCCGCACCCCGAGCAGACCGCCTACCAGCAGGGCGCCGGCCGGGTCGACTCGGCCGCGGCGGTCGGCCAGCAGGTCACCAGCGACCCGCCCAGCGTCTCGTTCGGCACGGCGCGGTGGCCGCACGACGACGACACCCCGGTGGACCGGCGGGTCGCGTACCGGAACGCGGACGACGCCCCGGTGACGCTGACGCTGACCCTGGAGGTCACCGGCCCCGACGGCCGACCCGCGCCGGCCGGCGTGTTCCGGCTCGCCGCCGGCCAGGTCACCGTGCCGGCCGGTGGCCGGGCGGAGGTGACGGTGACCGCCGACACCCGGGTGGCCGGGCCGGACGGCCACTACACCGGACGGCTGGTGGCCCGCGCCGGCACGTCGACGACGGTGACCCCGTTGGCGATCGACCGGGAGGTGGAGAGCTACGACCTGACCGTCGAGACCCTCGACCTGGCCGGGGCCCGCACCGACGACCACTTCACCGACCTGTACGGCCTGGACGGTTTTCTGGCGCGCGGCGTCTACGGCGCCGACGGGCTGGCCACCGTGCGGCTGCCCAAGGGACGTTACGGGCTGGTCAGCGCGAGCCTGCCCCCGGACGGGGACGGGTTCACCCTGCTCGCCCAGCCGGAGCTGGTGGTCGACCGGGACCAGCGGGTCACCGCCGACGCCCGGCGGAGCGGGCCGGTCCGGATGACCGTGCCCGAGCCGTCCGCCGTGCCCGCGATGGCCGACGTGTCCGTCCAGTTCAACGGAACGGACGTGGGCTACGGATTCGGCTTCGGGGGTGCTGACTTCACCGGCGTCCGCACCGGCCCGATCGGTCGGAAGACCTCGGCGGACAGGTTCGCCGCCACGCTCTCCGGGCAGTGGGCGCACGGCGAGGCGGAAATCAGTCCGTACCTGTACGCGACGGCCGAGACCTTCGGTGGCGCGCTGCCGAACGGGTTCGTCAAGGACTACCGTCGACGCGACCTGGCCGCCGTCCACCAGCGGTTCCACGCCGGGACCGGCACGGAGGCCGACCGGGCGGTCTTCCCCGCGCCGGAGAACATCTGGTCGGCCTCGGCGATCGGCGTGCCCACCAGTCTGCCCGGCGGTCGGGTCGAGTACGTCAACACCGCGCCCGGCCTCAAGTGGTGGTCGATCCTGGAGACCGGGGAACGCGACGCCGACGGCTGGCTGGAGATCCAGACGAGCCTGTTGTCCCCGGACACCGCCTACCAGGCCGGTCGGGTCTACCGGGACGAGTGGAACGCGCCGCCCTTCGGGCCGACGATGGGCCGGCCGGCCCTGGGCGTGGTCCGCTTCCAGGACTTCATCGTGGTGGACATCCCGACGCACAGCGACGCCCGGGGCCACTACGGGTACTCCGCCGCCAGCGCCGAACGCACCCGGCTCTACCGGGGCGACGACCTGGTCGGGGAGAGCCCCTACGCCGGGTACGGGGAGTTCGCCGTCGGCCCGGAGCCCGCCGACTACCGGGTGGAGCTGACCACCGAGCGGGACTTCACCGACCTGAGCACCGTGGTGACCGGTAGCTGGACGTTCCGCTCGGCGTACGCCGACGGGGACGAGCTGGTCGGGCATCCGTTGTCGGCGGTCCGGTTCACGCCCCGGCTGGACTCCTCCGGCGCGGCGCCGGCCGGGCGGGCCTTCACGATTCCGGTGACCGTGCAGCGGCAGGCCGACACCCCGGCCGCCCCGGTCACCGCGCTCACCGTCGACGTGTCGTACGACGGCGGGAAGAGCTGGCAGCCGGCGAACCTGCGGCAGCAGGGCGACGGCTGGGTGGCGACGGTACGGCACCCGGCGAAGCCGGGCTGGGTGTCGCTGCGGGCCGCCGTCACCACCGGCGACGGTGGCGCCGCAGGCCACCAGGTCACCCAGGCGTACCGCCTGAAGTGAGCGTGCGGGAGGGTCCGCTCCGGTCCCCGGAGCGGACCCTCCCCAGCCCCGGCCGAGGTCAGTCGTTGGCGTGCAGGGCGGCGTTCAGGGTGATGCCCTGACCGGCGCGCGGGCGGGCCTCCAGCGCGCCGGTGACCGAGTTGCGCCAGAACAGCAGCCCGGCGACCCCGGACAGCTCGCGGGCCTTGACCGTCCGCCCGTCCGGCAGGGTGATCTTCGACGCGGCGGTGACGTAGCAGCCGGCCTCGACCAGGCAGTCGTCACCGAGCGAGATGCCCACGCCGGCGTTCGCCCCGATCAGGCTGCGCTCGCCGATGCTGATCCTCTCGGTGCCGCCGCCGGAGAGGGTGCCCATGATCGACGCGCCGCCGCCGACGTCCGCGCCGTCCCCGACCACCACGCCCTGCGAGATCCGCCCCTCGACCATCGAGGCGCCGAGCGTGCCGGCGTTGTAGTTCACGAACCCCTCGTGCATGACGGTGGTGCCGGCGGCGAGGTGCGCGCCCAGCCGCACCCGGTCGGCGTCGGCGATCCGCACCCCGGACGGCATGACGTAGTCGGTCATCCGGGGGAACTTGTCCACCCCGTACACGGCGAGGTGGCGGCCGGCGGCCCGCTCGATCACCCGCAGCTCGTCCACCCGCTCCGGCGGGCACGGTCCGGCGGACGTCCAGGCCACGTTCGGCAGCTTGCCGAAGACGCCGTCGAGGTTCAGCTCGTTGGGCCGCGCCAGGCGGTGGGAGAGCAGATGCAGTCGCAGGTACGCGTCGGCGGTGTCCTTGATCGGGTCGTCCAGCGAGCCGATCACGGTGACCACCTCGACCGTACGCAGACCGGGCAGGGCGCGATCACCGATCGCGCCGGGCGGCAGGTCCAGCACGTCCGCGTGTTCCTCGCCGGGGACCAGGGGCAGCTCGCCGAGGCCGAGTTTCCCGGTCGGGTACCAGGTGTCGAGCACCTGGTCACCAGCGGTCACGGTGGCCAACCCGATGCCCCAGGCAGACTGTGCGGACGTCACGGTTTCACCCTTCGTTCACGATCACGGGACCGAACCGCTCACTCCCGGCCCCCCACGGCCTGACGGTACCGTGCGAATCATGGAGAACCCGCTGACCCCCGAGGTCCTCGCCGATCCGGTGGCGTTGACCCGCGCCCTGGTAGACATAGAATCCGTCTCCCTGAACGAGAAGGCGATCGCCGACTGCGTCGAGCAGGTGCTCCGGACGGTGCCCCACCTGAGCACCCACCGGTACGGCAACACGGTGATGGCCCGGACGGACCTCGGGCGCGCGCAGCGGGTGGTGCTCGCCGGGCACCTGGACACCGTCCCGCTCAACGACAACTTCCCGTCCAGCATGCGCGGCGACCTGATGTACGGCTGCGGCACCTCCGACATGAAGTCCGGCGTGGCGTACGCGCTGCACCTGGCGGTCACCCTGCCCGACCCCCGGTACGACGTCACGTACTTCTTCTACGAGGGCGAGGAGATCGAGCAGAAGCACAACGGCCTGAACCTGGTGGCCGCGGCGTACCCGCAGTGGCTCCAGGCGGACTTCGCGGTGCTGCTGGAACCGACGTACGGCATCGTGGAGGCCGGCTGCCAGGGCACCATGCGGGCGGTCGTCACCACGGTCGGCGAGCGGGCCCACTCGGCCCGGTCCTGGCACGGGGTGAACGCCATCCACGGCGCGGGCGAGGTGCTGCGCCGGCTGGCCGGCTACGAGGCCCGGCGGGTCACCATCGACGGCTGTGCCTACCGGGAGGGGATGAACGCGGTCCGGATCCACGGTGGGGTGGCCGGGAACGTCGTCCCGGACCGCTGTGAGATCGAGGTCAACTACCGGTTCGCCCCGGACCGTGACCCGGCGGCGGCCGAGGCGCACCTGCGGGAGGTCTTCGACGGCTTCGCGGTGCAGGTGATCGACGTGGCGGCCGGGGCGGCGCCCGGCCTGGGCTCGCCGGCCGCGCAGGAGTTCCTGGCGGCGGTCGGCGCCGCGCCGATCGGCAAGCTGGGCTGGACGGACGTGGCCCGCTTCGCGGCGTTGGGGATCCCGGCGCTGAACTTCGGCCCCGGTGACCCGAACCTGGCGCACCACAAGGACGAGCACGTCGAGATCGGCAAGATCCGCGACGGGGCGGCGACCCTGCACCGCTGGCTGGCCGCCACCTGACCGACCGGGCCCGGGGTGACCAGGACGGCTCCTGGTCACCCCGGGACGGCCCGGTCAGCCGTTGCTCAGCACGGCCGCCTCGACCTCGGGCCGCGTCTCGGCCTCCGCGGCCGGCTCGGTCGGCTTCATCAGGCGGGCACGGCGGCGCTCGGCCACCACGTCCTGGATCCGCCGCTGCATCTGCCGCCGGATCCGGATCCTCTCGTTGTTACTGATCACGCTGCTCCTCCCCCGAAGGCGCGCCGGGGTGTCCCCGTGTGTGAATAGTAGGACGTGCGTGCGACCGTTTCAGTTGCCTTTCGCGATCAGCAGATCCCGACTCCGGTCGGCCGGGCGTGCCCAGCCGTCCCGGCGCCGGGACGTCAGCCGCGCCGGCACCGGGACGGCGGACCTCGCACGACCCTCCCGACCTGCGGTGCGACCCTCCACTACGGTGGCTGACATGAGTCAGAGCGACGGACGCGGCAACGGCCCGGGACAGGAACGGCACCGGGGCGCGGTCACGCTGCGCCGCAAGGCGCTGCCGAGCAGCACCGCCGACGAGCGGCTGCTCGACTCCCGTGGCCGGGCGGACTGGAAGACCAAGGACGCGTGGCGGGCGCTGCGGATCCTCTCCGAGTTCGTGGAGGGCTTCGACACCCTCGCCGACCTGCCGCCCGCGGTGAGCGTCTTCGGCTCGGCCCGCAGCCGACCGGACAGCCCCGAGTGCGCGCTGGCCGAACGGCTCGGGGCGGCCCTGGCCCGGGCCGGGTACGCGGTGATCACCGGGGGCGGGCCGGGGGTGATGGAGGCGGCGAACCGTGGGGCCAGCGAGGCCGGTGGGCTCTCCGTCGGCCTGGGCATCGAGCTTCCGTTCGAGCAGGGGCTCAACGACTTCGTCGATCTGGCCATCGACTTCCGCTACTTCTTCGCCCGTAAGACGATGTTCGTCAAGTACGCCCAGGCGTTCGTGGTGCTGCCCGGCGGGTTCGGCACGATGGACGAGCTGTTCGAGGCGTTGACCCTGGTGCAGACCGGCAAGGTGACCCGGTTCCCGGTCGTGCTGATGGGCGTCGACTACTGGCGCGGGCTGCTCGACTGGCTGCGCGACACGATGGCCGCCGAGGGCAAGATCGGCCCGGTGGACCTGGAGCTGATCTGCCTCACCGACGACGTGGACGCCGCCGTCCGGCACATCGTCGAGGCCGAGGCGCAGCTCTCCGGCGGGCAGGAGGAGGTACGCGAGGAGGCGGTCGCCCGGACCGCCGCCGACCAGCAGGCCGCCGCGCGGCAGGCCGAACAGCACGCCAGCGGGCAACAGGCCGGCGGGTCGCCGGGTGGCGGGCAACAGGCCGGCGGGTCGCCGGGTGGCGTCGAGCAGGGGGAGGGCTGACCGGATGGCGGCGATCGGAGTGTTCTGCGCGTCCTCCCGTACCCTCGACCGGCGCTGGCTCGACCTCGCTTTCGACACCGGTCTGGAGCTGGCCCGACGTGGGCACACGCTGGTCAGCGGGGGCGGCTGCGTCGGCATGATGGGCGCGTTGGCGGACGGCGCGCGGGCCGGCGGTGGGCGTACCGTCGGGGTCATCCCGCAGGCCCTGGTCGACCTGGAGGTCGCCGACCTGTCCTCGGACGAGTTGCTGGTCACCGACTCCATGGCGGCCCGCAAGACGATCATGATCGACCGTTCGGACGCGTTCCTCACCCTGCCCGGTGGTCTCGGCACCCTGGACGAGCTGTTCGAGGTCTGGACCACCGCCACCCTGGCGATGCACGCCAAGCCCATGGTGCTGCTGGACGTGGACGGTTTCTACCGTCCCCTGGTGGACTGGCTCACCGCCCTGACCGCCCAGCGGTTCATCAAACCCGCCGGCGAGGCCCTCCTCCAGATCGCCCCCACCCTCCCCGAGGCCCTGGACCTCCTCCAACCCACCCGCACCCCCGCGACGGAGAGTTGATCAAGAGCTGCTGGCCGGCGTTCCGACCCTGGAGCGCCAGAACCTTCTGATCGACTCGGCGGGGCGGGGAGCGGGCGGGTGGGGTGGATGTGGGTGGTGGGGGTGGGGTGTCCGGGGGGCGTGGTGTGATGGGGGGATGCGGGCGTACCGGTTGGTGCGTCGGGTCGGTGGGTTGACCTCGGAGGACGGGGCGGACGCCGGGTCGGCGGTGGGGGGAGAGCGCGCGGCCGTGGGCGGCCCGGCGGCCGGTGGGCCGGCGGTGGGCGGCGCGGGGGCCGGTGGGCCGGCGGTGGGCGGCGCGGGGGCCGGTGGGCCGGCGGTGGGCGGCGCGGTGGCGGGTGGCGCGGACGCGCGGCAGGCGGAGGTGATCGCGCACACCGACGGGCCCATGCTGGTCCTGGGCGGGCCCGGCACCGGCAAGACCAGCACCCTCGTCGAGGCGGTCGCCGCCCGGGTCGCCGAAGGCGTCGATCCGGAGCACGTCCTGGTGCTCACGTTCGGTCGGCGGGCCGCCACCGCGCTCCGGCACCGGATCGAGGCGCGGATCGCCGTCGGTCGGCGCGTGGTCCGCGAGCCGCTGGTGCGGACCTTCCCCGCGTACGCCTTCGGTCTGCTCCGCCGCGCCGCCGCCGAACGGGGCGAGCCCAGCCCCCGCCTGCTCACCGGCCCGGAGCAGGATCTGATCATCCGTGAGCTGCTGGACGTGGTGGCCGACGGCCCCGAGACCGACCCGGTCGGCTGGCCGGAGGAGCTGTGGCCGGCGCTGCGCACCCGCGCCTTCGCCGGGCAGCTCCGCGACCTGCTGATGCGGGCCGCCGAGCGCGGGGTGGGGCCGGTGGAGCTGACCCGGCTCGGCGAGCGGCTGGGCCGCGCCGACTGGTCGGCCGCCGCGCGTTTCCTCCGCGAGTACGTCCAGGTGCTCGCGCTGCGGGACGTCAGCAACCGGGGCTCGGTCGCGTACGACCCCGCCGAGCTGGTCCGGGCCGCCACCGGGCTGCTGCTGGACGACCCGGAGCTGCTCGCCGCGGAACGCCGTCGACTCGCCCACGTCTACGTCGACGAGCTGGCCGACACCGACCCGGCCCAGCTCGAACTGCTGACCGTGCTGGCCGGTGGCGGCAGGTCCCTGGTCGCGTTCGCCGACCCCGACTCCTCCACGTACGCCTTCCGGGGCACGGACCCGGCCGGCGTGACGACCTTCCCGCACCGGTTCCGGACCGCCTCCGGGGCGCCGGCGGCGCAGGTGGTGCTGACCACGTCGTACCGGGCCGGGGCGGAGTTGCTGGCCGCGGCCGGCCGGCTCGGTCGACGGCTGCGCGGGCCGGTGACCCACCGCCGGCTGGAGCCGCTGCCGGACGCCCCGCCCGGCGCCGTCGAGGTGCGCGTGTTCCGTTCGGCGACCAGCGAGTCCGCGTACCTGGCGCACACGCTGCGCCAGGCGCACCTGCTCGACGGGGTGCCCTGGTCGCGGATGGCGGTGCTGGTCCGGTCCACCACCCGGCAACTGCCCACCCTGCGCCGGGCGCTGCACACGGCCGGGGTGCCGACCGTGGTGCACGGCGAGGACCTGCCGCTGCACCTGCAACCGGCGGTCGCCCCGCTGCTGCTCCTGCTGCGTTGCGCGCTCGAACCGGCCCGGCTGGACGAGGAGGCCGCGGTCGCGTTGCTGCACTCCCCGTTGGGCGGGGCCGATCCGCTGGCCGAGCGGCGGCTGCGCCAGGGGCTGCGGGCGCTCGCCCTGACCGCCGGGGACCGACGCCCCTCCGGCGAGCTGCTGGTGGACGCGTTACGGGACCCGGCCGTCCTGGCCGGGATCGACCGGCGCTGGGCCGAGCCGGCCCGGACGGTGGCCGGTCTGCTCGCCACCGCCCGGGAGTCGGCCGCCCGGCCGGCGGCCACGGCCGAGGACGTGCTGTGGGCGGTGTGGCAGGCCAGCGGGCTGGCCGAGCGCTGGTCGGAGGCGGTGCGGGGGCGGGCCGACGTCGGCGAGGGGGAGCGTGCGCGCCGGTGGCGGGTGGACGCCGCCGACCGTGACCTGGACGCGGTGCTGGTGCTCTTCGACGCCGCGGCCCGGTTCGTGGACCGCCTGCCGGGCGCGCGTACCGAGGTCTTCCTCGACCACGTCCTCGGGCAGGACCTGCCGGCCGACACGATCGCGCCCAGCGCCGACCGGGGTGAGGCGGTCCGGCTGCTCACCGCGCACGCCGCCAAGGGGCTCGAATGGGACGTGGTGGCGGTCGTCGGGGTGCAGGAGGGCGTCTGGCCGGACCTGCGGCTGCGGGGCAGCCTGCTCGGCTCCGAACGGCTGGTGGACGTGCTGGCCGGCCGGGGCGACGGCGCCGGGGTCACCGCCGCCCTGGTCGGGCAGACGTCGGCGCTGCTCGACGAGGAGCGCCGGCTCTGCTACGTGGCGGTCACCCGGGCCCGACGCCGACTGCTGGTCAGCGCGGTCGCCTCGGCGTCGGTGGGCGGCGACGACCACGAGGAGCAGCCCAGCCGCTTCCTGCACGAGCTCGCCCCCACCGAGCCGCCGAGGGGGGACGGCGGCGCCCCGGACGGCGGCGCCCCGGACGGCGGCCCCACGTCGGGTGACGGCGGTCCGGGCGGTGGTGGTCGTACCCAGCCCGCGGGCGGGCCGTCGGGCGGAGAGGGGACGTCGGGCGGGGGGCGGATGGCGGAGCTGCCGGTGGGGCGTCCGCCCCGGGCGTTGACGTTGCCGGCCCTGGTGGCGGAGCTGCGTACCGCGGTGGCCGACCCGGCGGTCCCGACCGCCCGGCGGCGCGCGGCGGCGGCCGAGCTGGCCCGGCTGGCCGCCGCCGGGGTGCCCGGCGCGCACCCCGACGACTGGTGGGGGCTGCGCGGCCTCTCCGACGACCGGCCGCTCGTCGACGACGGCGAACCGGTCCGGGTGACCCCGTCGGCGATGGACAGCGCCCTGCGGTGCAGCCTGCGCTGGCTGCTGGAACGGCACGGCGGCAGCGCGCCGGCCAGCGCCGCCCAGGGCGTCGGCAACCTGGTGCACGCCGCCGCGATGCTCGCCGAGGACGCCAGCGCCGACCGGTCGAAGCTGCTGGAGTACGTCAACGCGCGGTTCGACGCGATCGAGTTGGCCGCCCGGTGGATGGCCGGGCCGGAGCAGGCCCGCGCCGAGGCGATGGTGGACAAGCTGCTGCGCTGGTTGGCCGGCAACCCGCGTCGACTGCTCGCCATCGAGCACGAGTTCGCCGTCCGGCTGGACGACCCGGACCGTCCCGTCGACCTGGTCGGCCGGGTGGACCGGCTGGAGGTCGACGCGGACGGCCGGCTGGTGGTGGTCGACCTGAAGACCGGCCGGTCCACCGCGGTCGGCCGGGAGCTGGCCGAGCATCCGCAGTTGGGCGCGTACCAGGCGGCCGTCGAGGCGGGGGCGTTCGGCGAGCACGGCGACGCCTCCGGCGGGGCCGCCCTGGTGCAGCTCGGCACCACCGCGAAGGAGGCCCGGGAGCAGACCCAGCCGCCGGTGGGCGAGGGGCCGGCGGCCGGGTGGGCGACCGCGCTGGTCCGACGTACCGCCGATACGATGGCCGCCGCCACCTTCGCCGCCGTGGCCAACTCGCGGTGCCGGGTCTGCCCGGTCCAGACGAGTTGTCCGGTGTCCGGCAAGGGGCGGCAGGTCGTCGAACCGCCGACCCCCCGGCCGCCGGAGGAACAGTGACCCAGCCCGCGTTGTTCGGCGGCCCCGCCGCGCCGGCCCCCCGGCTGGCCGACGCCGGCCCCCGCTACACCCCGGTGGAGCTGGCGAAGCTGCTCGGGCGGCCCGCGCCCACCCGGGAACAGGCGGCGATCATCGCCGCGCCGGTCGAGCCGCTGCTGGTGGTGGCGGGAGCGGGCTCCGGCAAGACCGAGACGATGGCCGCCCGGGTGGTCTGGCTGGTCGCCAACGACCACGTCCGACCCGAGCAGATCCTCGGGCTGACCTTCACCCGCAAGGCCGCCGGCGAGCTGGCCCACCGGGTACGGGCCCGGCTCGACGTGCTGGTCCGCCGGCTCGGTCGACCCGGCCGTGATCCGGCCGACGATCCGCTGTCCGGTGAGCCGACCGTAGCCACCTACCACTCGTACGCGGCCCGGGTGGTCGCCGAGCACGGGCTGCGCGCCGGCTACGAGCCCGCCACCCGGCTGCTCACCGAGGCGTCCCGCTGGCAGGTGGTGGACCTGCTGGTCCGCAACCACGACGGCGACCTGTCCGAGTTGCAGCGCACGCCGGGCACGGTCACCGACGCGGTGCTGGCGCTCGCCGCCGAGCTGGACGAGCACCTGGTCGGCCCGGACGACCTGGCCGCCTGGACCGGCCGGTTCTTCGCCGCGGCGCAGGCCCTCCCCGGCAAGGTGTACGCGGACGTGCGGAAGGCGCTGACCGTGCAGCAGACCCGGCTGGCCCTGCTGCCGCTCGTCCGGGCGTACGCCCAACGCAAGGCGGACTTCGAGGCGATGGACTTCGCCGACCAGTTGGCCCGGGCCGCCCGGGTGGCCCGCGACCACCCCGAGGTCGGCCGGATCGAACGGGACCGGTTCCGGGTGGTGCTGCTCGACGAGTACCAGGACACCAGCCACGCGCAGGTGGTGCTGCTGCGGTCGCTGTTCGGCGACGGCCACCCGGTGACCGCCGTCGGCGACCCCTGCCAGTCGGTCTACGGCTGGCGCGGGGCCAGCGCCGGCACGTTGACCCGCTTCCCGGGCGAGTTCCGCCGGGCCGACGGCACGCCGGCCCGGACGCTCGGGCTCACCACGAGCTGGCGCAACCGCCCCGAGATCCTCGGCGTGGCGAACGCGCTGGCCGCCCCGCTGCGGGCCGCCGGGGCACGGGTGCCGGAGCTGCGCGCCGCGCTGAGCGTCGCCGAGCCGATCCCGCACCGCACGCCCGGCGGCACGGCCGCCGGCACCGTGCACTGCGCGCTGCTGCCGACGTACGTCGACGAGGCGGAGTGGATCGCCGACAGCGTGCTGGCCGCCTGGCGCGGGGCGGCCCGGACGCCCGGCGCGTTGCCCGAGCACATTCCGGCGGCGCGGCGACCGACCACCGCCGTGCTGGTCCGGGTACGCAGCCAGATCCCGGCGATCGAGTCGGCGTTGCGGGCCCGCGGGCTGCCGGTCGACGTGGTGGGCCTGGGCGGTCTGCTGGACACCCCCGAGGTCCGGGACGTGGTGTGCACGCTGCGGGTGCTCGCCGACCCGACCGACGGGGCGGCGCTGCTGCGGCTGCTCACCGGGGCCCGCTGGCGGATCGGCCCGCGTGACCTGGTCGCGCTGCACCGGCGGTCCCGCCAACTCGCCGCCGCCCGTCGGAAGCTGACCGGCGCCGAACCCGACACCCCGGACGCGGTCGACGGGCTGGACGAGGCCACCCTGGTCGAGGCGTTGGCCGACCTGGGCCCGGCCCAGGCGTACTCGGCGGAGGGGTACGCGCGGCTGCGGGCGTACGCGAACGAGCTGGCCCTGCTCCGGTACCGGCTGGAGCAGTCCCTGCCGGAGCTGATCGCGGACGTCGAGCGCACCACCGGCCTGGACGTGGAGGTGGCCGTCCGGGCCGGCCGGGACGGCGCCGGCGACGCCGGCCTGGCCCGGGGGCACCTGGACGCGCTGGGTGACGTGG